>CAYWSQ010000017.1:12919-28770 GCA_964460925.1 uncultured Flavisolibacter sp. | reverse complement strand
TTTCTTTTTTGAGCTGCTCGTATCTTCTATAAAATTCATTGGAAATGGCTACGTAATTGGTGCCGGGCTGGGGGATGATGGCCAGCGCGATCATGGGAATTCCACTTTCTCTTAACTGTGATTCTTCGTTTTCAAGTCCCAGTTCCGCATAACCGATATCCTTGATGCTGATATCGGAACCATTTACATTTTTGATGATGATGTTATTGAATTCCTCTTCCGTATTCAGCCTGCCGAAGGTTCTTACGATCAGCTCCGTGGCATTGCCTGAAATTTTACCGGAAGGCAGTTCCACATTCTCCCGGTTCAACGCGATCTGCACATCGTTGGGAGTGAGTGAATAGGCAGTGAGTTTTTGCGGATCGAACCAGATGCGCATCGCGTATCTTTTTTCACCCCAGATCTGGATGGCACTTACCCCGGGGATGGTCTGGATCCTTTCCACCAGCACGTTGTTGGCCCATTCGGAGATCTGCAACTGGTTACGTGTATCACTTTGCACTGTCATGGACAGGATGGCATCCGAACTGGCATCTGCTTTTGATACCACGGGCGGAGCTTCCAGGTCATTGGGCAGGGAGCGGGAAGCCTGGGAAACCTTATCTCTCACATCATTGGCAGCCGCTTCAAGATCCACGCTCAGTTCAAACTCCACATTAATATTGCTCGAGCCGGAACTGCTCGATGAAGTGATATTTTTGATACCAGCGATTCCATTGATGGCTTTTTCAAGTGGTTCCGTGATCTGTGTTTCGATGATCTCGGGGTTGGCGCCTCCATAATTGGTGCGCACGTTAATATTGGGAGGATCAATGGCGGGATAATCTCTTACGCCAAGGAAATTGAACCCGATAATGCCAAAAACAATGATGAGAATGTTCAGTACAATGGCAAGTACCGGTCTTCTTAAACTGATCTCGGAAATATTCATACGCTCCCTAGCTTTTCTTATTTGTTGTAACCTTATTCACTACTACTTTGGCATCCGGTCTCAGTCCCAGCAGGCCGGTGATGATCACTGTATCACCCGGTTTCAGTCCATTGGTGATCTGTATCATGGATGAATCCCTAACGCCGGTTTCAACTTCAATGAAATTGGCTGTGCCGTTATTGACTACATACACTCTTTTTCCACGTGCCTGTGGTATGATGGCCTGTGTAGGCACCATGATGGCATTGTTGTCGGGTGAGAACATCAGTTTAACCTTGGCGAAAGCGCCAGGCACCAGCCCGTCTTCACCGCCTCTTACAGTAGCCCTCACCGTAAGGGCCCTGTTGTCCTGGGAGATGCCCGATTCGGTGGCCATCACAGTGGCAGTATATCCTCCTTCTTGTCCTTCAACCGTAAAGTTGACGATCTGGCCTTTTTTGACTTGCGAAATGTATTTCTCAGGTATGTTGAAGTCGATCCTCAGTTCACTGGTCTTTTGAATGGTGGTAACAATGCTTGCCGGTGTTACGTAAGCACCGGTGCTGATCTCTTTCAATCCAAGTTTGCCGCTGAATGGCGCACGGATCACCGTTCTGCCGATCTCCGTATTTACAATATCAAGGTCTGCGCGCAGGTTGCTTACATTCAGCCTGGTTACATCATAATCCTGTTTGCTGATACCGCCGATCTTCTGCAGGGCTTCATAACGTTCTTCAGTTGTTCTTGCGATCTGCAGTTGTACTTCAATCTTTCTTTTCTGCGCCTGCAGGTCACCATCATAAAGTTTAGCAAGCACAGCGCCTTTTTGTACATACGCGCCTTCTCTTACATTGAGCTGGGTAACGCGGCCGGAAACTTCGGGATGGATCTCGGTAGATTCACCGGCCACAATGGTACCAGGCACCTCGATGGATTCTGCAACAGTGGTGGTTTGCACCAGGAATCCGTCAACCCGCGCTGGTGGCCTTTGCTGGGCAGCCTGGCGCTGTTTGATAGCAGCTTCTTTCTTTCTGTCGCTGCTGCATGAACTAAAAATGGTCACTGAAAAAAAGAAGAGAAGGAGAATAGGCGTGGATGTAAATTTCACTTGGCGGTATGATTGAGTTAAGAGCGTCAAAATTAGCCCCTTCTGAAAGAAATCGGCCCTTAAAAATAGAAGGGGGCTCCTTATTAACATTTTTTAACCATGCAGCCGGATGAGCGGTTGAAATCAGGATTGACTGGTAACATTAAATGCCTGGCGGATCTTGTTGGCCTTGTGCAGGAGGTCCTGTTTTTCCTGGCTCATGATCGTGATATGCCCCATTTTACGGCCTGGCTTGGTCTGTAGTTTTCCGTATATATGAACGTAGGCGTTATCAATGGCAAGCACTTCCTGCAATCCCTCATACACCGGTTTACCTGTATGTCCTTCTGCCCCAATAATGTTCACCATCACCGAGGGCATGATGGCCCTGGTATTTCCCGGTGGCAGGTCAAGCATGATGCGCCAGAGCATATCGAACTGTGAGCTGTAATGGGCTTCAATCGTATGGTGACCGCTATTGTGTACCCTTGGGGCGGTTTCGTTCACATATACTTCATCATCATGATCAACAAAAAGTTCAACAGCGAAAAGTCCGGGTGAATTAAAATTTTTAACCACCGTTAGTGCTATTGCTTCAAGCTTCCATAAAACTTTCTCGGGAATATCAGCAGGGCAGAGCTGGTAGTCAAGCATGTTGAGATCCTTGTTAAAGACCATTTCCACTGGAGGATAAAAAGCGGTTTTGCCTTTCTGGTCAATGGCAATGATTACGGCGATCTCTTTTTTGATGCTGATCTTTTTTTCAAGCACGCTGTGCTCGTCAAAACCATCTTTGGCTGCATCCAGGTTGTCGATCACCTGCACACCACGGCCATCATACCCGCCTTCAGCGAGTTTGTGAACCGCAGGAAGAAGGTCCTGGTGCTGGCTGATCTCATTCCGGGAGTGAGTAATGGCGAATGGAGCGGTGGGCACCTGCTGCTCCACGTAATATTGTTTTTGAAGTACTTTGTTTTTGATGATGCGAAGAACGGAAGGTTTTGGAAATACCTTTACACCTTCGGACTCCAGTTTCTCTAGTGCATCAATGTTTACATGTTCGATCTCGATAGTGATCGCATCCAGGGTCTTCCCAAAATGGTAAACCGTATCATAATCGCGGATGTCACCTTTTACAAAAAAGTGGCAGAGGTGTGCGGCGGGACAGGCATCATCATTTTCCAGGATATGAGTTTCCACTTCATAATTGGCAGCTTCCTGTAATAACATTCTTCCTAACTGGCCGCCGCCGAGAATTCCAACCTTAAGCATTTGGCGAAGATATTGGAAAGGCAAGAGGAAAAATCAGCATGTTGCCGGGGACTAGCTTTGAATACTTATATATTATGGTCATGCAACAGGATATTATCAGTGCCCCAACGTTTTTTCTGACGGCAGATCTCTGAATAATTCCTGATCTGGTCCTTGACCCAGTGCGGTTTTTTATAGCCAACGAAATTGTGTGTGGCCGAAGCTTCGTCGGTGGTGAACACAACAATGGTACCCAGGCCGAAAAGGCGGTAAAAAAAAGGCTCCCTGATGGTGGTATCCCTAACACGGTATAATTCCGTTTCATTGGTAGTTTTGTTCAGGATGCCCTCCGATACAATGATCCTTTCATCGGTTATGGTGAGCCTGGTGGTTTTTATTTCCATCCATTTCCAGAAGCCGTATAAAACAGGTAACACCAGGGCAATGAGGATCAGGTTATTGCCGGCCAGCAAGGCAGCAGTAATGATTCCTGCTGCTACCAGGAAGCTGATAATAAACGGAAGAAGATTTCTTACCTGTGAAGGGCAGGCCTGGTGTATGATTTTTTCTGTTTCCATGATTGTGTTTCTCTATTAAAATTAATGTGCAGCCCGCTATTCTCAAAAGCTTATTTGTTAGGTAAGTCTTGTTAAATTTGTGTCGTTGATGAAATGAACAGCGACCAGGCAACGTTCTGATCGCAACGCTTCACTAAAATGAAATTTTACTATGTCGATTGCTACTTCCGCAAAGCCTGCTGCTGATATTCAAACAGACTTTCTTCCGCTGCATGGTACTGATTATGTTGAGTTCTATGTAGGGAATGCCAAGCAGGCCGCCCATTATTATATGAGTGCTTTTGGTTTCCAGGCCCTGGCCTATGCAGGTCCGGAAACCGGGGTGAAAGACAAATGCAGTTACGTAGTGCGCCAGCACAAGCTAACATTCATGCTCACTACACCTATACGTGCCAATAATGAAATTGCTGATCATATCTATAAACATGGTGATGGTGTGAAAGTGCTGGCCTTGATGGTGGATGATGCCACGGATGCCTGGGAGCAAACTACCAAAAGAGGTGGCCGGTCTTACAAAAAGCCGGAACGCCTGCAGGATGATCATGGTGAAGTGGTAATAAGCGGCATCCATACTTATGGAGAGACCGTGCATCTTTTCGTGGAGCGTAAAAATTATAAAGGAGCCTTCATGCCTGGCTTCAGGCCCTGGAGCAATCCGCATTTCGTGCCAAAAGATACAGGCCTGATGTATGTGGACCATTGTGTGGGAAATGTGGGATGGAACCAGATGAATCCCTGGGTGAAATTTTACGAGGAAGTGATGGGCTTCAGGAACATCCTTTCATTTGATGATGAAGATATTTCAACAGAATATTCCGCGCTCATGAGCAAGGTAATGAGCAATGGCAACGGTTTTGTGAAATTTCCAATCAATGAACCGGCAGAGGGGAAAAAGAAATCACAAGTGGAAGAATACCTTGAGTTCTATGATGGTGAAGGTGTACAGCACGTAGCCCTGGCTACACAGGATATAGTGACCACCGTAAAAGACCTCATGAGCAGGGGCGTGGAATTCCTGAAAGTTCCGGGTACCTACTACGATGATCTGCTTGACCGGGTGGGACATATCGATGAAGACTTGGAACCCTTGAAGGAATTGGGTATTTTAGTTGACAGGGATAATGAAGGTTACCTGCTGCAATTGTTTTCCAAACCGGTGCAGGACAGGCCAACCTTGTTTTTCGAAATCATTCAACGCAAAGGAGCCAAGAGTTTTGGCAAGGGAAATTTCAAGGCGCTGTTTGAAGCCATAGAGAGAGAACAGGAAGCACGAGGTAATCTGTAGCTGTTGGCTACTAGCCATTAGCCTTTGGCTTTTTTCTCGTTTCATTAGCATATTAATCCGGAATTTGCAATCTTATAAACTGGTCATTCAATGAAAAACCTTTCTGTAGCCTTTTTTATAATGCTGGTAACGGTCTCTGCAGCAGCGCAGGGTCCTTACGCTTCATTTGTTGATTACCAGAAAGCACTGCCCCGGCCGGGTGATGCACTCCGCAAAAAAGGAGATACACTTCAGAAACAATTCCAGGCCAAAGGACTGCAATGGCCCGCCAAATATCTTTACATACGTTCCTTCAAATTTGATTCACAACTAGAGGTATGGGTGCGCAATACCACCAAAGAATCATTCAAGCTTTTTAAAACCTATAAGGTCTGCGCCCTCGCCGGTACATTGGGGCCAAAAAGACTGGAAGGAGATTACCAGGTGCCCGAGGGATTTTATTATATCAATGAGTTCAACCCGCAAAGCAATTATTATTTATCACTGGGACTGAATTATCCAAACCAGAGTGACAGGATCCTGAGCGATTCACTCAAGCCTGGTGGGGATATCTATATCCATGGCAGTTGCGTAACGGTTGGCTGCATTCCGTTGACCGATGAATATATTGACGAGCTTTATATTCTTGCGGCCTATGCAAAGAATGCCGGCCAGGATTATATCCCCGTTCATATTTACCCGATCCGTTACAGCAATAAAAAAAGTGTGGAATACCTCAACGGCCTTGCCAAGGGTGATGCTTCACTAAAAAGATTTGCTGACAACCTGAAATATGTTTATGATCATTTTGAGCAAACCAAAAAACTGCCGGTGATCATGACCAATAAATCCGGTGAATACATTTATGACGGACTGCACACAAAATCCCTTGCCAGTGTACAGGAAGAGAAACCTAAAAAAGCACCGGTCGTACACAGGGTGAGAAATATACCGGAGATCGCAGAAGCCGTACACCAGTGGCCTGCCTTTCCAGGTGGAGGCGATTCTTTCCTGAAATATCTCGATAAAATGGGTAAAGCCCTCGCCAGCTCCTTACCGGAAGGAAAACCCAAGGCCAATATGGTGATTGAATTTATTGTTGATACCGATGGTGTACCTACCAATTTCAAAGTAATACAGGGTGTGGAAGCAGATTTTGATGACGAGGTCATTTCTGTTCTGGAACAGATGCCCACCTGGCAGCCAGCCATACTCAATGAGAAGCCAGTAGCTAAGAAGATCAGGCAGACGTTTGTGATTGGGTGAGAGAGAGCTGCTAGCTTATAGCTGCTAGACAGGTCGTTTTTGTTCAGGTATTCTAACTAATTCATTAAGGATAATGTCTGAATCCTTAGTACAGCATGAAACTTACTAGAAGCTAGCAGCTCGCAGCTATTCACAATTCATAAAGGACAATGCATGAATCCTTCGTACAGCATGAAACTTACTAGCAGCTAGAAGCTAGCAGCTAGCAGCTCCTCATTCCAGCACCACCTGCACCGTTTCCGTCGTCTGCTGGCGCAGCACTGTTTTTCTTTCTCCACAAAGCCTTTTCAATATCTCATCATCATAATGCCTTACCGTAAGCAGGGTGAGTCCTTTTTTGACTGTCACTTCAAAATGTTCTGCGGCCTGCAGGGCAAGATGCTGCACTTTTTCAGGATGGTCATCCACTACGCACAACAAACTGATGGCGGCATTCTGCGTTAGATTGGGTTTGAACTTGATCTGTTCAAAGATCCCGTACATCACCGTGGTGAGGCCTTCGCTTACGAAAGAATAATCTTTTGACTGTAATTGAACCAGCACCTGGTTCTCTTTATAAACAATGATGGGAGGGAGCTGTCCCACGGTTTTGTTATGAATGACCGTGCCTTCTGCACCGGGATCCAGGAATGATTTCACGAGCAGGGGTATCCCTTTATTCTGAAGTGGTTTAATGGTTTTTGGGTGGATCACCTGCGCGCCATAATAGGCCATCTCGATCACTTCCTGGTAATTCAGTTCTTTGATCCATTGTGCTTCTTTATACTGTTTAGGGTCAGCATTCATCACGCCCTGCACATCTTTCCAGATCACCTGGCTTTCTGCATCAAGCAGGTTCGCGAATACAGCCGCTGTATAATCCGATCCTTCACGTCCCAGCGTTGTGCTTTCATTTTCATCCGTGGCCCCGATAAAACCCTGGGTCAGTACAATTGAAGTATCATTGAAAAGGGGGAGAATATCTTCCTGCACCTTTTGAAAAGTATAGGTGAAATCAATCCGGGCATCGCGGAAATTATCATCTGTGCGCAGAATATCCCGTACATCCACCCACTGGTTGCTGATGCCGTTTGCGTTAAGGTACTGGCTTACAATGGCGGTTGATAATAATTCACCCACGCAAACCACCTGGTCATAATAATAATCGTATGATTTTACGGGGCGGTCGTGCAGCAGCCATTCCACCTCCGTAAAAAAATCAATCAGCGTGGCGGCTGCGCCTGAACCAAGTTCGGATTGAATGGTGAGATGATTCTTTTTCACCTGTTCAAAAAGGATCAACGCGGATGCCTGGTCACCATTGAAATATGCTTCTACTACTTTTTCAAGCGCATTGGTGGTTTTGCCCATGGCGGAGATCACAATTAGCAGGCGTTCGTCACTGTATTGTTTCAATATCTCACCCACCTTCCTGATGCGGTCCGCCGTGCTTACCGATGCGCCTCCGAATTTGAACACTTTCATAGCCGGCAAAGATAAGGGCTGCCCTGCCGGGCATTACCCAATTGATTGAGTTTTATAGAAGAGCTTCAGTTAATGATGAATCAGGTCATTCAACTAAATAATATATTTAGGTTATGAAATATATCTGGGTTGTTTTATTATGCGGCCTGCTGGCCTGTAATGATGCTGCAAAAAGCGATAATGGTGCGGTTGCCGACAGTGGTACAATTGAAAAAAGTAAGGATATACCAGATACATCACAGGGTGACATTGACAAGCCTGCAGAAAAGGGGGATGACAGCTCCAAAACCTATAATAATATCCGGTTCAGGAATGTAATGGCAAACAGGCTGGATGGCAACCGGTTTCGCATTACCGGGGAGGGACAAATTTTCGAGGCCAGTTTTGGATGGGTCATTGAAGACGGTCATAAAGAGTTGAAGCAGGGATTTGCCACAACAGATGCGGGAGCGCCGGCCTGGGGTAAATTTAGTTTTGAGGTGGATGCTGAAAAAGAAAGACCCAATTCAACCCTTCACCTGGTATTGTTTGAGACCAGCATGAAGGATGGCAGCCGCCAGTACCAGCTTCCCATCCGCCTGTATTGATTTGTTTTGAATTTGAACATTTAAACAATAGATTTATTCATGATCCGCATTTGTATCTTCTTCTTCCTGGTTTTTATTGTTCAAACCTCGCATGCCCAGAAAGCAGAAGCTGCCCTTGCAGATCTTGAAAAAAATTATCCACGCGAAAAGATCAGCCTTACGCTTAACAAGGATGCTTATGTAGCAGGGGAGATCATGTACTTTAAGGCCATCATTTTTTCCGGCGCTTCACCTTCACTCATCTCCACCAATCTTTATGTAGAGCTGTACAACGAAAAAAAAGAATTGCTGGATTCCACATCAGTGCCGCTGGTGCAATCCATGGGCGAAGGAAGCTTCAGCCTGTCGAAAAAATATGATGAAGGAAATTATTTTATCAGGGCCTATACTAAGTGGATGTTGAATTTTGATGACTCACCGGAATACCTCATCGATTTCCAGTTATTCAATCCCCCCTCACCATTGGCCCTCCAGTTGAAACCGGTGAAATGGACTGCTTCGGTACACCCGGAGTCGGGCACCCTGCTGGCCGCACATGTGAACCAGGTTGCCGTGCGACTGCATGCAGAAGGCCGGCTTCCCACACAGTTCCGCGGATGGCTAAAGGAAAAAGATGCCAGTGAAAAACTTTTGAATTTTCAATCACTGAATCCGCAAGTGGCTGCTTTCAGTTTCACGCCCTTAGCCGGGAAGATGTATGAATTGCATATAGAGGATGATGAGGGCAATGAACAAAAAATAATTCTTCAACCGGTTTTAAAAGGTGTTGTACTGAAGGCAGCACAAATCAAAAACAGGGTAGAGGTGAATATGGTTTTCGAAGGGATTCCTGGTGGGGGCAGGGGTTATAAGCTACTCGGACAAATGGATGGAACACTGGTGTATAGCGCTGTGATTGGAAAGACCGACCCGCAGATCAAAACATCCATCCAGGCAGGCACCCTGCTAAATGGGATCCTGCACCTGACTGTTTTCGACAGCAATGAAAAGCCTGTGGCAGAAAGATTATTGATGATCCGCACCGATTCCCTGGAAGTGCCGCTGATAAAACCAGCGCCTGCCGGTTCGACAAAGCGGGCATTCAATCCATGGGAAATCCAGGTGGATACTTCCCAGTATATCAGCTATGCTGTTTCTGTAAGCGACGCGGCAGTCTCTTCACCTGCTAAAAGAAATTTGCTCAGCGACCTTTGGCTTGCTGATCTGTCGAATGATATATATACACCAGCCTGGTATTTCAGCAGTGATGATCCCATCCGTTTTGTTGCCCTGGATGCGCTGTTGATATCCGAAAAATGGCAGGGATTTGACTGGACTTCGCTTTTGAAGGGTAAACGACCGGTATTGAAATATCAACCAGAGCAGTACCTGAGTTTTCTTGGAACCGCCAGCAAGGGAAAGAATCCGCTGGCCAGTGAGGTGCTGGTGCTGATGTTCAGGTTCAAAGATTCAACTTCCCAGGCAGCCGAGGTAAAGACAGATTCAACCGGCGCTTTTCTTGTAAGCAATGTTGCCTTCTTTGATTCGGTGCAGGTATTTCATCTTACTAAATCAAGAACTTTTTCCACCGATACCAAACTTGATTTTATACTGGTGAACCAGCATTTTCCATTAAAAGGAAACTTCCCGGCTACCATCTATACTCTTGGCGGGCGTAAAGGAAATTTGCCAGCCATGGCGCGGAATGCGATGCAACACCTCAGGAACCTGGAGACCCTTAGTCAAAAATATAAGCAGATGGAAGAAGTGCGTATTGAAACCAGGGCCAAATCTCAAAAACAAAAGCTGAATGATAATTTGAGCTCAGGTCTTTTCCAAACTGGCAATGAAGTATTATTTGACTTTGTAAATGAAGAACAAAATGCCACCAGCTACTCACACATATTTGATTGGCTGGATGGAAGAGTAGCAGGTCTTTCATTCATGATTTCCGAAGAGGGACATAATCCAACAACGTTCAATACAATTGTACCGCAACCTTTGGCACGTACCCCTGGTCAGAGAATTCCTATCATGAGAGACGGCGAACCTGCTCTTTTCCTGGATGAAGTTCCGGTTGATGTTGAAGCTATTTACACGCTACCTGTAAGTGATATCGCCATGGTGAAAGTGATCCGTGGTTATTTTATGGGGGGCAACAGCGGGGGAGGCGGTAGTGGCGCCATTGCCATCTATACCAAGAAGGGCAGGTTCTCAGATGGTAGCCGCAGGAAAGCGGTTCCGCTGGCCACACTGCCGGGGTATAAACCGGTGCCTGCATTTTTTAGTCCCGACTACCGCGACGAGGTTTCCTCTTCCTTACAGTCTGATACAAGAACAGAACTGTTCTGGTCACCCAGCCTCCAGCCCGATGAACAGGGCAGGCTCCGGTTCTCATTTTTCAATAATGATGTCAGCCAGGGTTTCCGCGTGGTGGTTGCAGGCTATAATAAATTTGGTAAACCTGTATATTATGAAACTGTCATTCCCAGGTGAACCTATGCCGGTTAGCGTTTTATCTCATCCATACTGTATCCATTAAAAATTTTTAATTTCAGGAGGTCCCCAAAACCTTCTTTATGCAAAAAAATAATTCGCCAGCCAGGCGTTTAGCCAGTGTGCTGTTTGCAGTGCTCCTGGTCCTTTGCTTTAGTTTTTTTACCATTATCTCACGTGTGAACCGGCAGGCCAGTGATGTCTGGAAACAGTTGGGAATTTCCGAGCCGCAGGCCAATAAGAATATCAAAAACAGTTTTATTTATGGCAACTTCCAATACTATGGAGCCAGGCTGGCAAAGGATATTGTTACTGGTGACCGTGTTAGCGTGGTAAACCAGTTAGTTGCGCATGCCCGTAAACAATGGGAAAGTGCTGAATTCAAATCAGAATACAAAAAACACAGGGAAAGATCAATGCCCAAACCTCCGGAAAGACTTCCCATTACAGCAGAAACCATAAAAGCCCGGGAAAAAGACCGGCTCGAAAAAAACCTGAAAACCGCTGAAGCCAATTTGAATCATCCCAATACCAAGATCAGTAACAGTGCCCCCACTGCTATTGAAAAAATAAAAAAAGAACTGGCAGCCCTGGAAGATCCTAATAATCCCCTAATAAAGAAAAGGCTTGATGATGCGGAACGTTCCTACCAGGCAGGTGTAAAAAAATACGAGGATGAACTGAAAAAATTCAATGATAAATACCCCGAAGATTCAAAGATTCTTCTCCAAAAAAGACTGCTGGAAATACTGGATATTACTGCTGATGTTGACTATTCCGCTGAATTGAAAGAAGAGAGGGGAAAGAAGAAATTTGTAAATCCGGCATATGAAAAGAAACGGCCAGAATGGAAACTCGCCTTCCGTGCGGGTAAGGAAGCCACTGAAGCAGTACGCGCCGCGGCTAGAGATTGGCTTGGCAATTTGAAATAAGCCAATGGCCAATAGCTAAGGGCCATCCGCTCGAAGCTCGCAGCTATAAGCTCACAGCTAATAACCCTTACATTTGCCAATCTAAATACGATTGCATGACAGCTATTAACCGGCACATTTCTACCCTTGATGAATTTACCATACAGCAGTTAAGAAATTTTCCCCAGGCTACAGGTGAACTGAGTAGTCTTTTGAGGGATATCGGCCTTGCCGCCAAAAGAGTGAACGTGGAGGTAAACAAGGCAGGCCTGGTTGACATCCTCGGCGATGCGGGATCTGTGAATGTGCAGGGTGAAGATGTAAAAAAGCTTGACGTATTTGCCAACAACCAGTTCATGGGTGTATTACAGCACGGGATCAGTTGCGCGGGCATTGCCAGTGAAGAACTCGATGACTTTGTAGCCTTTGATGACGAGGTTAGTAAAAAATCAAAATACATCTGCATGTTCGATCCGCTGGATGGCAGCGGTAATATTGATGTGAATGTATCCATTGGTACCATCTTCAGTATTTACAGGAGGGTTTCCGACAGGGGCACTCCGGTAATAATGGAAGATTTTTTACAGAAAGGCCGTAACCAGGTTGCTGCAGGCTATGTGGTCTATGGATCCTCTACCATGCTGGTGTATGCCACACGCCGTGGTGTAAATGGATTTACACTTGATCCTTCCATTGGTGAATTTTGCCTCAGTCATCCTGATATTAAATGTCCGGATACCGGCAAGATCTATTCCGTGAACCATGGTAATTTTTTCCAGTACACGGATGAAGTGCGCCAGTACATCACCTTGTGCCAGCATAAGAACAAGGACAATGGCGGGCCTTACACCCAGCGTTATATCGGCAGCATGGTTGCCGACGTGCACCGCAATCTTATCAAAGGAGGCATCTTCATGTATCCCGGAACCATCGATAAGCCCAAAGGAAAACTCCGCCTTCTTTACGAATGCAATCCTTTTTCCTTTATCATGGAAGTGGCAGGTGGAAAAGCAACCGATGGTAAAAGATCCATCCTGGATATTGTGCCAACGGAGCTGCACCAACGAACCCCCCTGTTCATCGGCAGCCGCAAGATGATGGAGGAACTGGAGTCCTGTTCCGGGGAGACCATATCACCGCAACCGGTGAAATCATGAATATTGAATTGATTTTAGTTTTGAGGTAATACAAGCTATTGCCATGCATTCCAGTTTTTCCATCCAGGATTATCATCCTCGTCATCATGAAGCTTTCAGGCAGCTGAACATGGCTTGGCTGAATGCTTATGGACTTCTTGAAGACCATGACCTGGAAGTACCTGATGATCCCAGCGTCGCGATCCTTGACAGGGGCAGGGGTTTTAAACTGCTGACGTGAGGATGGAATGCATTCTCTAAATTGCAGCATGAAATCACCCATCATAACAGTTGAGAACCTGGTGAAGAACTATGGAAACTTCGAGGCCGTTAAAGGAATCAGTTTTGAAGTAAAGGAAGGAGAGATCTTTGGTTTGCTGGGCCCTAACGGCGCAGGCAAATCCACTACGCTTGAGATCATAGAAACCCTGCGGGATAAGACCAGCGGTAAAATTTATGTTGATGGCATTGACCTGGACGAACATCCAAACGAGATTAAAAAGATCATTGGTGTGCAATTACAGACCAGCGGTTTCTATCCCGGCCTGAACCTCCTGGAACTGATCGATCTTTTCGCGGGTTTATACAACCGCAAGGTGGATGCGCTGGAACTTTTGGACAAAGTGAACCTGCGCGACAAAGCCCGCGCTAAAGTCAAAGACCTGAGCGGGGGACAGAAACAAAGATTCTCCATTGCCACCACGCTGATCAACGATCCTAAAGTTGTTTTTCTCGATGAACCCACTACCGGCCTCGATCCCCAGGCCAGGCGCAATTTATGGGAGCTTGTCAAACAGATCAGGGATGCGGGTACCACCGTTATCATCACAACTCATTATATGGATGAAGCGGAATTTCTTTGCGACCGAGTGGCCATTGTAGATGCAGGACGGATCGTGGCGCTGGCCACTCCTGATAAACTGATTGATGACCTGGTAGCAACAGGTTTTGAAAGACCCAAAGAAATGAAGAATGCCAATCTTGAGGATGTGTTCATTCATCTCACCGGCCATTCACTGCGGGAAGCCTGACGATCAAATCAAAAATCATTAAACTATAAACCTATAATCATATGTCTTTACAGGATAAATTAAAAAGCCATCGCGATGACAGGCTGAACGCTGAAAAGGAAGCCGGGCTGAAATTCATGCAGGAGAACAAAAGCAAACCCGGGGTGACCGAGTTGCCGGGTGGCATGCAATACGAGATCGTGAAAATGGGCGGAGGTGTCAAGCCTGCTCCCAATGCAAAGATCAAAGCGCATTATAAAGGAAGCCTGCTCAATGGTAAAGAGTTTGACAGTTCCTATCGCCGCAACCAGCCTTTCACTGCGCCTCTCAATGCATTGATCAAGGGCTGGCAGCAGGCTATCCCGCTGATGACCACGGGCAGCATCTGGCGTCTCTGGATCCCTTCTGATCTTGCTTATGGCGACAGGGGAGCCGGAGGAGATATTCCAGGCGGTGCTACTCTGGTATTCGAGGTGGAGTTATTAGAGATTGTAGGCTGATGGCCATTGGCTATTGGCCATTGGCTTTCCTGAATTCAAATTTTACCATGATAGAGACAACAGACCTCAGGTATCCCATAGGAAAGTATGCTCCGGAGCCTTATTCCCTTAAACAGAAAGAAGAGAGGCTGGCCGCGATCAGGTTTCTGCCTGATGAACTGGAAGCAGCCATCCAAAACCTGGATGAGCAGCAGTTACAAACACCATACAGGCCCGGTGGCTGGACGGTACACCAGGTAGTTCATCACCTGGCCGACAGCCATATGAATGCCTATATCCGTTTCAAGCAGGGGTTTGCGGAAGACAATCCTGTTATCAAACCTTATGATGAAACCATTTGGGCTGAAATGGAAGATGTGAAAATCCTGCCGGTCAATATTTCAACCACACTGCTGTTTGCTTTGCATAAACGTTGGTCCGCTTTCCTGGCCGCCTTTTCTGAAAAGGAGTGGGAGCGCACCATATTTCATCCCGAACATAATAAACAGATGACGCTTTGGTTTTTACTCGGCATGTATGCCTGGCATGGGCGTCATCATGTGGCACACATCATCGCGCTTAAGGAAAGAGAGAAATGGTAGCGGTTTAATCCTGATGCATGAAATGGAAAGTTGTATCCTCCGAAAAGATTTTTTCCGAACCCTGGCTTAACGTTAGGAAAGATGTCTGCATGCTCCCTAACGGCAAGCAGCATGCGAATTATTTCATACTTGAATATCCTGCCTGGGCAACTGCCTTCGCGCTTACAGAAGATAACAAAGTAGTGCTGGTGCGGCAGTATCGCCATGGTCTGGGTGTAGTGAGCACTGAACTGCCGGGCGGAGTGGTGGATCCGGGTGAAGACCCTGCTACAGCAGTGGCGAGGGAATTAAAAGAAGAAACAGGATTTGAATTTGAATCTATTCAACCGCTTGGAAAAATTGCTCCCAACCCAGCCACCAGCAACAATTACATGCACATGTTCCTGGCAAAAGGAGGCAAAAAGATCAGTCACCAGAACCTCGACGAAACAGAAGACCTGGAAGTGCTGGTCTGTTCCCTTGAAGAATTAAAATCCATGCTGAGAGAGCAAAAGATCGTGCAGGCCCTGCATGTGAGCTGCATCTTGTACGCATTGGAAGCATTAAAGGAGTTGCACTATTGATTTATTCACAACATCAGCTAGCAATTGTCAAAATTCTCTAAACCTTTTTCATGTCCACAGCCGCTCAGCCCCAGCGGGGCGATATGTCAGTAGTAAAACGATTAACCTGCATCGTTTCCAAAGAGCCCCGTAGGGGCGGCATGTCAATGATTCTACCGTTGATGTTTACCCAGGTTCCATCAGAATCAAATATCAATAGAAGCAACATCAACCATTCACAACATCAGCTAGCAATTGTCAAAATTCTCTAAACCTTTTTCATGTCCAC
>CAYWSQ010000017.1:0-12819 GCA_964460925.1 uncultured Flavisolibacter sp. | reverse complement strand
TGTCAGTAGTAAAACGATTAACCTGCATCGTTTCCAAAGAGCCCCGTAGGGGCGGTGGGGCTGGGTGGTTGCGGTGCGAAATGGGTATCAATGAACAGCAATGAATGAATTGATTGTCTTCATTAACTATGTTGATTCATCTTGCCAACCTGATTTTCATCTTCAATGCTGAAAAATTCTACGTCCACTAAGTGGTCTTTATCAACACAATGATTCATTTTGATATTTGCCGCTGAGGGGGAAGTGAACACTCAAATTTCAGAATAAATAAAAATCAAGATTGACGCTTCACTTCAGCCACCAGGAAAATACTGCCACACACCAGCACAAGATCATCATTCCCGGCTCTTTCTATAGCTTTTTCCAATGCAAAATTTACACCATTAAAAACTGCACCTTTCAGTCTGTACACGGAGGCCTGCTCTTGTAAATCATCCGCATCAAGCGCCCTGGGAATAGTGGCCTGCGTAAAATAATATTGCGCCTTCTGCGGAAGCAATTCCAGCACCTTGCTGATATCCTTATCCTTCACCATGCCAAGGATGATATGAAGCTGGTTGAATGGGATCTGTTTCAAATGAAGCAGCATCTGCCTGATGCCATCTGGGTTATGTGCTACTTCAAGTACAACAGTTGGGTTTTGTTGAATAACTTCCCAGCGCCCTTGCAGCCCTGTTGTTGATCTTACATTTTTCAATGCCTTTGCAATAGATGCATCATCGATTTTGCGGTCAAGCAGCAAAGACTGGTTGATGAGCGTGCAGGCTGTAAGGACCGTGCAAATGTTTTTACCTTGGTAGATTCCCTGGAGATCCGTCGCCCACACCTTGCTGCTGCCCGTTTTCTTCAAAAGCAATTCAATTTCCAGCCTGCCATTTTTCCATTGATAATTTTTTGCTTCCAGTTCATCAGAAGCAAAATATAGGGGTGCATGCTTCGTGCTTGCCTGGGCTTCAAAAACAGGTGTGGTATCAGGATGTTTTTCCCCAATGATCACAGGTGTATTTTCCTTGATGATGCCGGCTTTTTCACCGGCGATGGCTTCAAGGCTGTTGCCCAGCATATTCATGTGATCCCACCCGATATTGGTGATTATGGAGAGCAATGGATTGATGATATTGGTGCTATCGAGCCTTCCGCCCAGGCCCACTTCAACAACAGCTATATCAACCTGTTTCCGGGCAAAATAGTCAAAGGCCATTGCAACGGTTATCTCGAAAAATGAAGGGTGGATGTTTTCAATGAGGGGCCTGGTCTTCTCAACAAAATCCACAACAAAATCCTCGTCGGCCATAAGGCCATCAACCCTGATCCTTTCCCGGAAATCGTAAAGGTGTGGAGAAGTGTATAAGCCTGTTCTCATGCCGCTGGCCTGTAAAATGGAAGCCAGCATGTGACTTACGGAACCCTTGCCATTGGTTCCGCCCACATGAATGCTCCTGAACTTGTTTTGAGGATTTCCCAGTTCATTGCATAGAACCCGGATATTGTCGAGGTCTTTCCTGAATGCAACACTGCCCATGCGGCTAAACATGGGCAGTGTGTTATATAGATAATCGATTGTCTGCTGGTAATTCACGCAGCAAAGTTAATTATCCTCTTACAGTAAAGTTTACCTGTATGGTTTGTTTAAAGCCACCTTCGTATTTCGGATAGGTTCCCTGGGCTGCTCTTCTTTTAGCAATATCAATTTGGTTAGCGTTTGTAATTGTAGTTCCCACTGGTTGAACCGTAGCTCTTATTAATTTACCGTCAGCATTGACAACAATATCCAGCATCACTTTACCACTTTGGGAAAAATCATCTTCGTAATTCTGAGGAGGTAAATTGATTACTTTTATAGAACCAATGTTGCGAGGTCCGGCATAACGCGTCCCATTAGGATTTCCACCATTCACTCCTTTATCTCCGTTACCGTTTCCATCACCTTGGTTGCCGCCACGCTGGTAAGAATCCGCCCCGTTTCCACCGGTGCCATTGCCACCACGGGGACCGGACATTACTACCTTAGGTTTCTGAACCTGAACCACATCTTTCTGCACCGTATTATCTGTTTTCACAACCTTGGATTCTGCATTGATCTTTTTTGCATCAGGCTTGCTTATCGCGGGTTTGGAAACCGGGGGAGCGTCATTGCTCACATCATCAGAGGAAACATCCTTTACACTTTCTTCAGCCGCCTGGACCGGTTGGGCCGGCGCATAAGCTGTTTGCTCCGGTGCACCTTCTCCTGGTAATAATGGCTGGTCGGAACCAAATCCATCAAGGTCGCTGCCCAGGTTGATCTCTACAAACTGCTCTACGGGGGGTGGATCAATTTTGGAAGGAATGCTCCAACTGATCAGCATCACTACGATCAGTAGAAGTACAGTAAGCCCGGCGGTAATACCAAGAGCTTTCAGATTTTTCTGCTTTTCAAATTCTGCGGACATGGAGATTACGTTATTCATACAAATATAAAGGTTGTGCTTATGACATGAAAACGATGGAAAAGTTAGTGAAATTGCACACGTTTCATCCATAAGCAGGGGTATTTTAACAATTGAGCATAGGCGGCTGCCCTGTTCTGCCTGCTCAATCAGCAAAATGAAATGTTTTTTCTTGTAGCCGGATCCCTACATCCTTTTTCATTGATGGCAGGATGATTGCTGCCAACCGCCGGGAGATTTTCAACGTATTCAGGTTGATACTTGTTATTGATCACCCTTCACCTTTAATCAAAAAAAAAAATTATGACAAGAAAAACACTTGCCTCTTTCGTTCCTGCCCTTGCACTTTGCCTGTCCACGGTATGGATGGGATGCGACAATGATGATGACGATAATGACAACGATTACACCGTTAGTGCAACCCTTAATTCTGCGCAGGAAGTCCCGGTGCTTGCCGTACCAAGTACCGGATCAGGCACACTAACCGGCACGTATGACCTCAATACCAATAATCTCCAGTATAATGTTTCCTGGCAGGGACTGACTGCCCAGGCATCTGCTGCGCATTTTCATGGTCCGGCCCTGCCCGGTGCAACTGCACCACCCGTGGTAACCTTTACGCTTACCAACAATGGAGTGGCAGGAACCGCTACAGGCAATTTCACTTTGAGTGATGCCCAGGAGCAGGATCTGCTGGCAGGCAGATGGTATGTAAATGTTCATACACCCAACAATACACCCGGCGAGATCAGGGGACAGGTTAGCGCCACGCAGTGATTGTTCACCTGCCCGGTGGTTGACCGGGCAGGTAATTTTTCATCATGAGCAGTCCGGCAATGGGACCAATGGCCAGTACCAGTAAGGCGTACTGATGAAAGATAGCGGACAGGTATTGCAGTAATTGAATACTGGCGATGGTCAGGGCAAAACCTATTGAGGTTACGATGGCTAGCGCGGTGCCCTTTACTGCAGGTGGTGCCGATTGTGCTACCAGGGTGGAGAACTGAGGTGAGTCAGCCACCACCATAAAACCCCACAGGAGCAAGATCGTCAAAAATATTTGGGGCGGCAGGCTGAAGCAAAATGGAAGCAAAAGACAACAGGCTCCTGAAAATACCAGGGCCTTAACAGCAACATAGCGGCTTCCTTTTTTCAGGGAAAGCATTCCGCCGGCGATGCAACCAATCATTCCGGTAGCAATAATGATGAAGGTCCATAAAGAAATATCCAATTGACTATTATTATTTTCATTGTAGATGTTAAGAATAAATGGAATGAAGGACCAGAAAGCATAGAGCTCCCACATGTGGCCAAAATATCCAAAAGCAGAAGCGCGGAAATTGGAATGTCGGAAAATGCTGAATGCTGCATTCCACCTGTATGCAGATTGATGAACCTTATACCGGGGAATAAATAACAGGATCAGTAAACCTCCGCTAAATGCAAGTATCGATGTTGCAATCACCACGTTTCTCCAGACTACTCCATCAAATCCATAACTGATAAAATAAGGAAAGGCAGTCCCCAATACCAAGGCGCCTACAAGGAAACCCAGTGCTTTTCCCAGTTGCCCGGGAAAACAATCGGCAGCGATCTTCATGCCTACCGGATAGATGCCTGCGAGAAAAAATCCTGTAAGAAAACGGAGAACGAGTATCCAGTCGGGATCATGGTAAAGCCAAAGAAGGAAAATATTTGTGAAAGCAGCCAGCAGGGAAGAAGCAAAGAATAAACGCGACGCAGGGATGCGGTCAGCCAGTGCCAAAATGGAAAAGACCAGGGTGCCTGCTATAAAACCCAGTTGTACAATCGAAGTAATTATTGCATGTTGTGCGGTACTGCCATCCTGGATTTCATTGATGATGGCATTGCCAGCAAACCATAACGATGTTCCTGCAAATTGCGCGAATAAAATAAGAGGGAGCAGGAGTCTTGCCTGATGCATGATGCAAATTAGGAAACAGAAACAGGAACAGAAACAGAGAGAGAAAGAGAGAAAGGGCTTTACAAATCTTTTGATTCGCTAGTGAGCGAAATCTTTATCATATTCACCCCGGATCCTTTCCATCGGCGGATTGAAATATCCATATTTCAATTGCGGGAATTCCTCTTTCAGCAATTCCATAAGTTGTTTCATGCCCAGGATCTCACCTCCGTCCACCACGCCAATCTTTCCAAGATACCAGTCAGGATCAATATTGAAATTCCTCCACTGGATCATTTTCAGATCCGTATCTATGATCAACTGTCGCAGCGCCTCATATTCAGCTACGGAATCGGTCATGCCCGGGAACACAAAATAATTGATAGAGGTCCATCCACCATAATCCCTTACCACTTTGAGGCTGTCAATAATATCCTCGAACTGGTAATTATTCGGACGGTAATAGGGTGTATAGATCTCTCTCCTGGCAGAATTGGTACTCACGCGGATACTGTCAAGCCCTGCTTCGCACAGCGCTTTTACCGCATCTGGCTTACTGCCATTGGTATTGATGTTGATGCTGCCTTTAGAGGTATGTTTCCTGATCTCTTTAATTGATTCCCTTATGGTTTCCCACATGAGCAACGGTTCGCCCTCACATCCCTGCCCGAAACTTACGATCGGGTAAGGGGCTGTTTCCAGGTGAGGCACCGTGTACTCAATGATCTCTTCTGCTGTAGGTTTGAAAGTAAGACGGTCTTGCGTGGATACAATACTTTCTTCCTGTGGCTGGAAAGAAATACAGCCAATGCAATTGGCATTGCAGGCAGGAGAAGAAGGGATGGGACATTCCCATCTCCCAATAAAATAATTGCGGGCGGCGGGACAATGATAGGTAAGTGCGCAATTATTGGCAAGATGCGCCACAAGCCGGTTGTGCGGGTATAATTTCAGGAACTGGTGCACACCGCTTTCAACTTTAGCGGTGTCGAAGCCTCCACATTCCTGGCGGATGTCCTGCTCAATTCGAACCGCCGGCACATAAAATTTATTATCATCCCAACCAACAGCCGTATAACAAAAAAGCGGCAGGGTGGGCGCATCGGGTTGTGTTTCATAAGCCGCTATGTAAAAGCCGGTATGAGCGGGTGGAATGAAAGCTGCCACGGCCCATCCTTTATCGCATAAACGCATTTCGCCGGTCTTCACATCAATGCCAATGCCTTTGCGCCCGGGCAGCTCATATAGCTGGCCGCCTTCCGGTAACAGGATCCACTCATCCCCTGGAATATCCACTGCATCCCAGCCGGTTCTTCCGGCTACATACAATGAAGTATCCTCGAAGATATTTCCCTTGCCGTCGCTGTATAATAAATATGGACGCATAATTACCCTTTTATTGTCTTTTCACTGGACACTCCCTCAATCTGTTCCTTGCAATAAGCGTTCAGTTTTGCGAGTTCCAGCAGGGAAAGATCCTGCATCACCTGGTATTGCAGGTATTTCTGCTTAACATGGAACAGGGTGATAAAATCTTCCCTTATAGTTACATTCTCTAAATCCCTCCAGTACACCAGGTGGTCACGGTAATATCCCGGGATCCTGATACCCTCATTTTCCAGGAACAGTGTTGTTTCCATGAAGATCCTTCTTTCTGAAAACATCAACAGGATACAAAGGAAGGCAAAACTGAAAACACTGATATAATCGATCGGCCTTGCTATTTCCGTCATCATCAGTCCCAGGTAGGCAAATGCAATGGTCTGTAATAACCGAAGCCAGTAATTATAACGGGCTGCCAGGTCGATCCTTCTCCTGAAAAATCCATAGAAAAGTGAAAAGGCCCCGATCAGCATTACAGGCAAAACCCTGAAAACCTCCTGGTAATTGAGCAATTTGAAATAATCCGCACCTTCCGCAATCATAAAAAACCCCACCAGGATATGGAAAAGCCCGGCGCTTCTCCGCCTCCGTTCCATGCCTTCTATCCTGACGGTTACACTATACATTGGTTTCTGGATTTCCGGAAACAAAAAGATTACACATTTTAAATAAAACCCTGGCGCCTACATTGGCATCCCAGCCATTCTCACTGGTACTCACTTCCACCAGGTCAAAACCAATAATTTGTTTTCCTGCTTTCTGCAGTTTTTTGAAAAGATAGAACACCTGTTCTGTTTCAAATCCTCCCTGTACAGGTGTGCCGGTGTTGGGACATAATTTAGGATCCAGTCCGTCAATGTCGAAACTGATATAGATCTTGTCGGGCAGTTGCGCGATGATCTCATCGGTGATCTCCCGGAAACTTTCACCTTCATACTGGCGTTCCCTGATCTCGCTGTCGAAATAAGTGCGGATCCTGCCGGAATTGGTTTGAATGTATTCATGTTCGCCCTGCGAATAATCCCTTACACCCACCTGCACCAGTTTCTGGATATTCGGTACTTCGTTCAGGGCATTGTACATGATGCTGGCATGAGAATAAACAAAACCTTCATAACCTTCGCGAAGGTCGCAATGCGCATCAATCTGCAGAATGCCGAAATCACCATGTTTTTCTCCAATGGCTTTAATAAAACCCAGCGGTGTACTGTGGTCACCACCCAACAGGGCTACCAGTTTATTCTTTTCCAGTAATGACTTCGTTTGCTGGTAAACCCAGTTGTTAAGAAAATGACTTCCTTCATTCACTTCCTTGAGCGTTTTGCACATGAACTGGTTCTGCTCAACCACATCACCCTTCGAAATATAATCAATGTATAATTCAGCTTCCTTGCGCAGGTAATCACTTTTGAAAAGGATCTTCCTGTCCGGTTCGCGCATGTAAAATCCCTGTTGCCAGGCTGTAGGCGCATCGGGATCAAAAAGATCAACCTGGAGGCTGGCTTTCATGATCTGTTCTGCGGCCCTTGCCGTACCCGAACCAAAGCTCACTGTAACTTCCCATGGAACAGGCAGGATCACCAGGCGGGCATCATCTTCTTTTATAGGTAAACCGAAAATGTTGTTATTAGGATTACCGGCACTGTTGGGGTCAAAACTGGAAAGGTCTATCATGACTGATTTTTGAAAAGGGATGCAAGTTAAGCCGCCTTCCTCAGGTAGCAAAATTACCCGGACAGCCCCCTGAACTCAAAGAGCATCAGTACAATGTGAAAACTTTCTTAATGATGAGAATCAAGCCTGATTATGGAGGCTGATACAATTTTTCGGCTACCTTTGCCCCGCATTACTTCAAGTATGAAAAAGACTCATATCATTCTGCTGCTTTTGGTTATTGGTGGTATAGTTGGCATGTCATTTTTCATTAAGGATCTCACCACCCAGGAGACCTTCGCTTCCGCCAGGAAAAAAGAAGGTAAATACGTTGTGGTGAAAGTAAAGCTCGATACTACAGCGGCCATCGAATACGATGCCATCAAAGATCCCAATAAAACCGTTTTCTACGCATTTGACGGAGATGGCAAACGAAGCAAGGTGGTATATACCAATGCCAGGATCAAGGATATGGAACTTAGTGAGGGTATTGACCTCAATGGTTATATGCGCGAGGGATATTTTGAATGCAACAAAATCCAGATGAAATGTCCTTCCAAATACAAGGATGATATGGATGCCGCACAAAAAAACCTGCCTTCAGCAGGTCCTACAGAATCTAAATATTAATTAGCTGATGGATTATATTGGTGAACACCTGCTGCCCGGAAGGATTGGACATTTATTCATTTTACTTTCTTTGATCTCGTCTGCGGCAGCAACAGTCTGTTATTTCTTCAGTGTTCAAAAATCAAAGCAAAATGGAAATGCAGGCTGGCAGAATTGCATCCCCGGTTCACCTGAGGCACAGTGGAGACAAATGGGCCGGATGTTCTTCATCATTGAGGCGGTTTCCGTAGCTGCTGTTTTCGCTATTCTTTTCTACATCATCAGTAATCATTATTTCGAATACAAATACGTATGGCAGCATAGCAGCCGTGACCTGGAACCCAAATACCTTTTGAGCTGTTTCTGGGAAGGGCAGGAAGGAAGTTTCCTTCTCTGGAGTGTATGGCATTGTGTTCTTGGATTAGTTTTCATCTGGAAACAAAAAAAATGGGAAGCCCCGGTGATGGCCGTGGTAAGTTTCG
Source organism: uncultured Flavisolibacter sp. (assembly GCA_964460925.1). Lineage (GTDB taxonomy): Bacteria > Bacteroidota > Bacteroidia > Chitinophagales > Chitinophagaceae > Flavisolibacter. Next base: position 4,339 of record CAYWSQ010000017.1, on the reverse strand, counting down.
TGCAGTTGATGCTGGCTACCATGCTGCTGGGTGATGTTTTTGGAATGCACATCGGGTCCAACCCCTTTGTGCTCATGCGCAATACCGATATGCTGGACAATGCACCGGTATTTTTTGATATTGAAACCGGTGCCCTTCGCGCAGATTACGTGAGCCTGCTGTACCGCGGTGATGGCAACGGGCTGAATATCCTTCTACAGAATTACTGGATGGTGATTCATCCCCCTGTATTATTCCTTGGTTTCGCCTCCACGCTCATTCCTTTTGCTTTCGCGGTAAGTGGACTGTGGATGAAAAAATATACAGAATGGACAAAAGCGGCACTTCCATGGGCGTTGTTTTCTGCGGCCTTCCTGGGACTGGGTATCATGATGGGTGCGGCATGGGCCTATGAATCACTCAACTTTGGCGGTTACTGGGCCTGGGACCCCGTGGAGAACGCGGTGCTGGTTCCCTGGCTGGTGCTTATGGCAGGTATTCACACCCTGGTGATCTTCCGACATACCGGGAATGCCCTGCGCACGACCAACCTGTTTTTCATCCTCACATTTTTGTTCATTTTATATTCCACCTATCTTACCCGCAGCGGGGATTTGCAGGATACTTCGGTGCATGCGTTCACAGGAGATGGAATTACAGTATGGCATCTAAGAATATTGCTGCTGATCTTTGCCATTCCTTCACTTGTTCTTTTCTTCAGACGTTATAAGCAGATCCCACATATTGTAAAGGAAGAGGAAACCTCATCGCGTGAGTTCTGGATGTTTGTGGGCTCCCTGGTGCTTTTCCTTTCCTCCATCCTCATCATCCTGATGACCTCCATTCCGGTGATCAATAAGCTGGCTGATTTTACAAGGATCACTTCTCTTTTCAATAAGGATGAACTTTTCAGGCCTTATGCCATGGGCGAGGAAGCCGAACATGCCTATAACCGCATACAGATCTTTGTTGCCATCATCCTGGGACTGTTCTCGGGTTTTGGCATGTATCTCAAATACAAGAACACACCAAGGGCCTATCTTAAAAAACTGATTCTTCCTCTAGGCATTGCTGTTATTGCCGCCAGCCTCGTACTGGCCCTGGGAGATATCAATTATTCCAAGCAGGGTATAGGCTTCCAGGCAACCATCTGGGTGGCGGTGGCTGCTGCCGTTTTCGCAGTTATCACAAATGGCGCTTATATTTTTACCGGTGTAAGAGGGCGGGTGAAAAATGCCGGGGGAGCTATTTCACACCTGGGTTTTGCCCTGATGCTTCTGGGTATACTGATCTCTTCTTCCAAAAAAGAAGTGATCTCCCTCAACAGGGGTGGCATACCTGCTTATTTTGGAGAGGGCAGCAAGGAAAACCCGGGTGAGAATCTTACGCTTGTAAAAGGTTTGCGTACCGATATGGGTAAGTACTGGGTTACCTATAACCGGGATTCAGTAGACCCCAAAAAATCCACCAAATGGTTTTACATCCTGGATTTTGAAAGTAAGGATGGAAAGGAAAAGTTCACTCTTAAACCCAATGCATTCGTAAATGAAAAAGGGCAGCGCGGACTTTCTGCCAACCCTGATGCCCGTCATTACCTGGATCATGATATTTTCCTTTACATCACTTCACTTCCTGATCCCGACCAGAAGCAGGATACCGCTTCTTTCCGTCCTGTTACGATGAAAGTGGGTGATACGGTATTTTATTCCAAAGGCCTGGCGATCCTGGACAGTATTTCAGTGAGAAATGATGTTCCTTCTGTTGACAGCGTGTATATCGCCAGCCTTACAGTGAAAGCACAAACTACCAGCATCTATAATATCAATACTTACCTGATACATGATAAGGGGGTCAACTATGTACAGCCCGATACCCTGCAGCCGGAAAGCCTGGTGATGCAATTACAGAATGTAACCGCCGATGGCATTGAACTGGGTGTAAAAGAGTCTGATTCCATTATGGAATATGTGACCATGAAAGCCTACCGTTTCCCCTGGATCAACATCCTTTGGGCCGGTACCATTATCATGTTCATTGGCATGCTGATCAGCATGTACAAAAGAATGGAGAGGAAGAAACTCACCAACCGCGAAATCCGCAGGAAGGTAAGCCAGTCAACGGTGGAAGTATAGGGTAGTTCATGGACTATTTTCACTTTTCCTAAACAGCGTTTTAGTTAATTTGACTGTCTGTTTGAAGAGATCAAACAGTTCTGTATTTTTAGACTATGTCCACCCGTTGTTTATTAAGCCTGCTCCTGTTCACCTTCCTGTCCCAGGCTGTTTCTGCGCAGGCCGGCCCTGACCGTTCTCAATGGGGGCCTAACGATACCATAATTGTTCCTGCTGTTTTTTATAATAATGAATGGCTGCCTTACAGTGAAATGGACATGCTGTATGTTTCCAATGTCTCGCGTAAAAAGCTTGATAAGATCGTTAAGGAATATAACCGCCTGCGGAATGCCGTGTATGTAACCTATCATTATGCACGAAGTGCCGGTGCCGTGATCAATGATGTGAATCACCATCTCACTAATGTAAAAGATAAAAAGGCCCGGAAAAATTATATCAAATCCAGGGAGGCGGAACTTAGAAAGCAGTTTGAAAAGCCATTGTCTGATCTTTCTGTTTACCAGGGCAGGGTGCTGATGAAGCTGATCAACCGGCAGACAGGTAATGACTGTTACGAGATTATCAAGGAATACCGCGGTGGGCTTAATGCAAGGATGTACCAGACCGTGGCGTTTGTATTCGGCTCCAGCCTTAAACAGCACTATGATTCACAGAATGATGATTTCGACCGGCAGATTGAAAATGTTGTAAAGGAAATTGACGGGGTGTGGTACAACAACCCCCAGCGTCCCTCCGTGCCATTGACGCGGCACCAGTAAAGTGCTTCTTTCAAAAATCGTTTAGCTTCTTATCTTTCCGCAATGAAACTGGATGTATTAGCCATTGCAGCCCATCCCGATGACGTGGAACTGGGATGTTCAGGCACTTTGATCAAAGAAGTGAACCGTGGAAAAAAAGTAGGGATTGTTGATCTCACCCAGGGCGAACTTGGTACCAGGGGTACGATCGAGACCAGATATGCGGAAGCGGCTGCAGCAGCAGCCATCATGGGCATCCATGTGAGGGAGAACCTGAAGATGAGGGATGGCTTCTTCAAAAATGATGAAGAACACCAGATGCAGGTAGTGAGCGTGCTGCGTAAATACCAGCCGGAGATCGTGATCGCCAATATATTGGAAGACCGTCACCCTGACCACGGAAGGGGAGGCTGGCTGGTGTATGATGCCTGTTTCCTATCTGGCCTTCGCCAGGTAAAGACTTTTGATGAGAACGGAAGGGAGCAGGAAAAATGGAGGCCAAAATTATTGCTGCATTATATCCAGGACCGCTTTTATGAACCCGACATCATTATGGACATCAGCGATGAATGGGAGAAAAGGATGCAGGCGATCAGGGCTTATAAAACCCAGTTCCATGACCCGGAAAGCACTGAACCGCAGACATACCTTTCCAACCCGGAATTCATCCAGGCACTTGAATCAAGGGCAAGATTATTAGGAAAAAGAATTGGTGTAAAATACGGGGAAGGCTTTTTATCCAAGAAAAATATCGGTATTAAGGATCTCGATGCTTTAGTACTGAACGAAACTTAGTTTCCAGCCAATGGTTAGCCTTTGGCTGCTCTCACATACCTGATCTGCCACCGCGGAGTCCAGGTTTTTCCGCTGTCAGTGGATGACTCCCAGCACCAGTCAAAAGAATCCTGTTTGATATGGTAAAATACCATGCGGTTTATCATTTTGCCGGTGGCGCTCATGCTGGCCGGTACTTTTTGTTCCGGCGTTGTAAGAACCATTGAATCACCTACCATACCGCCGGTTAAATGAATATAGCCCCCCTGGTTGTCGACCCAGGTTTGCTGCCAGGTATTTTTGTTTTGATTATATACCGTCCAGCTTTTCCCCGAATAACCCGTTTTGGGATCATGGAAATTTTCCTGAAGGGTGCAGTTGCCAAATATTTTTTCGATTTTGTTGCTGCCATGCAGGCTGTCGTTCCAGGTCAAATTCCATTCGCCGATCCAGAAATTAAACTGAGAAATTTCAGGTGCCGTACAGGGATTATTGGTTTGCGAAAAGAGGGGAGTTGCTGCTAGCACGCAAACCAGCAATGACATCCATTTCATAGTGAATGTTTTTGATAGACCTGAATTTACAGAAACAGGATCACCCCTCAATTACATAATCTATGAATGGTCATAATTGCTTTTGCATTTTATGATGTCCCATTCCTACCTCCTGGAAAGGTTCACCATAGACCTCGTAACCCTGTTTAGCATAAAATTCCCA
>CAYWSQ010000016.1:0-29105 GCA_964460925.1 uncultured Flavisolibacter sp. | reverse complement strand
CAACCGGCCTGAATGGAACAACTATCGAGCTTCCCTGTAATGTGAACTGTGCCCCATTTCAATTCCAGGTTCCGCATCTCAAGTCAACCACCACGTATTCCGTAGTCAACATTCCCTTCAGCCCTTTCCCTTTTAATGCACCGGGAACTGAAGTGACCGAGGTATACATTGATGATAAGTTCAGCAACCTCATAAGCATACCATTCCCTTTTTGTTTTTATGATTCCACCTATAACAAGATCGTGATCGGTTCTAATGGTGTTGTGACCTTTGATGAGATCAATGCGGGTCAAAACAATGCCTATACACTCACCAATGGTTCCAACCCCCAACCTATTCCTTATAATGTTGGATCCGCTCCAGGAGGCATTGCCACTACATATTATCCAAGGGCATCTATAATGGGGGCCTATCATGATATTTATCCCAATGCTTCCAATGTTCCTCCTACCCGCAAAATCCAGTGGTCGGTGGTTGGAACTGCACCCTGCCGCAAATTCGTGATTTCCTATTTTGATGTTCCTATGTTCAGTTGCACCACACTGATTTGTTCACAGCAGATCGTGTTGCATGAAAGCACTGGCATAGTAGATGTTCACTTGTTGAACAAACCACTTTGTACCACATTCAACCAGGGCCTCGCTATTTTAGGAATGCAGAATTGGGATCGGGATGAGGCAGTGGCAGCACCTGGTAAAAATGCAACTCAATGGACAGCCGAAAACGAATCCTACCGTTTCGTTCCTTCAGGCGCCGGTTCACGTTTCGCAAAAGCCGAGTTGCTGAGTATTTCCGGAACTGTACTCGCTGAAACAGGTGTAACACCAGGTGCTGATACTGCAACTTCTGTAGTAGGCATGCTGGATCTTAATTTTCCGCAGCAATGTCCAACAGCCAGTTCCACCCAGTACATCGTAAGAACTTATTATTCTTCCTGCTCCAACCCCGCCAACCAGATCATCAGTTCAGATACCATCACCGTAGAAAAAACTACCAGTCTTAATGCCACGGCGAGTGCCATCATTCCATCCGCATGCGGACCTAACGGTGGCTTTACGGTTGACATACCTACAGGTGCTGGTACAACACCATACAGTTTATCACTTGATGGAGGTGCGCCAGTATCAACCAACAACCAGTCCCATACATTTACGGGTTTGCTGGGAGGTAATCATTCCGTGGTGATCACAACTGCCGGCGGATGTTCCCAAACGCTCCCCGTTGTGATACCTACCAGTGGTACGCTTACGATCAATGCCACTCAAACAGGAACTTCCTGTAACGGATCCTCTGATGGTACCATTACCCTAACGCCACAGAATGGTGTTGCCCCATGGACCTACACCATCAATGGCAGCCCGGGCGGATCGTTCAGCACACCCTCCCATACCATTACCGGTTTAACTTTTGGCAATAAATTTATTTCGGTTACTGATGCCAGTGGTTGTGTGCTCAACAATATGCTGGTGCAGGTAGCCCAGGGAGGCCCACTCACCATTACCACCGCGGCCGTTCCACCTGCCTGCGCAGGATCGGCCAGTGGCACAATTACGGTTACCCCTACCAGTGGTACCGCTCCTTATACTTATTCCATCAATAACGGACCTTTCCAGGCAAGTAATGTATTCTCAAACCTGGTAACGGGTATCTGGTTCATTTCCGTTCAGGATTCAAAAGGATGTTTTGTCAATAATGTTTTCGTGAATGTTCCTGCTTCTACCGGAAGCCTGAATGCAACGGCTACAGCTACCGGTACTTCCTGTGCGGGTGTGAACAATGGAAGTATCAATATTGTACCTGCCAACGGCAGCGCACCTTTCCAGTATTCCATAAATGGAGGTACTACCTTCTTTAATGGTACCACTATCACAGGGCTGGCTCCTGGCAGTTATTCAGTTATTGTAAAAGATGCGGGTGGATGTACTTCGCAGCCAATTGCTGCAACCGTTGTAGCAGGCAGCTCCTTGCTGGCCACCACTGCCACCACACCAACTTCCTGTACGGGAGTAAATAATGGTACCATTACAGTAACACCAACCAACGGGGGGCCTACCTATACTTACCAGTTAGATGGCGGTGCGCCGCAGTCTTCGAATGTTTTCACCAATGTAAGCGCCGGCGCCCACAGCATTGTTGTAACGGATGCGGGTGGTTGTGTTTCCAATGCCATACCTGTTACAGTAACGGTTGGACCAGCCATTACCGGAACGGTAGTGAGCACGCCTACATCCTGCAATGGAGCTGTGAATGGCACGCTAACCATTACGCCAACATCTGGCTCAACACCATTTTCCTACCAGCTTGATGGTGGTGCATTCGTGTCTTCAAATATATTTTCAGGATTGGCCGCAGGCAACCATACTGTTGTGATCAGGGATGCAGCCGGCTGTTCTTCCAATCCTATCAGTGTAAACATTACAGCAGGTGCTCCTCTTACAGGATCTGCAGTATTCACACCTACTTCCTGCAATGGTGCCAGCGATGGTACGCTCACCCTGACGCCTGACAATGGCAACAGCCCGTTTGAATATTCGCTGGATGGCACCACCTGGCAGTCATCCAACCAGTTCACCGGCCTGGCCGCAACTGCATACACGGGTTATATCAGGGATGTGGCAGGATGTACCACCGCATCTATTCCTGTTACAATAGGTGTGGGACCGGAACTGACGGCCACCACATCTACCACGCCAACTTCCTGCAGCGGTGCAGTGAATGGCACTATCACCATTACCAACACCAATGGAACCGGTCCGTTTGAATATTCACTTGACGGTACCACGTTCCAGTCCTCCAACACGTTTACCGGGCTGGCTACAGGTAACTATACCATAACATACCGGAATGGTTCGGGTTGCCAGTCAGCCGTACAGGCTACCATCCAGCCGGGTTCTCCTCTTACGGCTACCGTGGCTGTTGATCATGTATCCTGTTACAACGGCAATACTGGTTCAGCAACCATCAGCATTTCTTCCAATGGAGCACCTCCCTACCAGTATTCGCTTGATGGTACTACATGGCAGAATTCCAACCAGTTCACAGGACTTGTTGCGGGTGATTATACAGTTCACTTCAGGGATCAGAACCAGTGTTCAGGCACTCAAGCCTTTACGGTGAACCAGCCCACAGCGCTCACCTTTACACCTTCCGAGCAGGCTGCCCTTTGTAATGGTGCCGGCAACGGACAGGTGCTGATTGCAGCAGCAGGCGGTACAGCGCCTTACCAGTATTCACTTGATGGAGTGAATTACCAGGCAATGAATTCCTTTAATGTACCAGCAGGCAATTATACTGTGTATGTAAAAGACCAGAACAACTGCATACAATCGCAGCAGGTAAGTGTTGGCGAACCTTCAAGCCTTTCAGCAACATCAGCAGCAACCAATGCCAGTTGCGACGGGGGAGCGGACGGGGTGATCACCGTTACTACCAGCGGGGGTACTTCACCCTACCAGTATTCCATCAATGGGGTAGATTACCAGGCATCCAATATCTTCTATGTAACGCCAGGCAATTATACAGTGATGGTTAAAGATGCGAATGGCTGTACCACCTCCAATAACCTGGCTGTTGGTCTCACTAATAATTTAACGGTAGCACCGGCTGGTGACCTTACGGTTTGCGAAGGAGTTGGTGTGGAGCTTGAACCTTTGACCAATGCCACGCAGTTTATCTGGACTCCATCACAGGGCCTCAGCGCGACCAACGTGAAAAAACCGGTTGCCACGCCTTCTGCCACTACCGATTATTATGTGCAGGCTATTCTTGGTGTATGCTCAGCTTATGATACCATCCGCGTGAATGTATTACCGGCACCTGTAGCCAATGCCGGTCCGGATAAGGATATCTGTTTCGGGCAGACCGTGCAGTTGACAGGCAGCGGGGGATCTCAGTATATATGGTCGCCGGATACTTATATGAATACCAACCTGGCAGCGGATCCGGTGGTAACACCGGCCCAGACCATGCAATATGTATTGAATGTGGTGGATGCCAATGGCTGCCGATCGCTGCAGCCTGATATGGTGACTGTGAATGTTACACCACCCATTGTAGTGAAGATCAGCAAGGATACGATTGTGGCAAATGGCGATGTGTTCCAGCTTTTTGCCAGCTCGGTTGCTACGGATTACACCTGGACTCCTGCTTTTGGTCTTGACGATGCCAACAAAGCCACGCCAATGGTAACTGTTACCGGTGATATCACTTACACTGTTGTTGCTACCACCAGCGCGGGATGCAAAGGCGAAGCTTCTGTTACGCTCAGGGTGTTTGAAGGACCGGAGATCTATGTGCCAACCGCCTTTACACCAAATGGTGATGGTAAGAATGATGTATTCAAACCATTCCCGGTAGGCATTAAGAATTACACTTATTTCAGGATCTACAACCGTTGGGGACAGGAGATCTTCGCATCTGCAGATTTCAACAGGGGCTGGGATGGCACCATCAACGGCAAACAACAGCCAACTGGCACCTATGTGTGGATCGTGGAAGGTATCACCAAGGATAATAAAAAAATAGTGAAGCGCGGCACCATCATTGTGGTCCGGTAAGGTGTATAAATAATTGAAGGAATAGCCATCTGCCTAAAGCGGAGGGCTATTTTTTTACGCTACATTTGCCTGCCGGATAAACGGAAATTTTATTTTATGGTTGATGTATTACTGGGCCTGCAATGGGGTGATGAGGGTAAGGGAAAGATCGTTGATTTTTTTGCTTCCAACTACGATGTGATCGCCCGTTTCCAGGGAGGTCCCAATGCCGGCCACACCTTGTACGTGGGCCCGGAAAATAAAAAGCTCGTGCTGCACCAGATTCCTTCAGGTGTTTTTCACCAGGGAACCGTAAATCTTATCGGGAACGGTGTGGTGCTTGACCCGGTTACATTGAAACGTGAAGCAGCTTCGGTGGAAGCTTTTGGTGTGGACCTCAAAAAAAATCTGTTCATCGCGGAGCGTACCCACCTGATCCTTCCAACCCACAGGGCGCTGGATAAGGCCTCTGAATTATCGAAAGGTAATGACAAGATCGGGTCCACCCTTAAAGGTATTGGCCCGGCATACATGGATAAAACAGGACGTAATGGCCTACGTGTTGGCGACCTCCTTCAGAATGATTTCAAAACTTCGTACAACAACCTGAGGGCAAAACACCAGCAGCTACTCGATAATTACAATTTTGATGAGGACATCAAGCAATGGGAAGATGAATTTTTTGAAGCCATTGAATTCCTGAGAAGCCTCAATATCGTTAATGGTGAATACTTCATCAACAGCAGGATCTCCGAAGGCAAGAAAGTGCTCGCCGAAGGGGCGCAGGGCAGCATGCTGGATATCGATTTTGGAACCTTCCCGTTTGTAACCTCAAGCAATACCATTTCTTCCGGTGTATGTAATGGCCTGGGTGTGGCGCCGCAAAAAATCAAGGAAGTGATAGGGGTGAGTAAGGCTTACTGCACGCGGGTAGGTGGCGGACCATTCCCAACGGAACTGGAAGATGAAACAGGTGAGAAACTTCGCCGGATCGGTAGTGAATTTGGCGCTACTACGGGCAGGCCCAGGAGATGCGGGTGGATGGACCTGGTGGCCCTCCAGTATGCAGTAATGCTCAATGGTGTAACCCAGGTGGTGATCACCAAGGCCGATGTGCTGGATGCATTCGAGGAACTGAGCATCTGTACTTCCTATTCCATCAATGGAAAGCACACCAAAGAGATCCCATTCCAAATGATGCATTCCGCCATTGAACCAAAGTATGAAACCTTCCCGGGATGGAAAACTGAAAGTTCCACCATCCGGAGCGGTGAGGCTCTTCCCACGGAAATGCAGAACTATATCGATTTCATCAATAAGAACCTTTCAGCAAGGGTGCATTATATTTCCAATGGACCTGGCAGGGACCAGATCATCAAAATCGCCTGAGCAAGGTTTAAAAAAATATTATTTCAAAATTTGGCGAATTAAAATCTTCGAACAAAATTTACAGTGTAATCCCAATACTATATGTCAGTTATTTTACTTGAAGAATCAATCGGAGAAGAAACCCTGGTGGAAACCATCATAGCTCAGGCCAAGAAAGCTGCGAAGCCTAAAAAGGAAGAAGCTGACGATGATGATGATGAAATGGAAGAAGAGGCCCCGAAGAAAGCTGCTAAAAAAGGCAAGAAAGACGATGATGATGATGACGACGATGATGATGTAGCAGATGACGATAACTGGGACAAAGCCGAAGAGGAAGAAGAATGGGATCCGGACTTCGAGGAATTTGACCTGCCCAAATCCAGGAAAGGCAAATCAGGCAAGTCTGATGAAGATGATGATTTCAAGGTTGATGATGAATTCAAAGACCTCTTCAACGATGATGCAGGCGGACTGGATGATGACGAAGAAGATTTCTAAACATAATACAATACAGAACCCTGACTAACTGCTTCTATCCCGTTGAGGATATGATAGAGTTTCAAAAAAGGATGTTGAGCTGGTGTAGCCGGTTCAGCATCTTTTGTTTTTTGAACAACCAGTCTTACGCTATTCAGCCGCATCATTTTGAAGGTCTGCTCGCGGTTGGTTCAACATCTTCCATTACTACAGACAATGTAAAAGACCTGGAGAATTTTCTTTCGGGTGAAAACTGGAGCTTTGGTCACCTTGGTTATGGGTTGAAGAACAGGATCCATGGCCTGGAGAAACAGGATGATGATCTTTCAGGTTTCTCTGATTCTTTTTTCTTTCATCCCCTGCACCTGCTGATCACGAAACAAGACGGAATGGAGATCTGGTCCAATGATCACCAGGTGATATATGATGAGATCAATAATACCCCGGTCCCGCAGGCGGCACCGGTAAAGGACATCAACATCAAACAACGCCTGTCGAAGGAAGTATATCTTGAAAAGATCAGGGCACTACAGGCACATATACAACGCGGCGATTGCTATGAAATCAATTTCTGCCAGGAGTTTTATGCGGAAGATGCACACATAAACCCGCTTGATGTTTACCTGCAGCTTTCCAAAGAATCTCCCAATCCCTTCTCTGTTTTTTACAGGGTGAATAATAGTTATCTCGTTTGCGCAAGTCCCGAACGTTTCCTGGCCAAAAAAGGAGCTGAAGTTCTCAGTCAGCCAATAAAGGGAACGATCCGCCGCGACCTGTCAGACAAGGAAAATGATGTTCGTCTCGAAAATGAATTGCGCAACAGCCGCAAGGACAAGGCTGAAAATGTAATGGTGGTAGACATGGTAAGGAACGACCTGACAAGGATATGTGAAGAAGCTTCGGTAAAAGTGGATGAACTGTTTGGTATCTATGCTTTCCCCCAGGTGTACCAGATGATATCCACCATCAGTGGTATGCTGAAGAAAGATACCCGGTTCTCAGAGATCATATCCGCAACATTTCCCATGGGCTCCATGACGGGGGCACCCAAGCGCCGGGTGATGGAACTGATAGACCAGTACGAGGTTTCTCCCCGCGGCATTTTCAGTGGAGCTGTGGGTTATATTTCACCCTTGCAGGATTTTGATTTCAATGTTGTGATCAGGAGTATCATGTACAATGCAGAAACAGGTTATCTATCTTACCAGTTGGGCTCCGGCATCACATTTTACAGCGACCCTGAAAAAGAATGGGAAGAATGTTTACTGAAGGGCGCTGCCATCAGGAAGGTACTGGGACCAGGATCCTGAACACCACATAAAAAAAGCTACCGGTGAGGGTAGCTTTTCTAATTTATTTATCCGCATTACCGTGTTGCCATGCTTACCATCAGCCTGATGGAATGCTCAAGGATCTGTGGCTTGCTCGCATTGAACAGGTCCATTTTATCCTGCGGCAGGCGGAGATCGTATTTTCCATTAGCGGATAACTGCCTGTCAAAATCAGGGTTCATGCTATTGAACTCGGTGATGTTCATATTGATGGCAGCAGTAAGCGCCATGGAATTATACTTGCCGGTAACTGTCACAACAGGCAGGCTTGCGTCAACTGCGTTAGTGATGATATTGTTCTTCTGCTTCCAGGCTTCAGTTTCATGTTTGGTGAGCGTAGTCAGACCGGCTTCACCTTCCATGATATAATGTGTAGCAATGAATTTTTTCACGTGCTTCCTGGATTCTGCAGGCAGAAAGTTCTGCAGGTCCCAGAAATTGGTACTGCCACTTTTCCTGATCGCGGTGTTTACTTTACCGGGTCCACCATTGTAGGCAGCAAGTACCAGCAGCCAGTCGCCGTAAACCTTGTACAGGCTCTTTAAATATTTGGCAGCAGCCTGTGTGCTCCTTGTAAAGTTCCTTCTTTCATCAACAGACCTTGTTACTTTCAAACCAAGTTCCTTCGCGGTTTGGGGCATGAACTGCCAGGGGCCTGCTGCTCCCACTCTTGAGGTGGCAGAAGATTTAAGATCAGATTCAATCACAGCCAGGTATTTCATTTCAACAGGTATACCCTGCGCCCTGAAAATGGCATCGATCTTATCAAAGAAAGGTTTACCCCATGTTTTCATTTTCTCCAGCCTGCTTCCTTCTTCATCCATATAATCTTCAACAAAGCTTACGGCTTTAGGATTGAGATGAACAGTTGCGGTACTGGCTTCAGTATCAAACAGGTCTTTGAATCCGTTTTTCGGATCATTGGCTGTTTGTGTTTTGATTGTTGAGTCGTTAAATACACCACCAATTTGAGGGAAACCAAAACCTTCAAGGCTAAGGCAGACGAGGCTGGTGGCAAACAATAAAAGTTTGTTCATCACAAATCTTTTTTTAAGGGTTAAGCCGAAATCGCACGGGAATCTTACTCTCTTTTATTGTTGCATCAGTTGATGCGTAAAGCGTTGCAAAGATACCTCATTCTGTGGAGAACTGAGGACCTGTAATCCAAAAGGAAGGTTAGAGGAATGTTTAAAAACTGGTAAAGAAATGGAGGGGATTCCAACGAGATTAGCGAAGACTGTGAAAATATCGCCGAGGTAAATCGCCATGGGATCAACCCCGGACGCACCCAGCAGGTATGCTGTGGAAGGAGCATTGGGCGCCACCAGGAAATCGTAGTTATTGAAGAGGGTATTTGTCTGGTTTACAAGTAGTTGCCTTACTTTCTGTGCCTGTGTATAATAGGCATCGTAATAGCCGGTGCTAAGTACATAAGTGCCCAGCAGGATTCTTTTTTTGACTTCTTTTCCAAAACCTTCAGTCCGGTTGAACTGGTAAAAAGAAGAGAGCTCTTCAGGAGTTTTAGCAGACCTGTAACCATACCTGGCACCATCGTAACGCGAAAGGTTAGAGGAGGCTTCGGCCGTGGTTAGCACATAGTATGCCGGAACGATATAATCATTTAAAGGAAATGAGACAGGCTCGACAGTATGTCCCTTTGCGGTGAGTTCACCAAGTAAGTTTTTGAGGGAAGTCCTGATCTCGGGATCCATATTGGGATGATCAATCCATTCGGGGAAATAGGCAATACGTTTGGGTGCAGCAGAATGTTCTTCCTCCCATTGAAGCTGTTCCTGGAGTGCTGTGCTGTCGTATTCATCTGGTCCCGCTATCACTTCAAGAACCAGCGAGGCATCCTCCACATTTTTAGATAATATGCCGATCTGGTCGAAAGAAGAAGCATAAGCAATCAATCCATGCCTGGATACTCTCCCGTAAGAAGGCTTGTAACCAACAATGCCACAGAAATCCGCAGGGAGTCTTACCGAACCTCCTGTATCACTGCCCAGTGAAACCATGCAGAGGCCTGCGCTTACCGCAGCAGCACTGCCACCGGAAGATCCGCCTGCCACATGCGCTGGGCTGAAAGGATTGGGAACCGCACCATAAAAAGAATTTTCATTGGTGGAACCCATTCCGAATTCATCACAGTTTTGGCGGCCGATAATGATGGCGCCCTCATTCAATAACCTTTCAACTGCAGTTGCGGAATAAACGGAGCGGAAATCTTTCAGCATGCGGGAGCCTGCCGAAGCAATATGATCCCTGTAACAGATATTATCTTTCAGGCCTACCACCACGCCATGGAGTTTGCCTTTCACCGCTGAGGCGTCCAGTTGCGCGGCACGCTCCAATGCTTCATCAGCATACACTTCTATGAAAGCGTTAAGGGAGTTTTGCGAGATGGCAGAAAGATAATGTGCTACGGTTTGCACGCAGGTTGCCTGGCCGGAAAGCAGGGCGGCATGAAAGTTCCTGATGGATGAAAATTCGAACAAAGTTCAGACTGGGAAATAATTAAGCCTGGGTGGAAGTGGAAGAGGTTTTCTGGTCTTTTTCATTCACCCCTTCTTCAATCTCTCTTCTCACATTGCTCTTGGCATCGTTGAATTCACGGATACCTTTACCCAGACCACGCATCAGTTCAGGAATTTTCCTTCCACCGAATAACAACAGAACAATGATCAGGATGATCAGGATCTCATTAAAACCTAAAGGTCCCATAAGGAATAATTAAAGTTAGAAGTCAAAGGTATTGGATTTAAGCCATTAGCCAATAGCTATTGGCCAATGGCTACAAAAAAAGCCACCCCTAGGGATGGCTCTGAAATATTTTACAGGATGGATTAAGCCGTAACTGGCTGTTCCACTGCTCTTTTCTTTTCCTGGATCCTGGCGCTCTTACCACTGCGCTCACGCTGGTAGTACAGTTTAGCCCTGCGCACGCGGCCGGATTTGTTCAGAACAATTGAATCAATGTTGGGGGAGAAGAAAGGGAATAACCTTTCCACGCCTACGCCATCGGAGATCTTCCTAACGGTGAAAGTTGCGGTAGTGCCTTCACCCTGGCATTTGATCACATCGCCGCGGAAGGACTGGATCCTTTCCTTGTTACCTTCAACGATCTTATAATTGACGGTGATATTGTCACCGGCTTTAAACTTGGGGAATTCTTTTTTGCCCGTTAATTGTTCGTGTACGTAGGCAACTGCAGCGTTCATAACTCAAAAATTTAAGGATTGCAAAGGTAGGGGGGTTAGGGGGGAATTCCAAGATTAATTTGGCTTTTGGCTTTTAGCCATTGGCTGTTGGCTTTTGGCAATCCTTAAATTAACTACTTCTTAAGTGTTGACAGGAAGCTGTTCAACATTCGATGTTCAATCAAAACCTGTTCAATAAGATTCTTTCTTAAGTCTATATCCCCAAAATTTAGATCATCAGCAATAAGAAGTTGGGTCTCCAGCTCGAAGGAAGATCCAAGTGCGATTTCTGCAAACCTGCTTTTGTCTTTATCAGACCTCCTGGTATTTCCTTCAGCAATATTACTGGGAATAGATACAGCCGCGGAAGTCATCTGGGTACACAGTGAATATTTTTCCTTTGCAGGAAAAGTATCGGTAAGTCTGTAGGTAGCAATCGCAATTCTCATCCCTTGTTCCCAAACTCTTAATTTTTTGAAGTCTATCATACTCCAAATTCCAAAAAATTAAAGTGGGCCTCAAGGGAAAAACACCATAAAATCAGGGTCTTTTAGCCAACGGCCAATGGCCAAAAGCCAAAGGCCTCCCCCTACCTCGCCACATTCACCGCTCTCTTCTCCCTGATTACCGTTACCTTGATCTGGCCGGGATAGGTCATTTCGGTCTGGATCTTCTGGGCGATCTCGAAAGACAGTCTTTCGCTGTCCTGGTCGCCTACTTTATCGGCTTCTACAATTACCCTCAGCTCGCGGCCCGCCTGGATGGCATATGCTTTCTCCACGCCGTTATACGACTGGGCAAGATTCTCGAGTCCTTTGATCCTTTGAAGGTATTGCTGCATGATCTCCCTGCGGGCGCCGGGACGGGCACCGCTGATGGCATCACAGGCCTGTACAATGGGAGAGATCACATATTGCATTTCCATTTCATCATGGTGGGCGCCGATCGCATTGATGATAGCCGGGTTCTCACCATATTTTTCAGCAAGCTTGGCACCCAGCAGGGCATGACTCAGTTCAGTTTCCTCATCAGGCACCTTGCCGATATCGTGAAGCAAACCGGCTCTTTTGGCCAGTTTGGGGTTCAGGCCCAGTTCAGCAGCCATCACCCCGCAAAGGTTAGCTACCTCGCGGCTGTGCATCAGCAGGTTTTGCCCGTAAGAAGAACGGAACCTCATCTTACCAACGATCCGCACCAGTTCTTTGTGCAGGCCGTGGATACCCAGCTCAATCACGGTTCTTTCACCGATCTCCATCACTTGCTCTTCCAACTGGCGGCGGGTTTTTTCCACTACTTCCTCGATACGGGCAGGGTGGATCCTTCCATCGGTGACTAGTCTTTGTAAACTGAGTCTCGCGATCTCCCTTCTCAATGGATCAAAGCAGGAAAGAATGATCGCTTCGGGAGTGTCATCCACGATCAGGTCCACACCGGTTGCGGCCTCAATGGCGCGGATGTTCCGGCCTTCGCGGCCAATGATCTGTCCTTTTATTTCGTCGCTTTCCAGGTTAAACACCGTAATGGCATTCTCAATAGCCTGTTCGGCAGCAGTACGCTGGATGGATTGTATAATGATCTTACGTGCTTCCTTGTTGGCTTTCTGTTTGGCCTCGTCAATGATCTCCTGCTGCAGGCCGATGGCTCTTGAATGAGCTTCCTGCTTCAGGCCTTCCACCATCTGGGCCTTTGCTTCTTCGGCGGTAAGACCCGCGATCTTTTCCAGCCTGCGCAAATGCTCTTCTTGGTGCTTCTCAAATTCAGCCTGCTTCAGGTTCACCACTTCTATCTGGCGGTTCAGGTTCTGCTTGATGGCATCGTTTTCTTTTATCTGCCTTTCGAGCTGTTCGGTTTTCTGGTTCAGGGCCTGCTCTTTCTGGCGAAGACGGTTCTCGCTTTCGCCCATCTTGCGGTTTCTTTCCAGGATCTCGCGGTCGTGTTCAGATTTCAGTTGCACAAATCTTTCCTTGGCAGAAAGCTCTTTCTCCTTGCGTATAGTTTCTGCTCTGAGTTCTGCTTCTTTGATCAGTGTTTGTGCCTGGAGTTCGGCTTCGTCAATTCTCTTGCGGGTGTCTTTGGCGAAAATGAATTTACCCGCTATGATGCCAACCACGAGGGCGGCCAGTGCGGCAATGAGCGTAATTATGTTGAGGTCCATTTCTCAGGGGTTTAATAATGAGGTTGATATTGATAATAAGGGTATTCATAACCGAAAGGCTATGTCGCGAAGATACAAAACAGGATGTATTTTAAGATAAACTGATGAATGGCAAAGCTGTCTGCTTCATTTTAATTAAACTTGCATACTAAATCTTACAGATGAAGCACTTACTTTTTCTTTTGCTTTTACCGGCGGCAGCTATGGCGCAGAAAGCAGACAAAGAATTCAAATTGAAAGGTGAACTCCGTATGGCCAGGCAGGTTGATTGGGTTTACCTGGGGTACTATAATGGAGAAGAAAGGAAAATGGACAGTTTACAGACTTCCAATGGTGATTTCAAGTTTGAAGGACTTATTGCTGAACCTGTAATTGCGAATCTTTCTGTAAAATACAAACAACTGCCCGGGGAAGAAAGGGCTAAAAGGGAATCCCTGGCAATTTTCATGGAGCCTGGTAAAATGGAAGTGGCTGCCAAGGATTCGCTCAAAATAAATTCCGTTACCGGTTCCGCCGGCCACCTTGATTATGTGAATCTCACCGAGAGGCTGAAACCTTTTAATGTGCAGATGAACCAGCTATACGATGAATATTCAAAACAAAGCAAGGCGGGTGACCAGCTTGCTGTCGAAAAAATAGTCACCTCCATCCGTACGCTCGAAGCCGAGATCGGGGAGCAGGTGTATAAGACCTTCGCGCAGGCCAATCCCAACTCACCTGTTGCTTTGTACGCCGTTAAGCAATACGCAGGTTATGATATTGATGCTGATAAAGTGGAGCCGTTGTTCAACAGCCTTTCCGCTTCCGTGAAATCACTTCCTTCCGCAGTGGACCTGCAGGAAAGAATGGTAGTGGCCAGAAAGACCGCTGTGGGTCAACCGGCCATGGATTTTACACAGAACGATACACTGGGTCAGCCGGTTTCTCTTTCTTCTTTCCGTGGAAAATACGTGCTGGTTGATTTCTGGGCTAGCTGGTGCGGACCCTGCCGCAAGGAAAACCCCAATATTGTAAAGGCTTTCAACACTTACAAGGACAGGAATTTTACCGTACTTGGTGTATCCCTCGACCAGCCAACAGGGAAGGAAAAATGGATGGCTGCCATTCACAAAGACGGTCTTACCTGGACGCAGGTAAGTGATCTGAAATTCTGGGATAATGCTGCCGCCAAACTATACGGCATCAGGGCGATCCCGCAAAACCTGCTGATCGATCCCAACGGAACCATCATCGCGAAAAATATCAGGGGCGAAGAGTTACAGAAAAAACTGGCTGAACTCCTTCCGGCAAGGTAAACCCTTGGTAAATCAAACGAATCAAAAAAGCCGGCAGTGCCGGCTTTTTTCTTGTAAGGAAAAATATTATTGGTCCAAAACGTTATCGATCATTTTTTCCAGGGTTTGCAGCCTGCTGTTCACATTGTCCATATTTACCTGGTTGGAGATGGCTGCATTCTGTTCAGTGGCAAACCAAACCAGCACCATGGCCACATAATCCTGCATATCCTTGCCCGCGAAATTAGTTTTAAACTCCAGGATCTTGTCATTGATGGTCTTGGAGGTTTTTCGCACCACCTCTTCATCTTTCGGACTGACCCTGACCCGGTAGGTGCGGTCGCCGATCACGAGATTTATAGGAATCAGTTCTTCCATACAATTTAATTTATTGAGAGATGAATGCCGGCTTCAGAAACATTTGCAAGCATAGGCTTATTGGCTTAAGAAAGCGATACATTTATCCACTTCCCTGATGTACTGGTTGATCTTTCTTTCAAACTCTTTTTTATCACGGTCGCTCATCTCACCCGTAGAAATCTTCATGATGCTGATCTGCTCCTGGAAGGCGTCGATGCGGTTGCGTGTTTCAGATTCACGGTGGCGCGCCTCGTGCAGTTCTTCTTTCAGTTTTTCATTTTCCTTCTGCAAACGGCTGTACTGCTTCAGCAATTGCTGCAGTTTGTCGTTGAGTGAATTGAATTGCTGGTCAACTGTCATTGTTTCCTGATTTCAGCCTGGAGGTCTTTCTCTAAGGTAGTCATGATCCGGTTCATCCAGCCATCAATTTCCTTATCTGTCAAAGTTTTTTCTTCATCCAGGAAAGTAAGGTTGATGGCCAGGGATTTTTTTCCTGACCCCAGTTTTTCACTTTCAAACACATCAAAAAGACGGAGCCCCTGCAGCCTGTTAAGTTTTAGTTTGCTGATGCTTTGTTCGATCTCGGCAAACTTCATGTTATTGGATACGATCACCGCCAGATCCCTTTCCACGGAAGGGAATTTGGAGATCTCTTTGAACCTGACCTGCCGGCCGGCATATTTGAGCACCACATCCCAGTGGAAGTCTGCATAAAATACTGCCTGCCTGATATCAAACTTACCGGCGATCTCTTTATTTACCTGACCCAGTTCCACGATCCTTTCACCATTCACTTCCATCACCAGCGCTTCCTTCATTTCCGGTGTGGTACCAGGTGCGAAACCAGCTTCGATACCGAAATTTTTCACCAGGCTTTCCGCGATCCCTTTAAGATCAAAAAGGTCGGCAGGTGTGGAACGGTTTTTCCAATGGGGCGCTGAAGAATGGCCGCTTAAAAACAGGCAAAGATGCTGCGCTTCACGGTAATCCCCACTCGAAGCTGTGCTGTAGGTTTTTCCAAATTCAAACAAACGCAGGTTCAGGTTCTTCCTGTTGATATTGAAAGAGATCACTTCAAGCGCGGTCTGCAACATGGAAGGCCTCATGATGTTCAGTTCATTACTAAGATTGTTGAGCAGTTTCACTGTGGTTTGCAGGGTATCATGGCTATAGTAGGCTGAATTGGTAATTGAGTTGGTAAGGATCTCGGTAAATCCAAGTCCTGTAAGTAGTCCGGAAGTTTTTTCTTTAAGTACCTCCTGTTTATAATTGACCTCAACAGAAGGGGAGATGCTGATGGTGGTGGGTATCTCCACGTGATCCAGCCCGTCGATGCGGAGGATCTCTTCCACCACATCAGCGGGAATAGCAATGTCAGGTTTGTGATAAGGCACTTCCATCTCAATGGATTCATTGCTTTCATTCACCATCACAAAACCCAGGCTTTCCAGGATCTTTTTAACTGATGCGGGTGAATAGGTTTTGCCACTGAGTTTTTTGAGGTAGGCATAAGTAAGCCTTACTCTTTTTTTGGTTTCGGGATCAGGGTAAACATCATACATGCCTGAAGCGATGCTTCCTCCCGTGATCTCCGTGATCATTTGAGCGGCTCTTTTGGCCACGTTCACGGTATTGGAGATGTCGATCCCTTTTTCAAACCTGGTAGCGGCATCAGTGCGCAAACCATGCCTGAAAGAAGTTTTACGGATGAAGACCGGGTCGAACCAGGCACTTTCTATGAAAATGTTTTTGGTTTTTTCGGTAACACCGCTGTGCAATCCGCCAAATACACCAGCAATGCACATGGGTCCGCGGGCATCGCAGATCATCAAATCATCCTGGTTCAGTTTTCTTTCTTTTTCATCTAAGGTTACAAAAGTGCTTCCTTCCGGCAGTGTTTTTACAATGATGGTATGGTCACTGATGGCATCATAATCAAAAGCATGGAGCGGTTGCCCGGTTTCATGCTGTATGAAATTGGTGATGTCCACAATATTATTGATCGGCCGGAGCCCGATGCTTTTCAGTCTTTCCTGCAGCCATTTGGGTGAAGGAGCCACTTTTACACCGGCGATGCATACACCTGAATATCGTTTACATGCGTCCTGGTTCTCTATGCTGATGTTAATGGATAACTGTTCGCCAGCCGGTTCAAATTTTACTTCAGGAAAAACCGGTTGATAATCTTTTTGTTCATGATGGGAGAGGTAGGCGCAAACATCGCGGGCAACACCCAGGTGACTCATGGCATCCATCCGGTTTGGGGTGAGCCCGATCTCGTAGATCACATCGTTATAAGGTTTGAAATACTCTTCGGCTTTCATGCCCACCTGCACATCAGCAGGCAGCACCATGATACCTGCGTGTGAACTTCCAAGCCCGATCTCGTCTTCGGCACAGATCATTCCATGACTTTCCACACCACGGATCTTTGCCACTTTCATAGTGAGGGCATCACCGGCAGATGGATAAATGGTGGTGCCAACGGTGGCCACCACTACTTTTTGCCCGGCAGCTACATTGGGTGCACCGCAAACGATCTGCAAAGGCTCACCACCGGTATTGACCCTGGTTAGTTTGAGTTTATCGGCATTGGGATGTTGTTGCGCTTCCAGCACTTCACCGATCACCAGGCCTTTCAGCCCGCCTTTCACTTCTTCGAAATTTTCCATTTTTTCCACTTCCAGTCCAACTGATGTAAGGATCATGGAAAGTTTTTCAGGATCTATGGATACAGGCAAATATTCACTCAACCATTTATAGGAGATCGTCATCGGTCCAAAAATTGAGTGGCGAAAATACGAAGACTTGAAGCTTGATGTAAGTGCTTTTTATCCCTCGAGGTGCAAGGTGAATACGATCATCCTGGACTGGATCCTGTCGATCACCCTCGAATAATTGAGTTTATCGTTGCGCTCATGAAGATTGTTGAGCCCATTGCTGATCTTGATCTCTGGAGTGATGGTTACACTTTTGCGGTAGAAATTGAACCCGATGCCGCCTTCGATTCCATAACTCATATTGCGGATCTTGAGCTGGTCTTCCAGCTTTCTTTTTTTTGCATTGGAGGCCAGGTCAAAATCCAGCTTGGCACCACCCAGCATATAAACGCGGAAATTACCGATGCGGTCTGATTTGAATTTCAGGTGCAGGGGGAAGGTGGTGATGATGGATTCAACACTTTTTTTGACATTGTATCCCTGGTCAATATCTCCACCATAGGCCGGGTTAAGTGTATAAAGTATCGGTCGGTCGGTGAAGATCAGCCCCGGGTTGAAACGTAATTCAAAACGGTTGGAAAGATTGAGGCCGGCTACCAGTCTCAGTGAAATGCCCGGTGTATTGCCGGGTTCAGCCACCAGTATGGAATCCTGCTCCAGAAAGCTGGGATGGTGTTCAATCTGGAAGCGGGAATACACAGCGCCCAGTGAAAGTCCGAAATAGTAGGGTTTCTGGTCCTGCTCTTCCCGGTAGATCTCAACCTGGGAGAAAGCGCTAACCGATAAGATCAGAAAGAAAATAGAGAGCAATGCACGGTTTTTCATGGTGCCGGCTTTCTTCCGCTGTAAATGCAACATATTCCTAAACTTAACGGTTTCCATGAGGTATCGGTATAACCTGACTGTTTTAAAATTTCTTCAAAATGCTGGCGGTCGGGAAAGGCTTTGGCCGAATCATTCAGGTATTTGTAAGCTTTCTTATTCTGCCTGAAAAGTCCTGCCATTTTGGGAGCCACCAAACCCATATACAGGTTGTAAAGGGTTTTGACACCCGGCATTTTGGGCTTGCTGAATTCCAGCACTACCAGCCTGCCACCCGGCTTCAGCACTCTCAGGATCTCTTTCAGTCCTTTTTCAAGGTGTTCGAAATTCCTGATGCCAAATGCCACCATCACGCCATCAAACGAATGATCGGGAAAATTTATTGTTTCACCATCGCCCGCCATTAACTCAATCTTCGTTCCAAGTTCTTCTTTCTCAATCTTTTTTCTTCCTATTTCCAGCATTTTGGGGGAAATATCAATGCCGGTCACCTTATCGGGGTTAAGCATGCGTGCCGCCATAATGGCCATGTCGCCTGTACCGGTGGCCACATCAAGCAGTTGTTTGATGCCATCGTTTTTAAAAAGGCGGATGGCTTTCCGGCGCCAGCCGATATCGGTGCCGGCACTCAGGAAACGGTTCATGAAATCGTAACGGGGAGCGATCTGGTCAAACATTTCGCTGACCTGTTCTTTTTTGGATCCTTCTTCTGAATAAGGCTTGATATGATCGTGTGCAAATTTTGACATCGTGACAAAGGTATAATCTGGATGCTAGTTACTGAATGCCGGGTTTACATTTGCATGATGGAAATCATAAAGGCAGAATACCTGATCAGCAGTCCTTCAGTGGAAAAGTGTCCAAAGCCTGACCGTCCCGAGTATGCTTTCATTGGCAGGAGCAATGTGGGCAAGTCATCAGTGATCAATATGCTGACCAGTAAAAAGGAGCTGGCGAAAATTTCTTCTTCACCCGGAAAAACGCAGCTCATCAACCATTTTGATATCCAGTCGAGCGATAAAAAAGGCTGGTGGCTGGTTGATCTTCCCGGTTATGGTTATGCTAAAAGATCTATGAGCCAGAGAAAGGAATGGAAAAAAATGATCCAGGATTATATCCGCAAAAGAGAAAACCTGGTCAATCTTTTTGTGCTGGTTGACAGCCGCCACGAACCCCAGCAGATCGATCTTGAATTCATCAACAATCTTGGCGAATGGAGCATTCCCTTTGCTATTGTATTTACCAAGGCGGATAAGAGTACGGTAAAGGAAACCGCCAATAATGTGAACGCTTTTCTCAGGGCCATGCTGGAAACCTGGGAATCGCCACCACCGCATTTTGTGACCTCCGCCGTGAAAAGAACCGGCGCTAAAAAACTTTTATCATTCATTACAGCGCTGAATGAAGACTGGTACGCACACAAAAAAGACATGGTATAATTTTTTCTGATTTATATTGCACGGAATTTTATGGAAGACAAAAACGCGATCGTTGAAAAAGGGGTAGTGGTTACCATGTTTGTACTGGTGCTGGTTGTTTTCTCCTTCGCGCAACGTGATACCGACAAACTTTTCGCCCTCTACTCCCGTACTTCCACCGCCCAGATGATCCAGGTTTCGGATAAGTTAACTGCAGAGGTTAGCCATGAGATCTCCACGAACGAGTAAGCTGCTCTTCCCAATTTTCCTTGTGTTTTTTTGCATGAATCTTCCTGTTTACGGGCAAGCTGTTGATCCTGTAAAACTGGACTCATTGAAACGTTCCATGGAAAGTGAGCGTGCTGCCATCCGCCAGGAGCAGCAAATGATCCTGGACAGGCAGGATAGTCTTTTGAAGGCTTCAAAAAAGAAAATCACAGAAAATTCAAACAAGGATATTGTTGTGGATGATGAAAAGTTGAGGGATGGAAACTCCTTACTGGTTCCTGTGATCAGTTCAGGTGCGGCAGTGTTGCTGTTAATATTCCTGCTGAAGCGGAAAAAGGCCGCTTCTCCTCCACGCGAATGATTAGGGCCGCTCAGTTCACCACTTTGTTGGCACAACTGCTGCTGGCAAACGCTTCAGGTTTAGCCTTGAAAGCGAAGCCCATACCCAGGATATAACCCATGGCTTCCTTAAGGGCGTCATTGCTTTTGAAATGAGGATTGGTGTTGATGTCGGCATGCACTTCCATGTCCACATTATATAAAGTAAAAAGATTGCACAGCTCATATGCAATCTCTATACTCTTGGCCACTTCCACCAGCATGCGCTCCTTGATGGAGTACTGGTGTCGTGTTTTTTCATTGTGGATGAACATGAAGCCTCCATGACCTTCTCTCAAAAAAACAATCACGGTTGCGAATTCTGTTTCCTGGCCTTTTACCTGTGAATCGGTGCCGATACATACCTTAAGCCTGTAGCCGGCTGCGGTTTCCCTGCGGATTGCATTTTCAACTGCATTGTAGACCGGAAGACCAAGCGGCTCACCATTGAATTTTCTCCAACGCATAAAAAAAGAGGTTTTTCCAAATTACGGAAAAACCTCGAGTTACCAAAGGGGCACGGATTATGGTCTGTTGATGCTGCGGTGATGCAGCAGTATTTTTTTTATTCTTTCACAAATTTTTCAACATACTGTTCCTGGTTATTTTCAAACCTTACCAGGTACATGCCGGAGCTGAGCATGGAAGTGTTGACCCTTGTAATTCCCTGGTCAAGTTTTCCTTTGCTTACTGTTCTGCCATTGTAATCAACAATGGTGTAATGGAAAACAGCAGCGCTTCTTACAGACATCTCGCTGCGAACAATATTGGTTAAAAGCTCTGGTTTGTTTTCTGTACGGTTGGGCAGTGTAATGGTATTGGAATAATAACTGCGGCCGTCATCAAAACTTACATGCAACCTGTATTGCAGCCAGCCGGAAGCATGGGGAGTATATTGAAAATTACGGGCGGTAGATGAAGGATTACCTGCAACGACAAACTGCCCGCTGTTCTGTTCCGCTACTTCCAATACCTGGCTGGTCACCGTTTCATCGGCTACAATTTCCCAGTTCAGCAGGTGCCTGTTTCCTGCATGGCTGCCTTTCAATTCAAGTTTATGAAGAGGAAGTGGTGCAAGAGGCCTGAAGGAACTGGTAATGCTATAAGAACCCAGGCTGGCGTATTCAGGAGCAAAGGCATTACCGCGGCCCTGGATCTTCATGTAATAAGTGCCGGCAGCAAAAGTGCTGTCGATGGCGATGTCCAGCGCTTCACCCGGGTTGTAGGTGTACATCAGGTTGTAATTCTGGTCGAGGATCTCAAGCTGGATGTCGAGGTTGGAACCAGAGTTGCCTGTGCCTGTATTGTAAGGGGTGGCGTTCAGTCTTAAATTGCCAAGTGCAGGAATTACAAACCTGAAAACATCCTGGTCGGTGGCTCTTTCAATCACTCCATCCACTACAAACTGGTTGTTGGTCATAGGAGCGGGAGTGGCATCTGTACCATTATCCATATGATCATCTTCACGGTAACCAAATGCGTTTTGCGCGCTGGTGATGATGCCCAGGTCATCCTGGAAAATATTACAACCCTGTGGGTTAGTGCCGTGGTTCCATAAAGTGAAGTTGCGGTAATAGCCTACACCCATGATAGGAGCCCAGCCAATTTCGCCGCTGCCGATGCCGGGATTATATTCTGCTGTTTTGATACAATTATTGTCATAGGTTGACTGGTGTTTCAATCCAACAGTATGACCCAGTTCATGTGCAGTTGCTTCGGCTATACGCTTGGTATTGTATCCCAGTAAGGCAGAAAATACAAATGCAGGTGTGTTATTGCCCCAGGTAAATGAGTTCAGGTAAGATACACCACCGGCAGATCCATACCAGCTTGAGGTGGTGGTAACGATCACGCGT
The DNA here is from genome assembly GCA_964460925.1 of uncultured Flavisolibacter sp. Taxonomy (GTDB): domain Bacteria; phylum Bacteroidota; class Bacteroidia; order Chitinophagales; family Chitinophagaceae; genus Flavisolibacter. The sequence goes on along the minus strand of CAYWSQ010000016.1, from coordinate 6,983 downwards.
ACACGCTGGTTGAGCGGGGCTGACCAGTACTTAGTAGAATCTGTTGTGATATTGATATTAAATGGACGGTAGTCTTCCGCTACACGGTTGAAGATCTCCGTCATCTGGCTGGTAGTTAAATTGGAGGGGTCACAAAAAATAGGTCCGAAAGCGTTCCAGCTTGTGCCTTCAACGGTATGCCCGTCAAAATCTATGAACATGGTGGCAGTGGCTGAAGGGTAGGAATTATAAACCGGAACCTGTGCCTTCACTGAAACAGCAACAAAAAGCAGGCAGAAAGCCAGCACGGATTGGTAATAGTTTTTCATTGTTCGGATTTGGATGGATGATGGATAGGATAGCAGGGATGTTCAGCGATTATTCATTCATAAGGTCGTAAAGGTCTTTTTTAATGAAAACATAATGTCCTTTTTCTTTCGTGATCTCGTAAGCATCACCGTTGTTGCGGCTGATGATCATGCCAACAAATTTTTCACTGCCGTCAGCATTCTGTGTTCTCGAGAAACTCAGCACGGCACCGGGCCTGTTGGTAGAACGAATCACAACAGATTTTACCTGTGCATCCTCCACCTTTGAAACTACGGAACCTTCAAACAAAAACTGGTCGCTTACCTGCATGGAAACCACAGCACCCACTTTGTGCCTGAGAAGCGATTGCATTTCAGAAATCTTCACTTCCATTTTTTGTGGGAGGTCCGCGAAAAGTTTGGGTTTGTTACGATCCGGATCATTGATAGGGAATTTTTGATCCTGTGCCTGTGCAAGAAAGCTGCACAATAGTAGGAATGCGCCGGCCACGCAGTTCTTCAGTTTCATTGGATATTGTTTAAACGCTTACAAGGTGCAACCTTCAGTTGCTGATTGGATTCGCTCGCAATATTTGCAAAAAAGAAATTGAAATCAAAGCATCAGGAAATAAAAATCAGGAGAATAAGTAGTTCCCCTGACTGCGCTCTCGTAGAAGTACGAAATCAATACTGCCCGGAGCCCAGCATCACCAGCGTACAGCCGATCACCGGTTCAATATTATTCTCCTTTGCTTTTTTGATCAGCTCATTATTTTCTGTACCCGGGTTGAAAATGATACGGCGTGGATTGAGGTTGAGGATGTAATCATAGTATTCCACCTGGTTCTTTGGATTGAGGTAAAGCGTAACCGTATCCACATCAGTGGCAGCCACATGATCCCTGCTGATATCCACACCTGCAACCGAACCGTTCTTTTTACCTACGGCTATCACAGGATGGTCGTAGGCACGCAGGCGGTTGATCGCCATGTAGCTGTATCTTGATGGATTATCGGAAGCGCCCAGCACCACCGTTTTTTTCTTCTGGCTCATTCCTTACTAACACTAAAATTATGCCTTAAAAAGGCTTGCCGTGCGTCATTTTAATGAGGGGCTTCGCAAGAAGGGGAAGAGATCGGAAAGTCTGCACAAAAAGATTGCTGAGCCATTGTTTGCCAAAAAATTTCTGTAGAATCCTGCCCGTTCTCAGCCTTGCAGCAAAATGATGCTCCCATTGTTTGGTATACTGCTCTTCCATTTGCTCCCGGCCTGTTTTTCCTGACAAAAATGCTGCAGTTACTTCCGCGGCAATCTTCCCTGTATGCAGGGCAATGCTCATCCCGTTTCCGCACAGCGGTGCGATCATGCCGGCAGCATCGCCCAGCATCAACACGTGGTTTTCCACCTGTGTTTTTTTGTTGAAACTTACCTGTGATATGGTGACAGGAAAATCTTTTTCGATTTTGCAATCACTGAATATTTTTTTGAGGTGAGGATTTTTTGCAAGATTATTTTCTTCCAGCAGGCCTACCTGGTTGCTCCATTTTTTCAGTTCGGAGGCGCGGGTAAGGTAGCAAAGACAATAAAGATCATTCTCAATCCTGGAAATGCCGCAGTAACCATTCTCAAAATTGTGCAGCCCAATGGTATCGGCTGGCCAGGAGGCGGAGATGTGGTATTTAACAGCAATGAAATTATCAAGCTTACGGTCGTATGCATGCAGGAATTCACGTGACCATTTCACATCCAGGTTGCTTCTTTTGCCAAATGCACCAAGACAAACTGTCGCGCTGAATGCCTGGTTTCCCGCAGTGATCTCAAATTCATTTTTGAATAAAACTCCATCCACCCTGGTATTGGGCACCAGGCTAACACCGGAGTCCGCGGCCAACTGCGCCAGTTGTTGATCGAGTGTATAACGGCTGATGCCAAAACCTCCCAGGGGCAATGCGGTTTTGAAAACCCTTCCATTGGGAGCGGTGAGTTCCAGGTTTTTGATGATGGGCAACTTCATTTGATCAAGTGGCACTCCGAGCCTTTTGATAAAATCCCAGCTTTCCATACTGATGTATTCACCACAAACCTTGTGATAGGGGTAGCTTTCTTTTTCGAATAAAATGACACGGAAGTGCTGGCGGGCAAGCAGTATCGCGGCTGAAAGACCTGCCAGTCCACCTCCAATAATGGCAACATCATATCTGGAATCATGGTTCATGAAGCCGTGTAATTTACCAGCCAGCGGAATGCCCACTTCCATTCAATTTGTGCTTTTTCCAATCCCGCTTCCTTCAACAGGTCTTGTAATTCCCGGCGGTTAAATCCCCTCAGCACGGAAATGGGTGCATCATTTTTCACAAGGTAACTTTTAGAAAAGAGCCGGGTTAAAAATATAATGGAATAATAGGCAAGGGCATGGCGGTGCAGGTCGTTGATAAAAAAACCATGAAGGCTGTTTTCCTTCATCCATCTTAACTGGGCTACCAACTCCATATTGGTAAAATGATGGCAGAAAAGGGAGGAAAAAATGATATCGGGCTTTTCAGAAAGACTCACCGCATAGTCGGAACAGATGAACTCAATACCATTGTTTTCTTTTACTGACCTGGCAAATGCAATGCATTCAGGATTGATATCAATTCCAATTAGCTCTACAACCAATCCTTTGCTCAAGGCATATTTCCGTATCACCCTCAGGTTGTCGCCACCGCCGCACCCGATCTCAACCAGTTTGATCTTTTGCTTTTGTGAAGAATGGTTCCGGAGCAGTTTTTTGAAACCCTGCAGTGTGATGGCATGTCCTCCAAGCACGCTGTTGATGGTGTCAAGTTCCTGCATATTCTTTTTGATATCCTCAAAAGGAATATCATTCCTGTCAAGCAGTTCTTTTGCAGCGGAACGATGTTTAAATGATGGCATCAGTAATGTGCAGTAAAGGTTTCAACAGTCAGGCCCGGGCCAAACGCGGCACCAAATAATTTTTTCACCTGCTTTTTCTGTTTCATCATTTCCTTCAGCACAAATAAAATGGTGGCGGATGAAAGGTTGCCCACTTTTTTCAGTACAGTGGCAGAGGTATCGAGTTGCCCATTGGTAAATCCAAGGCATTTGTGAATGGATTCGAGGATCTTTTTACCGCCGGGATGAATGCACCAGTGGCTCACCTCTTCTTTGCTGCTCTTGTTTTTTGCCAGCGCCCTGCCCACGATCTGCTCAAAATCCGCCTCAATAAGTTCCGGTATATAGCCACTTAGTGTCATTAAAAAACCGGTAGAGGAAAGTTCCCAGGCCATGTCTCTTTTTCCTTTCGGAATGATCTCGCTGTAGAATCCATCTATGCTTAATCCTTCTTCAATGCTTTCCTCCCCCACTACAAGTGCCGCTGCTGCTCCATCACCGAATAAAAGTGAGGAAGTGATATTGTCTGTTGTGGCAGCACGCTGGAAATGCAGGGTACATAATTCCGTACACACTACCAGCACCCTTGCACCTGGCTCTGACCTGCAAATGGCATCTGCTATTTTAAGCGCATGGATGGCAGCGTAACAACCCATAAAATTGACAGAGGTCCTCGAGATGTTTTTAGAGAATTCCATCAGTTCTGTAACCTGCAGGTCCAGTCCCGGTGCACTCATGCCTGTGCAGCTCACCGTTATGAGATGGGAAATCTTTCCCGGATCATGATGATGACCCAGGCAGTCACGGATGGCATCTACGGATAAAAGCGGTGCATACCTGTTGAAAAGCGTCATTCTTTGTTCGAGCGTGGGAAAGGGCTCAAGGTTTTCAGTCTGCGGGTAAAATTTCCATTCATTTACAGGTTTGCTGTAATCCGCGATCACGGAGTGTCTTTGTTCAATACCGCTGTGATGGTAAAGATAACGCAGTTTTCTTTTTTCCGCTTCATTCATGGCATATACACCCTGCATGAAAGAAAGGATGTCTGACTGCGCATGGCAATACTGCGGTAAAGCGGTTCCTATGGATACGATCCTGCTCAATGTTTCAGAATAATTAGGGTGATAAAAAAAACAGTTGTACAAAGGGTGGAGACCAGGTTCATCCGCAGGCTGTTGGTAAAGCTGGCCTGGCTGCCATCTTTCCAGACCTTTCTCATCCAGTACAAAAAAAACAATACCACCGGCAGCATCACGCCCAGGTAGACCAGGAAGTGGGCAGTTTCTTTTTCTCTGAAAAGCAGGTAAAAAAGAAAAGTTGCTGATAGAAAAAGGATCATGCTGAAAATAAAACTTCCTTTTTTGCCCAGCAACATGCTGATGGAGGTAACGCCATCTTTTTGATCGGCCTCGTGCTGGTACACCTGTGTAAGCGGGTAGAGCGCCCCGATGAGCAACCCGGCAATGAAACAGGACAGTAAAGGAATTTCACTTAACGATGACTGTGAGATGGCCAGGTAGGAAAGGGCAAAGACCAGCATGCCCTGGAAAATAAATACAGTGAGAAAGCCTGTAACAGGATATTTTTTTAACCTGATGCCGCGGTAGCTATAAGCCCTCGACATGATAATGTAGAGCAGAATACCCAAACAAAATATCCATCCTATAAGCAGGGAAAGCAGGACTGCAATTACATCCATGATCAGCGTAATCCTGAACAATTCCGAGGTAGGCTGCATGGGTTGCCTGATCCCGCCGATGGAGGTTTCATCACGGTCCATATAGGAATTGTAACCATTACTTGATGGATAAACCAGGAGATGCAATACGAGGAAGGAAAGCAGGGCAGGACCCCGGTGGATCTCATGGGCCTGGCTCATCGCGAACAAATAAACAGGCAGCAGGAAAAATGAAAAATGAAAACGTAATAACTGTATGGTTGAGGGTTGCAGCACGATTTAAGTTAGGGAGAATTTCACACGCCGGGCATTTTATCTTGTTTCCCATTCAAGTGGGTTTATTTACCTTGCTGCCATGAAAGGTTTTTTGTTCGCTTTCTTTTTACTGGTATCTTTTTCGGTACACGCACAAAACAAAGTATTCCGCTTTGCATTCATCAGTGATACCCATATCGGTTCGCCCAACGGGGGAGCGGAAGAAGACCTACGCAGAACGGTAGCCGATATAAACGCCATGAATGATATCGCATTCGTGGTGATCACGGGAGATATCACTGAACTGGGAACAGACAGGGAATTACGTGTTGCAAAACAGATCCTTGACAGCCTCAAAGTGCCTTATTATATCATGCCGGGCAACCATGATACCGGCTGGAGTGAGAGTGGCGGCCTTTCCTACACCCGCACCTTTGGTTATGATAAATTTCATTTTGTGCATAACGGGATCCATTTTCTGGGATGTCCTTCGGGCCCATATGTAAGAATGAGTGACGGCCATGTGCCAAGAGATGCGATGAACTGGATGAAGGCCGAACTAAAAAAGATCAAAAAAGATGAACCGGTTGTCTTCCTCAATCATTACCCGCTTGATAATGGTTTGGATAACTGGTATGAAGTAATCGACCTGCTTAAAACAAAAAATACGATCCTGGCACTTTGTGGTCACGGTCATTCCAACAGGAAAGTGGAAGCGGAAGACATTCCTGCGGTAATGGGCAGGTCGAACCTGAGAGCCAAGGCCAATGAAGGCGGGTATAACCTGGTGGATGTAAGAATGGATTCCATCCTTTTTACCGAAAGAAAACCGGTGAGCAGGTCAGAGAAAAAATGGACCGGCATTGCCAACAGGAAGCAGGATTATTCAGATGGAAAAGATTATGCACGTCCTGATTTTTCAATGAACAGGGAGGTGGAAAATAAGGTGATCAACACCCGGTGGAGTTACCAGTCGGCCGCCAATGTGATCTCCACACCTGCGGTGGCTGGCAAGCTGGTGGTGTTTGGCAACCAGAATGGTTTGATTGAAGCCTTGTCAATTAATAAGGGCAAAAGAAAATGGAAGTTCCAGGCAGGAGGCCCCATCTTTTCTTCTCCTGCTGTATCAGGTGACCGCATAGTATTGGGTTCAGCAGACCAGCATATTTATTGCCTCGATCAGAAAGGAAAACTGGTCTGGAAACAAAAAAGAGGCGCTTCTGTTTTGGGTTCTCCATTAATTGAAAATGGTATTGTTTATATCGGGGGAAGTGATGGAAAGTTCGCCGCTTATGATTTGAAAGACGGGAAATTGATTTGGGAATATGAAGGGGTAGGCGGACCCATAGTAAGCAGGGCTGTGATTGCAGGAGATAAGATCATTTTCGGAGCCTGGGACAGGTACCTGCATGCGCTCGACAAAAACACTGGCAGGGTGTTATGGAAATGGAGCAACGGTTCAACTGTCATCAATTTTTCACCGGCCGCTTGCATTCCTGTAATAGAAAATGGAATAGTGTACGTGGTGGCGCCTGATCGTTTTCTCAGCGCGATCAACCTGGAGACAGGCACGACCTTATGGAGAACCAAAGAAGCAACAGTGCGGGAAAGCATTGGTATTTCCAACGATGGTAAACTGATCTATGGCAAGACCATGCAGGATACGGTAGCTGCATTTTTCACCGGCAGGGAAGCACCGCGGCTGGCCTGGAAGATGCATGCGGGTTATGGTTATGAGCATACCCCTTCCATGCTGATTGAAAGAAACGGGACTGTATATTTTGGAACCAAGAACGGTGTGGTATATGCGATCGATCCGGCACAGCAAACGATCCGCTGGAAGTATAAAATTGATAATTCAATGGTCA
>CAYWSQ010000015.1:0-30881 GCA_964460925.1 uncultured Flavisolibacter sp. | reverse complement strand
GTTAAGGATGGCTGCAAAATATTGCCCTGGCTTACACCTGCTGTAGGTGTCCAGGAGAAATTGCTGGCATTTGACGTTACCCTTGGTACAAAAGAACCACCTACGCAAATAGAAGTATCGGCAGGAGCCACATTCAGGGTTAGGGTATTAACCACGCCTACGGTAGTGGTGAAGCTGTTCACACACCCTACGCTGTCGGTAATGTTCACGATATAATTTCCTGGCGCCAGGTTGGTGAAGCTGTTGCCGGACTGGTAGGTGCCGCCATTAATGGAATACTGGTAAGGTGTAGCGCCGCTGTTAGGTGGCACGGTAAGCTCAATTGAACCGGTGGAGGAAGTGCAGTTCGCGCCTTGAACAACGGTAGTGGCCGACAACTGGTCCTTGAGGTTGATAATGATACTGTCAGCATAAAAACCAAGTACTGAGCCGCAACCGCTATAAGAAACATAGATCTTTAATTGTTCTAGCGGTTCCGTCACGTTATCGGCAATTGGCGTGATGGGCACGGTGACGCTGGAGTCGCCGGCTGAGATTACTACGGAAGATGGTATGGTCAGCACATCAGTTCCATTTACTGCCGTACCTGCAAAGGTCAGGTTGATGGTTTGTGGAAAGTTCAGCGACCTGGAACGGCTGATCTGGATAGCGCCTGCTGTGCATCCTTCCACAACAAAAGGATCACCATTGGAAACCGGGTTGGCATTAATGATATGAAGAGGCGTGGAGATCAGGCTTTTTGCCTCGAGAAATACACCGCTGTCATAAATATGATCGAATACATCAGCAATCACGATTTTCAGATGGTAAGTCTGGCAGGGAACCACTTCGGACACGGCAGTCAGTACTGTTGTGTGCCCGTTATGTGTGAAATTAAGGCTGCCTGTATTGTTGACAAAATACTGGGTGAAGGGTGAGCCAGGACCCATATCGTTACACAATTGGGGTGCAGGGTCTGTACCGTCATTAATGGAATTGATGGCTACCGGAATATTGGTGCCGGGTATCAGGGCGATATTCCTGGCGCCAGTGATGCCCGGGCCGCTGATGAAGAAGGCAAAGGCATCATTGAAATCACTGCAGGTGAAGGTTGGGTATTCTTCAGAGCTGAATACATAATTGAATTTTACTGTATCGCCAAGTGGTACAAAATCAAATTCAAGTACAATGGCATCGTTAGTTTCAGCATTGCCAATGATGGCGGAAAGCTGGGCATCTCCTGCGGTATTATGCGTGGTACTGGCAAAATTGGACTGCAAGCCGTTGAAACCGTACAGCGTTCCGGATGTAAGCACACGGCCTGTGGAAAGTACAATACCGCTGTCAAGTCCGAGCTGCGTGCCTCCCATATTCCTGAAAAAGCCGGTTGCAAGCGGTGATCCACTAATGGTAACATTACTGATGCTGATACCATCCCCTACAAGTCGCTGTGCCAGTGCCTGGGCAGAGGTTTGAGGAGTGATCTGTAACTGTGCTTTGATTGTAAAACCGATCAGGAGGCAGCACAAGGCAAGTGCCGCTTTTTTAAAAGCAGTAAGCATGGTTTCCGGTAAGTTTTTGTTGAAATGAAGATAAGGCTTATGGGTGTGGATCAAGAAAAAAATTAGCTTTTTTATAAGAATAAGTAATTCTACGAAATGCAATCAAGAGCCTGTTTCAAACGGGGATTAATTTTTACAGATTTGGTAATCATACATTTATACTTCTCTATTTTTTTCATACAAATTGGTGTTCTAATACTATTCTAATCTCTTCAACCCCTATATATGTCATTCTGAGTTAGTATGAACAACCACCTGTCATGGTCTTTAGCCCCTGGCAAGAAAGTTGAACCCTTAGATTCTTTTTCTGATTAAAACAAAAAACTTATGGCAACAACAACAATGAAGAATCCTGCCCATAAAGAAGGTACTGTGGCAAGGGTGATTGAAGAGCAAACAGCAAAGATCCCTTCTGATGTTTTTCTATGGACGGCAGTAGGGGCTATTGCGGTTTCCCTGACCCTGCAACTGACAGGTGGCAAACACAAAAGCCTGTTCTTTGGTCAATGGGTGGCGCCTTTCCTGTTACTGGGAATTTATAACAAGCTTGTTAAGCTTGAAGGTCACGATTGATGAGCAATTGGTAAGTCGGCAGGCCCCCCGGCCTGCTGCCTTATTTTATAATATCAATAAAACCATTGAAGTGGATGGGCTGGCGGTTGTTGCTGTTAACCTGGAGTGTTGCAGATCCGTTCTCATAGATTCTCAGGATCATTTGTCTTACATCATTATAATCCGCTGGCCTGATCATGATTTCCCATGACCGCTTCTTTTTTGGCCGCGCAACATATTTAAAATCTTTAGAGATAAATTTGAAACCACCTTCACCCGGATCAGGAGCTGTGAATGCACGACCGAAATAAGGCAGGTAGGTATTGAGAGAATCACCCACAACACTCATATCAAATCCCGGTGTCAGCTGACGGGGAGTTCCGCCCAAAGGAAAGGCGGTTTGGGGTATGAAACGAAAAGACCGGCCGTTCACCGCTTCCTTAACGCGGGCCGCATCAAGATCCTGCGACTCCGCTAGGGTTAAAGAGAACAGGGACAGAACAAGGATTACCAGTTTCTTCATAACCGTGAAGTCCCAAAACTGTACCAGATAAATCCATGGCCAACGGCCATTAGCCATTAGCCTGTGACCTTAAGCATCCACATAAATATACTTACCGCCTTTCCGGCTATTTTCTAATTCAAAAAACAAGGCCGGGAAGGCGGTAAGGCGGTAAGTAGGTAATCAGAGATCAATCCTTATTACTTAATTCATTTTGTATTGCTGTCAGGTTGACTACCGACTACCAGCTTTCGCTAAAGCTTCAGCTGGCAAAGCCGACTATCGACTTCTAACTTTTCATACCTCAAGTATATATACCGGAACATCATATCCCGATTTCTGCAAGATTGGTATGGCTACATTATACACCCTTATGCCATCATTGGTGGTGCCTTCAAGCGTTCCCGTGTGTGCATGACCGTGAAAGGCCGCCACCACCTTATGCCGGTTCAGCGGTTCGGCCAGACGGCTGCATCCGAGGAAAGGGTAGATCGGTTCCGGTTCACCCACAATGGTTTCCTTGATGGGAGCATAATGTAATACTGCTATCTTTTTAATATCCCTTCTTTCCGCGTCGAGGCGGGATAAAGCACGGTCAAGATGCAGGGCTTCTTCCACGGCTTCCTGCACAAAGGCTTTCATGGCGCCTTCACCAAAAAATGAAAGCATGTGCCTGTCGAACCCGCCGCCAAAACCTTTTACACCGGCGAAGCCCACATTCCCAATGATCACGGCTTCACCATCAAGCATGTGCACGCCATGTTTCAGCAGGATCTGGCGGATCAGCTTATGCCTGCCTTTTTCGAAATCATGGTTGCCGAGTACTGCTACAACGGGAATGGTGCAGGCCTTTAATTCCTCAGCAAGCACTTCTGCTTCCATTTCATCACCCGTGTCGGTAAGATCACCTGCCAGCACCAGCACATCAGCCTTAGCTGAGGCTTCACGGAACAGGTCCGTCCATTTGCCCTTGTCGTTTTCCCTGACATGGATATCCCCGATTGCCGCGATCCTGGTTTTTTTCTCTTCCATTATCAAACCGTTTTGATCGTATAGGTTTTATAATTCCATTCCTTAATATCAATCTCGTACTGGGTCTGGTCGATCATGGGTCCCCGGCACACTTTCTCAAACGCCGGCGGCATATCATACTGCTGTTGGGCGCGCCGCATCAGTTCATCAAACAGCCATTTGGGAATGATCTCGTGAAATTCGGAAGGATAAACAAACTGGAACTGGAGCAACTGTGCCAGCAGGATATGCCAGTGAGGATCCATGCGGAACAATAGCCTTTCCCAGTTGAAATTCTTACCGGTTTTAAGGAGTATATGGTTCACATCGGCGCCGTCATACCTTTCCCTGTTGAGTACATACAGCTTGCACCAAACCAGTTCTTCTGGGGGCAGGAGCAACACATCCACCCCTACAAATCTCGCAGGGGTAGCATGCTCAAACCAGGTATCATCCACCCTGCAGATATTATTGACCGTATCAAAAATGATATCGATGAAATAGGGCGGCTTGTGCACCTTGCATAACCAACGCACATCATACTGTTCGGTGGTAAATCCCTTATCCGCAAAAAATTTAAGTATCTGGGGATAGTCGCTTGGCTTGCAAAAAATGTCAAGGTCCTTGGTATCCCTGTATATTTCCGTGTAATGAAACATGGCGAAAGCACCACCTAACATATAGCGGGCTCCGCTTTCATTTAAAAGATCCAGTGCTTCCTTATAAAACGCATGCGCTTCTTTCCTTTGTTCTTCGGTAACCACCATATATTTCGTTTAAACTGCCTTTGCTGAGATTACTATCAAAAGAACGTGCCAAGGAAGAGAGGCCATTAGCCATTGGCTGTTAGCTATTGGCCTCCATCCTGCAAATCCTCCCATCCTGTAAATCCTGATCCTTATTTTTGAATGATGAAAAGATTGCTGGCTTTTTTTATCAGTTTCATGCTTGTTGTTTCTGTATCTGCCCAGGAACTGAATGTGATGAGTTTTAATATCCGGTACAATACACCCAACGACAGCCTGAATGCCTGGCCTCACAGGATTGAGAAGGTGAACAGCCAGATCAGCTTTCACAAAGCTCATATTGTAGGGGTGCAGGAAGCGCTGGTTGGGCAGTTGAAGGACATGATGCAGGGACTACCCGGTTTCAAATACCTGGGTGTGGGCCGTGCGGATGGAAAGGAAAAAGGTGAGTTCTCCGCCATTCTGTATGATACTTCCCGTTTGCAGGTGATCCGGTCCAGCACATTCTGGCTGGCGGAAAAAACGGATGTGCCCGGGAAGAAGGGATGGGATGCTTCCTTCGAAAGGGTTGTGACCTGGGCGGAGTTCAGGGATAGGAAAACGGGTAAGACCTTTTTTCATTTCAATACCCATTTCGACCATATGGGTAAGGTGGCCAGGAAAGAAAGCGCTAAACTTTTATTGCAAAAAGTTCAGGAGATCGCAGGCAACACGCCGGTTATAGTAACCGGTGACTTCAACGCGCAGCCTACAGATGAACCCATCCAGGTTTTGACAGATGCAAACAATCCTTTGAGGCTTACTGATACCAGGCTTGTTTCAGAGACGCCGCATTATGGTCCGTCCGGGACCTTTAATGCATTTGGCCCAAAAGAAATTCATGATCAGCCCATCGATTATATTTTCATCAAAAAAGGTTTCAGGGTGCTGCAGCATGCCACCCTTTCACAAACCTGGAAAGGACTGTTTTCATCAGACCATTTTCCGGTGATGGTGGTGTTGTCTGAACCTTGATTTTTTTGATTTTGGGATTATGAAGAAATGGGGGATGAGGTTTGAATGAACAGGAATTTTTTATATTTCATGCTTCTTTGATGGCTGATCTTGAGTTTAAGTTTTAGATTAGCAAGCAGCCTATTTGTGTTAGGCGCAATCCGACCATGACCAGTCATTCAGTTCAAAAAATGATAGAAACAGAAACTTTAGCGTTGACTAAAGGACAACTGTTTTGGCATTATTGCATTATCGGTTTCTTTTTGATACCACCGGTAATGAACATAATAGATATTTTCAAGTATTACGTGACACATACTTACGAAGGTGTAAGAACAGTTGGTGAAATGGCTGCATGGAGCTATTTACCACTAATTCCAGCAGTAACTTTTTATTACATTCAAAAACGACGCTTAAAATTCAAAGTCATTGATATTGCAATGGACGCTGATACTTTCATCGAAGCAGCAAAAGAGACTGCTGAACAACTTGACTGGGAAATAATTGAGCGAAAAAACAATTTGATAGTTGCAAAAAGTGGCTTTAACTGGCGAAGCTGGGGCGAACTAATAACTATCATAAGAGTGAAAGACAGGATTTTATTTAACAGCATATGCGATCCAGACAATATCGCCTCCGTTGCATCATGGGGAATGAATAGAGTGAACATGGAAACATTTGAACAATGCGCAAGACTGAAAGCCTAACAACGGTTTGGCGTCAGTGGGGCACGACGAACAAAGTATCAACTAATTGCATCTATCTGCTGTTGCATCAGTACGGCGTTCAGCATTCAGCTTTAGTTCTTAAATTTATCATCAATAATTCTTATCGGCTTTTGTATTGGCTGGACGAAGATGAATGCCCCACCGAATAGCCGTTGTGCACCATTTATCTGACAGACCCTATCTATGCTACTTATTTTAATTATCCCTTTCCTGGTTTTTTCGATAATTGTTGCTGTCAATTTTTTCTATCATGTGTTCAATGACAGATTTTACTCTCCATCCGGATTAATAAGACTTGCAGAAATATGGACGGTACTAATAGCACCGATAATATTTTTGAGTTTTTTTGACCTGACCGAAAAAAATAATTGCTGTTCGGACAGTGCTGTGTTTGCCCCTGACAATCGAATTGGAATTTATTCTTTGATCATTTTAAGTATCGCTTCCTACTTCTATTCATCTTTCCGGAAACAACCAGCCACTCCTATTGTTGAGCTGTTAATTAATTCAGTGATTATATTAGGTGTATGCCTGAATATTTTAGTTGCCCTGCATATCAATACACAGGATTTTGGGAGTTTTATGTGGTTCCTTGGAAATGTTCCTATCATGATGTTGTTTATCCTGGTGATGAAAAAGAACAAAAAATTACTTGACTCCTCATTCCAGCATGATTTGGCCAAACCAAACAATGCTTTGGTTGCTTTAAGTCTAAAAATTTTACAGGCAAAAGCATGGATACGTTTTCCGGTATTGACACTGTTGGCATTGCCATTATTACTTCTTGCTTCTTTGATTCTTTTCCTGTTCGGACAAAAACCAGACAGTTTGATAAGAGCATTTACAGACACTTATAAACATGGATTTTCGCAGCTAGATTACATGTGTGACAACGTGCAGTGCGGAGGGCACTTCTTATGTTCTGTGGCGGCAAAGGGGCACAAATCGATCGTACAACCAGAAAGGTATGGTGAAAGGAACGGGCATAAGATTATCTGCAACAGGCAATTGTTAGTAGCGAATGCTTTTGAAGAATTGATTCAACTCCGGCTGCCTTTTGTTCATAAACAGGTCAGAAAGCGGTATAACAAAGTTGGGAATTTCGTGCACCGGTATTATAAAGTATTTGAGATCAAGCTTGTTGCTGATATAGTTTATATTTTAATGAAGCCATTGGAGTGGTTCTTCCTGGTAGTGCTGTACACCTTTGATGCCAGGCCTGAAGACAGGATTGCAAGTCAGTATCTAAGCTTGAATGATAGAATGAAACTTCGGAATTTAAGCGCCACTCAACAGCAGTTTCAAAAGTTGGCGTGAAGTAATAAATTTGAAGTAGATCACGAACCAGCTAGAGGTGAAGGTGACAGACCGAAAATTAATGCTCAACCTTCGCAAAGCTGATAGACATTCACTTCCGGCTCTCTCATTTCCTATTTTTGACTTTTGAATTTTGACTTTTGAATTATGAAATATTCCCTCATTCTTTCAGCCCTCCTTTTTTTCCAGGTCAGCTTTTCACAGCAAACTCAAAAACCGCCCCTCCACGGAAAAAACTGGGTAGCCATCACCGGTAAACCTCTTGCCGCAACAGCCGGATCCATGATCTTTCAGCAGGGTGGAAATGCAGTTGATGCAGCCTGCGCCATGCTGGCCGCCACCTGCACCATGTGGGATGTTCTGAGCTGGGGAGGAGAAACGCAGGCACTCATCTACCATCCAAAACTAAAAAAGGTGATCGCCATCAATGCTATGGGCATAGCTCCCTCAGGAGCAACGCCTGAATTTTTCAGGTCAAAAGGTTACGAATTTCCTCCTGAATATGGACCACTGGCCGCTACCACACCGGGAACCGCAGGTGGACTGATGCACATGCTTGCGAAATATGGTACCATGAGCTTGGAGCAGGTACTGAAACCTGCCATGGAACTGGCAGCAGGTTATCCAATAGAAGCACAGACCGCCAACATGATCGAAAGGCATAAGGAAAGGATCAGGCAATGGCCTTACAGCGCCAAAGTTTTCCTGACCCATGAAGGAAAAAGGTCCGCCCCGGAAGCAGGAGAGATCTTCGTTCAGAAAGACCTGTTGCAGACGCTGACCCGCCTGGTGGAAGCTGAAAAAAGCGCTTTGAAAAAAGGCAGGTCAAGAGCTGAAGCGATCATGGCTGCTTACGAAAGATTTTATAAGGGTGATATTGCCGCTGAATTTGTGCGAGGCAGTAAGGAACAGGGCGGACTCATTACCATGGAAGACCTGGCAAAGTGGAAGGTGATCGAAGAAGAGCCGCTTCATACGAATTACAAAGGGATTGATGTGTATAAGCTCCAGCAATGGACACAGGGACCTGTATTACTGCAGTCACTGAACATCCTGGAAAACTTCGACCTCAAATCCCTGGGATACAACAGTGCCCAATATATTCATACCGTTTACCAGGCCATGAACCTGGCATTTGCAGACCGTGATTTTTATTATGGTGACCCTTATTTCCCCCCGGAAGAACCCATAAAAGGTTTAATGAGTAAGGCCTATGCCAAACAAAGAGCTTCATTGATCGGTTTTGAAAAGAACCAGCCCGGTATTGGTCCGGGTGATCCCTATCCTTTCCAGGGAGAGGTCAATCCATTTACCCAACTACTGGATAAAAGAGGATACCGGATGGATTCCTCCAAAAGAAATTTTGCTCCGGTGCATGACCTGGAAAACAGTTCTTCACTGGCCGATTACCAGGAAAGATTATGGCTCGGTACCACCACTATAGAAGCTGCTGACAAAGATGGCTGGGTGGTATCCATTACCCCCAGTGGCGGCTGGCTGCCTGCTACCATTGCCGGCAATACCGGCATCGGCATGAGCCAGCGGATGCAGAGTTTTGTGCTGGATGAAGCCCTGAATCCTTTCAACGTGGTGGCACCCGGCAAACGTCCGAGGGTGACGCTTACACCTTCACTTGCCATGAAGGAGGGTAAACCATTTCTTGCTTTTGCCGTGCAGGGTGGCGATACACAGGACCAGAACCTGCTTCAGTTCTTTTTGAATGTGGTTGAATTCGGCATGACGGTTCAGCAGGCAGCGGAAGCAGCCAATTTTAATACCAACCAGTTATGGCTTTCACTGGGGGGCAGCAAAACAGACGACCGCAAACCCAAGCCCGGGCATTTGCTGGTGAATGCGTCCACACCACCGGAGATTGTTGAAACACTCAGGAAAATGGGATATACCGTGTTCAAGGAAAATAGAACCAGTGGTCCTATCAATGCGATCTACTTCGACTGGAAACATGGAAGTTTCTGGGGAGGTTCTTCCAATCATGGAGAGGATTATGGAATAGCATGGTAGTTAATTGCATACATATGAAACCGCTAAGAACGCAGAGGGCGCAAAGATTGCGCAAAGAAGTTTGAACAGAAATGACTACCTACCGTCTCCTTTCCGCCTTCGCTAAAGCTACGGCGGACATAGCCCGCCTAAACGGCTATCAATACAAATGATTTAGAACAAGTAAATGACCTAAACAAGAATGTAGTTATAAACTGAATCAGGCCGGGCTGTTGATAAGAATGTAAAGGACCAGAAAATAAAAAGCAATAAATAATACTGAATAAATAAAGCCGCGAAGAAGGGTGGTGCTGCTCAGGGCAAGGAGCTTTCTGAAAGATGATTTCATGGATGGTTTTTTTCTTGATCTGGATAATTGAAAGGTAAGATAGATGCTATAATTTAAAAATGCAAGTAGAAGCCCGGGCTTTCACCCGGGCTGATAAAATTTTATTTCAACCTGATTACAGGATGTAATTTATAAGAACCGTTCAGTTCTTTTAAGGACTCGGCCGCATCAAAATCAAGTGTAAAGGTGTTCAGTGATTCATTGAGTTCCTTGTCGATCTTGATCTTAAGTCCGGAATGTTCTGCGCTGGGTGTTTCCAGTTCATGACGCACTCCATTCACTACTACATAGCTGTCGCTGTCCAGGATAAAACGGACTTCTTTCAAACGACCGTCAGGAATTTCCGCCTGGGCGATTACCATAGTCACCCCATTCTGGAGATCGAGCAGGTTCACCGTGGTGTCCTTGGCGTTCACATCGATCCAGCTTGTGCTATCATCCTGCATTTTTACACGCATGCCTTTGATGTGTATGTTCACAGAATCGTAGGCAACCGGGTTATCGGTCAGGAGAAACTGTACAGGAACTGTTTTGTTGCTGTTTTCCTTGCTGCAGGAGTAAATGAAAATGGAAAGGCCAAGGGCCAGTACGGCAAGACTAAGTGTTTTCATGGTTTACATTTTTTAATAAAGGGTTACCTGCCTGGTAACCTTGCGCCATGAAAGCAATTTTTCTGCCAGAAACAGGACTTGCGTATTTTTCCTAAGCAAATTGTTGTTTAGTTATTTCAGTTTTACTGCTTTTATACCGGTAAATGATCCAGCCCGTAAATAACCAGGCAGTGAAAGAAACCAGTCCGGCAACATGTGTGCTCCATTGCGGACTAATGGTAAACATCCATAAGGCCAATGGAGCCCATACACCGGTAAGCAGGGGTGCCCAGGAACCAAAACCCGTTATTCTTCCGGCAAACAGGATCACGGTGCCAATAACCAGCATGAATAAATAACTCAGTGGACGGAACCACTCGAAAAATGATTGCATGCTGCTGAGCGATTCACCGTTGATCAGCACATCCATGTGAAAGGCCTGGGCCAGGGAAAGAAAAGCAAGCTGGATGGTGAACAACCAGTTTTTATTGGAGCCGGCAGCTTCCATGCGATACAAGCCTGTAACGGCAAAGATCATCCCGGTCATGAACAGGAATCCGAAAAATGCAGACTGCTGCGGACCTGCATCCGTATAATCCTGGGTCAGCAGGTCAATATATAAAAAAGGCGAGGCCAGCATGGTGATAAGGCCTGCTGTTTTAGTTTTCATCACCAAATGTACCCTTGCCTACAGCCGGTCACAATCAGTTTATGAAGTAACCGGCAAAAGAATGTTGTGTACTGCTGAATAAAAGGTTTTAACTGTGAGGTTGTGCAGCCTTCAGTTTCTTTTCATTCACTTCTTTTTGCAATTCCTTATTGATAGTAACACCGGCTTTTGCGCCTTCCGCTGCGGCCACCACTACAAAATGCATGTCGCGTGCCGCATCCCCGGCTACGTAAAGCCCGGGAATATTGGTTTGCTGCTGCCTGTTGGTGATCACCACACCCTTGCGGCTCACTTCGCAGCCAAAGGCTTCGGCGAGATTGCATTGCTGGTCATAACCGTTCACAAAGAACAGAGCATCACAGTCGGCCGATTCACCATTGGTGAAAATGATTTTTTCAACCTGGCCCTTTTTCCCCTGCAATTTTTGGATAGGCAGTGTAATCACTTCCACACCGCAGGCATCCAGTTGCTGTTTCTGTGCAGGCTTCAGCTTTTTTTTACCCTCGGTATAAAGGGTTACCTGGTCGGTCCAGCCCTTCAGTGCCAGTGCCAGTTCCGAACCGTCTTTTTCACTGGCATAAACCCCGATCTTTTTATCCCTTACTTCCCAGCCGTCGCAATAAGGGCAATGAAAAACGGAGTGGCCATAGAATTCCCGGAAACCTTCAATCTCCGGCACACGGTCGGCCAGTCCTGTGGCCACCAGCAGTTTTTTCGATAAATACTTCTGCTTTTGTTCATCCTTTACCTCGAAGAGGAACTGGCTGTTGCGGGTAGCACTGGTGATCCGTTTCTGTAATTTCTGCACACCATATTTCTCAAGCTCCTTTTCACTCAGGCGAATAAAATCCGGGGGAAGGATGTCATCCCTGGTGAGGTAGTTATGCATGCCATGGCTTTTCCTGTTGCGTTGCTCGGAAGTGTCAAAAACAAGCACCTTTCTACGGCAGCGTCCCAGCACTACGGCAGCATTCAAACCGGCAGGCCCACCACCGATGATGATACAATCATAGATTTCCATGGGCTCATGAATGCAAACATGATGCTAGGGAGAGAAGCTGATGGATGATAGCCTTTGGCCGTTGGCTTTAGGGCTTTCTCCGCGCGATCTCGTTTCCTTCAACCGCTTCGGTTTATCGCTGACTGCATGCCCGATAGTTATAGCAAAGGTTGATTTTGGTCTTATAATCTTTTAATGCTTTCAACCACCCAAGCCAAAAGCCAATGGCCAATAGCCAATAGCCAAAAAACACCCTATCTTCAATCAAACCAAAATCATGAACCGGATCTGCTGCTTATTACTTGCCATGTTTTTCAGCCTGGCCGCTACTTCTCAAACCATTTACCTGCACTGTGGTAAACTTATCGACGGTAAGTCGGACCAGGTGCAGCAGGAGGTCACTCTTATTGTGGAAGGCAATAAGATCATCGAGATCCGCAAGGGTTATATAACAGTACCGGGTGTACGCATTATTGATCTGAAAAAACAAACGGTGATGCCTGGACTGATCGACTGCCATGTGCATATTTCATCCGAAACCAGCAGGAACCGTTACAGTGAAGGTTTCACACTTAACACCGAAGATTTCGCATTCCGTGCAGTAGGATATGCCGAACGCACCCTCATGCAGGGGTTCACAACAGTGCGCGACCTCGGAGGTACCATTGCGCTTTCATTGCGCAATGCCATCAATACAGGTCATATCCGTGGTCCCCGCATTATAGCTGCCGGTAAAAGTATCGCTACTACTGGCGGGCATGCCGATCCAACCAATGGTGTGAACCGTGAACTGATGGGAGATCCGGAAGCAAAGGAAGGCGTGATCAATGGTGTGGATGAAGCCATGAAAGCAGTGCGCCAGCGTTATAAAGAAGGTTCTGACCTGATCAAGATCACCGCTACCGGTGGTGTGTTGAGCAATGCGAAAGATGGCGCCGGGGCACATTTCACCGAAGAAGAGATCAGGGCGGTGATCAGCACTGCAAAAGATTATGGTTTCAGGGTAGCCGCCCATGCGCACGGAGCGGAAGGAATGAAAAGAGCCATCAGGGCCGGGGTCACATCTATTGAACACGGAACCTTTATGGATGATGAGGTGATCAGGCTGATGAAAGAAAAAGGCACCTGGTATGTACCCACTATCACAGCCGGGCAATCGGTGGGGGATTCCGCTAAAATCCCTGGCTATTACCCGCCGTTTGTTACAATTAAAGCCCTGGAAACAGGACCGAAAATTCTTTCCACATTCACTAAGGCATACAAGGCGGGGGTAAAGATCGCTTTCGGCACTGATGCGGGGGTATTCATGCACGGTAAAAATTACAAGGAGTTTGAATACATGGTAATGGGTGGCATGCCGGCTATGGAAACCATCAAATGCGCTACCAATGCCGCATCCGAACTGCTTGGAATGAACGATAAGATCGGCACCATTGAGAAAGGTAAACTGTCGGATATCATTGCTGTTGAGGGTGATCCTTTGAAGGATATCAAACTGATGAAGGAAGTGGTATTCGTGATGAAGGAAGGAGTGGTTTACAAGGGGGCAGAATAAAAAGTGTATTAACGGCAAAGCACACTAAGGACGCAAAGGGAGGCGCAAAGAATTTTCTTTGCGAAAACTTAGCACCCTTAGTGTGCTCCGCGGTTAAAATATTGATGGCAGGTTAATAGTTTACAGCCCTGAGTGTAGTAGCTGTATTTCGACAAGGTTCGCATTGTCCGGGTACCTTGCCATTATACACAAACTGGTATTTGCTTAGCTGCATCAGCTCCACAAGTTTGGAAGCACTGACACCATATTTTGAAAAAACTTCGTTGACCTCTTTTTTGGTCATGCCCATTTTTTCCATGAGGATCTTTTCGGAATTTTTTTCAGCGGCAGACAGGGAAGGCGCTTTTTGTGTAGCGGTTTTCTTCATAGGATAGATTTTTGGATGGATGCAAAATACTTCCCTGTTTTAAATTCTCATAGGTTTTTTCCCGGGGGAAAGCCCGTTTCTATAGGTTTACACTTAGCCTTGTGGATAAATACATGCCTTAAATGGATAAAACTGCCAACACCGTAGGCTCAGGTCTTTCTCCAGGAAATATTTTTTTTAACCAGGATAGATTTCCAGGTATCAATATACATTTTGAAAGCACCTAAAACACAAAGCACAGGTTTGCTGCTCCTGAAACTTTCATTCTTTTCGAAGAACCGGTGACCCAGTCCTGGTAAAAAATAGCCCGCGAAAACTGCAGCCAGGAGGATCCAGATATTCCACATGAATAAAGAAAGGATCAGCAAAATAAAAAAAAGGCTGGCGCCTGTAAAATGAAGGACGCGGTTGGTCATGTCACCATGTGCTTCCAGGTATTGCGGGTAAAACTCCCTGAATGTTTTGATGTATTTATTCATCAGGGTCAAGATAGCATTTTTAAGGATCGTCTGAACCAACGGCCAATGGCTAATAGCCATAGGCTTTTTCCACAGCCGGGCATGGTTGGAACGATTTTTTATTGGGTAATAGCAGATCATCAAACACTCATCCACTCATTAAAAATTTATTTACCATGTCAGAGACCACCCTCCAAAGCGTAAAAGCCAAGAAAGTACTGATTGTAGAAGACGAAGGCGATATGTGCCTGTTGCTGAATATCCTCCTTCATGGAGAAGAAATGGAACTGGATCATGTAAAGACCCTCCTGGGCGCGGAAGAATATCTACAAAAGGAGCAACCCTCGGTAGTGATCCTCGATAACCAGTTGCCAGATGGTTTCGGTGTGGATTTCATCGGCCATATCAAAAGAAATTATCCAGCCATCAAGATCATCATGATCTCAGGTTTTGATGGTTCTGTAAAGGATGTGGCGCTCGATAGCGGTGCAGATGTTTTCCTGGAAAAACCTTTTACCAGGGACCAGCTTTTCCAGAGTATCACCCAACTGGTGAACTGATCATTTCCTTTTATAGAAATAGATATTGACCCAGGGCGCGAAACCTTTTTCGCTCACAGTAAAAAAACCGGAGCCATTGGCTGCAAAGCTGATGGCTTCGCCTTGTGGTTCAATGGTGTATTTAAGCGTGGTGAACACACTTTGCAAAGCCTGGGCAACTGACTGTCCTGTTTTTCTTTTATAGTGAAACAGGTTGGTATAGGTCTTCACGATAATTTCTTTTCCATCAGGGCTGATGGCGGCACCCGTTACACCCATATAAGGCAGGCTCCCTTCATAACTTACCGTACTGCTGGCAGAATATGGATAAACCAGTTTATAAACCCTTGAAGGATTATCTCTTTTAGTGATCACATAAATATCTTTCGTTAGCGGATCCACCACAAAAGCTTCCGCGTCATGTGAACCATCGGGGTAGGTGAAGCTGATGGTCTCTACCTGGCTCACAGTATCCAGCGAAGCAGCAGGCTCAGTGAATAGGTAAAATTTATAATTGCTGTAGGCGGAGGCATTATCACCGATCTCCCCGATATAGATCTTATTGTCTGCCAGATCCATATCCTCCCAGTCGCGGTTAGTAACACCTTTGATGTACACCTTCTTCGATACCTGTCCATCGTGCCCGATCTTATACAGTTGCGGGGGACGGCCGCTGTCCTCATGCCCCCATAAAAATCCCGGGTAAGATTTGCTGTCTGAAATGCCCGAGATCTCGTTGATGATGGGTGTGATGGGTTTTACCACGGGGATGGAATCGAAAGCCGGCCCGGCATCAGTCTCCCTGCCTGCTTCCTTCTGGCAATAGGAGAAACAGATAAGACCCAGGCAGGTGAGCAGCATTATAGCCAGTTGATTCAGTTTCATGCAGGCAATAAATATAATATCAAAACCCTGTATTCTTTTTTCTTTAAATCCGGGGATTGCAGCCAGTCGCCCCCGGCCAGTTATTTTGGCGCGTTCACACCCCCTTGATCCCAAAAAACTGGTGGAAGTTTGTAAAAATTAATTTTTATGGAAACGCTTCATTTCAGCACCACCATCCGCGCACCCCGTGAAAAAGTATGGGAACTATTATGGAACCATGACAGCTACCGGGAATGGACATCCGTTTTTTCCGCTGACTCAGATGTGGAGACCGACTGGAAGCAGGGCAGCAAGGTTTATTTCCACGATGGCAAGGGCCAGGGCATGGTGGCCAGGATTGAAGAAACCAGGGCACCCGAATTTTTATCATTCCTGCACCTTGGAACAGTGAAGGATGGCGTTGAGGACCTTGAAAGCGATGAAGTGAAAAAATGGTCAGGTGCAAGGGAAAATTATACCCTCAAGGAAATCAATGGCGGAACCGAACTTCTCATTGACATGGATACCAACGATATGAAGGATTATTTTTTGAAAACCTGGCCTCTTGCACTTGATAAGATCAAGGCCCTGGCAGAGAACTGAAACTAGTGCCCGGTAAGAATGGTCCTTCCCGGCACCTGGCTCAATGCATAACGGTGAAGGATGATTTTTTCTGCCGTGGTATCAAAACTCACTTCCACCCAACCATTGTACAAGCCGGTAGTTTTGATCACCTGGAAGGCGATGTATTTCCTTGCAGCGTCCTTCCAGTTTCCTGTCCAGTATTCAGGTTGGCCAAGCGGTATGGTCTTCTGCGCCAGTACCACGGAGGATGCATTGTACCACCTGTAGCTGTCAAAATTGTGCACCGGTACTGCGGCACCCTCACTAAAATCAGGTACTATTTCATCATTGTTCACCGGGAGATTGGTATAAAAAGAACTCATCACCAGCCATTGTTTTTTATCAGCCATTTCAATTGGGTCGCCCACGAGAAGGGTCATGAAATAAATATCCTTGTACCCATCACCATTTACATCAAAATAAGCTCCCTTGTTAAATACCACGGCGGTATCATGGAGGTTCACAATGGTCATAGCAGGCGGTACCACAGGCTGCGGTTCAATTACCCGGTCTTTTTTACAGGAGAAGAACACAACGAGCAGGGATATAGTTAAGAAGGATCTCATTTTATTTTGATTTCTACAAAATTGAAGATCCTGTGATCCGAAGTAAAGCGGAGGATGCACGAACCGGGCAATCGGGTTGACAAGCTGGTAGATTGGCCGGGTAAATTGGAAAGGTTTTAAAAACCCTGCTCCGTATATTTTTTAAAATTATCCAGGATGGCCTGCCATCCCGCCTGTTGCATTTCAACCGGGTTGGTTGATTCAGGTTCAAAACGCTGTATGATCTTAATTCCGTTTGCTACGGGTAAAAAATCAATCTCCACCCTGCGGCCGTCGCTCATTTCATAAGCCAGTCTTTGCCCGGGCTTCACCTCTGAATAGATCCCTCCAAAATCAAAACTGAAACTACCGTCCTTCGCTGCCATCGTGGTTTTGAAAGCTCCGCCCACACGCAGGTCATTATCAGCATACGGCGCGTGCCAGTCATCAGAGGCCTGGCACCATTGCGTAATATGTTTTGGTTCGGTAAAGGATTCCCATACTTTATCAGCACTGGCATTTACCGTGGTCTCGATAGTAATGGCTCCGGGTTTATTGTTTTGCATGATATAATTTGAAGCCACAAACTTATTCTCTTTGCTGCAATTGAAGCAGGGCTTTTGACGGCAAACAGGGTGGGTGATTGCGCCTGCATTCCCGAGCATGCCAGTGGATGGAATTGTGTAATTTCATGGAAACAGTTTTGTATGAAAAGAATACTGGTGATTGTATCCTTCCTGGTTCTCTCTTCCCTTCATATGAGTTTTCAAAGCAGGACGGCGCCGGATGCACTGGAAGGTGCCTGGCAGATAAAATCATCATCAGGCGAGCAGGTTCTTTTGTTCGCCGACGGATATTTCAGTCATACTGTTTATGACCTTGCATCAAAAAAATTCATCAGCACACGCGGAGGCAGCTATGAATTATCCGGTGGTCAACTGCATGTATATATTGAATTTGATACGCAGGACAGTTCCAAGATCGGTCACCAATCAATTTATAAAGCTTCTGTCGAAAAAGAAAAACTGAAGTCAGATATCAATGGAGTTGCTTCCACCTGGACCCAGCTTGATAAGGGTGGTGAAAAGCTTCATGGACTATGGACCATTACCGGCCGGAAGCAGGAAGGCAAAATGGTGGAGATCCGTCGCACCGGTACACGCAAGACTATCAAACTGCTTACGGCCACCCGGTTTCAATGGGCAGCAATTGACCCGGGCACCAAACAATTCATGGGTACAGGCGGTGGCCGGTATGAATTTGAAAACGGGAAATATGTAGAGCATATCGAATTTTTTTCAAGAGATCATTCCCGTGCAGGACAGTCACTCCAGTTTGAAGGAAAGATCGAGAACGGCGACTGGCATCACAGTGGTTTCAGTTCCAAAGGTGATCCCATTTACGAAGTATGGAGCAGGAAGAAAAACAGACTATGAAGATCCTTCAAACCTTTTTCTACCTTACAGTTTTTAGCCTGGCGCTTGCTTTCCCGTTTCAGCTTATGGCACAAAAAAAGAAACCCCTGCGTATCGGCATTGCGGGACTTACACATACCCATGTGCACTGGATCTTCAATAGTGCAAGGCAGGAAAATATCGAGATCGTGGGAATTGCCGAACCTGACAGGGAGTTGGCACTCCGTTATGCAAAACAGTATAATTATCCCGAATCAAAAATTTACAGTACGCTGGGTGAGATGTTATCTGCCGTAAAACCCGAAGCAGTGGCAGCATTCAATTCCATTTACCAGCACCTGGAAGTTGTACAGCAATGCGCACCCCTGGGCATCCATGTGATGGTGGAAAAACCACTGGCGGTTAGTCTTGACCATGCTAAACAAATGGAAGCCCTTGCGACCAGGCATAAGATCTACCTGCTTACCAATTATGAAACCACCTGGTATGCTACGGTTCATAAGAGTTTTGAGCTGTTGCACCAGCAGGAAAAGATTGGTTTGTTAAGGAAGATGGTGGTACACGATGGGCACAAGGGCCCCAAAGAAATTGGTGTGAATAAAGAATTCTTAAACTGGCTCACCGATTCGGTTCAGAACGGGGGAGGAGCGCTTGTAGATTTTGGATGTTATGGAGCTGTACTTTCCACCTGGATGCACAAGGGGAAAAAACCGCTGAATGTTACTGCGGTTACACAACAGTTTAAGCCGGAGGTTTATAATGAAGTTGATGATGAAGCGACCCTGGTATTGACTTATCCCGGCGCACAAACCATCATCCAGGCTTCATGGAACTGGCCCTTCAGCAGGAAGGATATGGAATTGTATGGAACCAGCGGAACTATCATGGCAAAAAACAAGGACCGGCTCCTGTACCGTTATGAGGAAAACAGTAATGACAGCCTGGTCACACTGCCTGAACGTGCCAGCCCATACCATGATCCTTTTGAATTTTTCAGGGCCGTGGTATGGAAGGAGATCGTTTTAGATGAGAATGATCTTTCAGGTTTACCACTGAATATGACTGTTATGGAAATACTGGAGGCTGCAAAAATTTCAGCCAAAGAGAAGAGGACTGTGGAGCTTAACTGATCACTGAAACTTTCTACCGCAGTGAATCAGCCTTCGCTAAAGCTTCAGCTGACAAGTCAGCCTTCGCTTAAGCTGACAAGTCAGCGCCGGCGGATGGCGGAGAAGAAAGAGGTTACTCACCTAGAGTTTTTTGACTTTTGACTTTTAACTTTTGACTTTGAACTCTCAACTACTTACTCTCACTTGCCTGCAGCAAAGCCATCAGGGCCCAGTTGCTTGCAGCAGCGGAAATAAACTGGTGACCACCTTCCGGAAAACCGGTTTCAACGAATGGCACCGAAGGAAAGCTCCTGCTGATCACTCTCCAGGATCCATCAGGGTACTGGTTTTTTAACAGGAAAGAAATGCCTTTCAGGTAAGCAGGATCTGTGGTTTTGACCTGGCCAGTTTCAACAAGGGCATACAGACTTTGTCCTGTGGCATAGGCATCAGTTGGCAGGGAATCAAGTTGTGACCATCCGCCGTCAGGCCTTTGAGCTTCCAATAATTTTGATGCCTGTTTTTCAATGACCTGTTCATTTCCCTTTGCCCATTTTAATCCCAGCAACTGGAAAACTTTTTCTTCATTTGCTTCCGGTATTTCATTTTCCAGCCAGGTTCTTGCCCTGGCTATTTTCTTTTCTGCTTCCTCTTTGAGATTCGCAGGCAGGTAATCACGAACGGCTTTTACTACCAGCGCAGTTGCGGTGAAAGCATAATATTCCATCGGGGGCCTTGGGTTGGGACTAACCCAGCTTCCATTGGCAGTCTGCCGCTGGAGTAAATTTCGTGCAAGTAATTCAAGGCCGCGGTTAGCAGGATAATTTACTTCCGACAATGCCCAGGTGGCGTAGCTGCCCGACATTACGATAGCAACAGGATCATTGAACTGGGAGTTGGTAGCCTTCCTGGTGTTTACGGTGGAGATGATTGATTTTATTGTTTCCTGGTAGATGGTATCATTGATGGTAAAGCCTTTTTCTTTTGCACGAAACATACTGATGGCTGTAAGATCCTGGTGGTGGCAGGAATGACAGGTGCCTGCATTTTCCAGGAACAACCTGTCGCTGGGCTGCAAAATGCGGATGCCTTTATCAATCGCAAGGCTGATCGCTGCCTGGTCAGCCTTATGTTCTTTCGTGATGGTCCTGAAGGAAACAATCGTGAGGGCCATCATGCAGATCAGTAAGCATTTTTTCATCATCATAAATTTTATCAGCGTGCACCGGCTTTCAGCAACAACGCTACTGTTTTGGTATTTCCCTTTTTTCTTGCCCAGTCCAGGGCTGTCATTCCTTTTTTATCTTTCATGTGAATGTCCACGCCCCGGTCAAGCAGGGCTTTGATGATAGCTGTATTGTCATGTTCATTATAAACAGCCCACATCAGGGCATTGATCCCACCTTCGTCAACTGCGTTTACGTTTTTGGTTGCTTCCAATACAGCGAGCACAGAAGGCAGGTCATTGTAGGTGACCACAGCTATAATGGCCGTTAAACCAAAAGCAACCACTTTTTCAGGGTCAGCACCATTTTTCAATAGATAAACCGTGGCTTCCCTGTTAACATTGAAAAGCGCTTGAAGTAAAGGCGTAAATCCATTTGAATCGATTGCATTGACATCATTGCCCTTCCTGATCAGCAGCCCCAGTGTAGCAGTGTCACCAAAGATGGCAGCACGGATGAGCGGAGTTTCATTTCTTTTATTCCGGCACAGGGCATCTGCACCTTTTTCCAGCAGGTAGGAAACAACTTCATACTGGTTATTCCCAACGCTGGCAAGCATCAGTGCAGTATTGCCTGATTTGGTTTTGGCATTGATGTCAGCGCCATGCTCCAGCAGGATGCGGATTTTTTGCAGGTCATGGATGGCCCACATCAACGCTGTTTCATCTTCACTGTTTTTACCGTTGGGATCAGCACCTTTCCTCAGCATCCATTTTATTGTTTCGGCATTTCCGTAAAGTGCAGCCAGCATAAGAGGCGTATCGCCTTCCGCGTCTGCTTTATTGATGCCACCGTTTGATTTCAGGACCCTTGCTATGTTACGGGTGTCGTTGGCCCTGATAAAATCATCCAGTGACTGGTCTTGTGTATTTCCTGCAAAAGCGTATAGCACCAGGAAATGAAGTAAAACCAACCTGTGATAAAAAGATTTACGTAGCATGATCAGATGGTCAGATAGTAAAAGGTAAAGAGATTTTTTTATCTGCAATCATCATTGCATGAACCACCAGGGCTGGGGATTGCCTTCCAGGAACCTGAGAACTGTATGAGAAGGATCTGGCGGTTGTACAGTAGCGGCCATGGTACTGAGATAAACATTTGGGTTAGCCACCGGGCGGATGGTGAATTTATTCCCATTCTGTTCGATCAGGAACAGGTTGTTTGCTCCGGGACTTGGATCCATTGTGAATGAGTACCTGTTATAATTCGTTTGATACTGGTTGAATTTATAACCAAGGTATTCTCCCCCGGAAACTTTGATATGATACTGGTTGGCCCCGGTATTGATCAGTTCATAAAAATCACGTGGTCGTTTGATGAATCCACGGCTTTCCGCAGTGTGAGAATAGCTGGTAATGTCACCATATCTTCCGCTCCCATTATTTCTTATGCAGATCGTGTCCAGCACATCAATACTGTTAATGCCCATAGTGCATAAAAATCCTTTGTTTGGCAGATTCACCTGCGTGGGGTTTGGGGTAGCATCGTTTTTGGAGCACATGGCATAGGAGAAGGTGAAAAGTACAAGCAGCAAAACCAGGCGGGAACTGATAAGTTTCATATGACAAAAATTTCTGTAAATCTCCATCCCGGAACTATTTTGCCCAATAGCGAAATCGGGTGAATGGATCTGAGAAGAAAAATTATGGCCTGCAGGCCAATGTTTATTACATTAGAGAATGAGGGGAAAAATGCTGGCTGCATTCACACTGCATTTTTCAGCAATTCGGTTGGAATGGTCACCCTTATTCGCTATTGATTGCCGTGTATGCTTTCCGGAATTTTGAAAAAAAATATTTTGATAAAGGTTACCATATTTGAAGACAATAATCATCTCCGCGAAACGCTGGAAATGCTGGTGAACAGTTCGGAAGGTTACACCTGCAACGGGGCCTATCCCGATTGCGATGAGATGCTTTCCATACTTCAAGCGGATACTCCACAAATCGTATTGATGGACATCGAAATGCCCGGTATGAATGGTATCGAAGCAACGAAGCTGATCAAACAGCATTTTCCTTCGGTACAGGTACTCATACAGACTGTATTTTTCGAAGACGAATATATTTTCAATGCCATCTGCGCCGGCGCTTCAGGTTATATTCTGAAGTCAACCACACCAAAAGGCTACCTGCAGGCGATTGCGGATGTGAATGATGGCGGTTCTCCCATGACGCCCGGCATTGCTCGCAGGATGCTGGAACTTTTCAGGAATAACCTCACCCCCGCATCGGTGGACTATAACCTTTCGCAGCAGGAAAAGAAAGTATTGCAATTGCTGGTAGAGGGTAAGAGTTATAAAATGATCGCTGCCGAACTATTCATTGCTTTTGATACGGTAAAATCACATGTAAGAAATATTTACGCGAAGCTTCATGTGAATTCAGGAACTGAAGCAGTATCCAAAGCATTAAGAGATAAGATCGTGTGATGGGCTTTTCAGTATAATTTCCTGGCTGCCCGGAACTTTAATTGCTGCTTATGTTATACTGGACCTCACGGGTTTTCACATTCATGGCCTGGTCGCTGATCATAGCGCTCAGTATATATTTTTTCCTGGATAATGTAGTTGCCTATTTTTATGGATACCGGAGCGCGGTCTTCGGAAACAGCTTTTTCAATAACCAGGTATGGGTGGTTACACATATGGCGGGTGGATCTATTACCCTTTTTACCGGTCCGCTTCAATTCTCAGGCTACCTGCGCAAACGTTATGTAAAACTTCACAGGATGCTTGGCAAGTGGTATATGTTTGGTGTAGCGCTCGCGGGATTGTCAGCACTCAGGCTTGCTCTCATAAGTTCCTGCGGTCCTTGCAGGATCTCTCTTTTCCTTCTTGCTGTATTTGCCCTGGTTTCAACCGCATTCGCGTGGAAGGCTATAAAGATGGGTAACATTAAAGCACATCGCCAGTTCATGGTACGCAGTTATATCGCGCTGCTGGCGTTTGTTGCGGTGCGTATTGACGGGATTTTTCCTCTTGATTTTCTGTTTGGCAAAATCCAGGATCCGCTGACACGGCGTATCGTGAATGAATACTTCTGGTCCTTTGTGCCTTTGCTGGCTGCAGAGGTCATTATGGTCTGGATCCCTTCGGTTTATTTCAGAAAGAAGAGAAAAATTTAGATATACAGGAATACTTAATCCTGTGAAAAGGTTACTGCCTGGCGGTGATAATTTTTTACCTTCCTATTATGTGAAACGGCCGGTATCCACCGGGGAGATTTATTAACCGCATCCAGTGCGATCTTGTCAAATTCGGGATGAAAGGGAACTACTACTTCTGCTTCCACTACTTTACCTTCCTCATCCACTGCAAATCGTACTACTACGGTTACCTCGTCTGCGTTGGTGATCTTGAACTGGGAAGGGAAATAAATTTTCTTATGAATATATTTTGACCAGGCCTTTTTACCGCCAGGAAATTCCGCGTCGCGGTCATGGTTTGTAGTGTCTGACATCCGCGTACCATCTTCATCGTAATATACCTTGTCAACAAGCAGGTTGAATTCATAGGTTTCAAGGGAACTCAGTTTTCCATTGCGGTGAAAATACTGCCATTTGCCATGTTGCAGTTTGCCCGGCCCATACCTGCCCGCGAAAGAAGGAATACCGTCTTCATACCAGCTTACTTCCACAGCACTTCCATCAGTATTAACAACTAGAGAGTCTGATGGATACCCGTTGGGGTGCCATCCCAGCCTGGTGCCGGTAACCCATCCCAATTGATTGTAGGTGACAGAATCACTTAACATGCCATTGGAATGAAAGGTGAGCCAGGTGCCTGTTTTATTACCATCAGCATAAAATCCCCTGGCACGGATCATACCATTGGGATGGTAATACCTGAAAGGGCCATGTTCAATTTTGCATTGCTGGTCTTTGTAAAAACCTTCCATGCTTTGAAGGCTCTCCCTCACATAGAAATCCTGTTTGCTCCACCCTGAATCTTTTTTCTCAATGATAGAGAATATGCGGGCTTTTGACACATCAGGAACTTCAGTGCCGGTATAGTCATAAAACTTTTCGATCTTTTGGGCAGCACAGGCCACTGAGAAAAAAACACCCAGGCATAACAGGACAAACTTCATCCGCACAAAATAATAAAAAGAACCGGGGCATGCCAGTACCTCGTAAATCAATCCGTTAATTATTCAGCGTATAGATGGTGTAAGTTAGAAGTGAAGCAAAGCTTACCCAGGAAATATAAGGAACCATCAACCAGGCTGCAATTTTGTTGATTTTCCCAAACAGTACGATCGTAATGAAGATGAAAATCCAAAGAACGATGATCTCTGCCAGGGCCAGACCCAGTTCATGCTGGTTAAAAAAGATCCAGGACCAGAAAAAATTCAGCACCAGTTGCATGGACCAGAAGATCATCGCAAGCTTCCTGTTTCGTCCGCGTGATTCATCTTTCCACACCAGGAAAAAAGCTATGCCCATCATAATATAAAGGGTGGTCCAAACAGGTCCGAACACCCAGTTTGGCGGTTGCCAGGAGGGTTTTTCAATGGTCTGGTACCAGGTATCAATTTCAGGCCTGGTAAAATAGGAGCCGAGAAAACCAATTGCGAGCGGGATAGCAATGCTGATGATCAGTTTCCAGATGTTTTTCATGAACGATTAATTTTTTACTTCCTGTGTGGCCATTTCCGCGGCTTCTTCCACTTCTGCATGATCCACATCAGGTTCTTCCTGGATCTTCAGGAGGTGTTTCTGAAATGCAAGATGAGTAAGTGTAGCAAAATGATCAGATCCATTTGCGGGCATCCGTTTCATTCTCACGAGTCCAAATTCACAGGAACAGAATATATAATCCAATGGATAACGGATGAACCAGTGATGCGCCGAAAATGTACTGTAAAACCCGCGGCCCCTTCGTGGATCGAGCAACCCGCTTACTTTCCGGAACAGTTCAGTGGTATGACTCCAGGCAACATCGTTCAGGTCTCCGAAAACAATGCAGGGCAATTTTTCCTTTTTTACTTCAAAGGCCACCTTCATCAGTTCTTTATCCTTGGCGGTGGAATACAGGTTTTCGCCTGGTACAGGTGGTTCCGGGTGAAGACCAAATATCCTTACCTGCTGACCAGAATTTAGTTTGATGATTGCTTTAACAGAAGGGATGTCATTTTTCACCAGGTACCGTACCTGGGGTTCCAACAATTCCAGTTTACTATACAATAGCAGGCCATAAGTATTTTCCAAAGGCTCGAGGATGGAATATGGATAATTTTTTTCCAAAACCTTCATGGCTTCGCACCAGGCTGCATTGGTTTCAAGCAAATAAATGATATCAGGGTCGGCAGCGTTGAGCTGTTGCAACAAACGGTCGAACTGGGTATTGTCCTGCAATACATTGGCAGCGAAAATGGTGAGTTCATTGTTTTTATCCCCGTTGTTCACCCTTGTCATTTCTTTTTTGGCAAACATGGTATAAGGCCAGATTTTATAGAGGAGATAAAACAGGGAAAGCACAAGAGCACCTACAATGATTTTTTCCCAGGTTTCTGCAAAAGGCCAGTACCAGGCCCATGCGGCAAGTGTTACTACAACCAGGGCAAGCTTTTGAAGACGGGGATACTCAAGGATCTTGAAGACCCAGAAATCGTTCTTTACAAACGAAAGGAAAACCGCGGTGATTAGTAAAATACTGACTACGGCTAAAACAATCTCCATACCTGAAAGGTGGTTAAATCTATCTGAACCATAAAATAAATGTGCCACTGCAAGCGATGAAAATACCTGCAAACCCCGGGAAGCCGGTGGCCCAACTGTTTTAGATAAGACCGGCGCAATGTATAGAGCATAAAAAAAGCCCTCCGGGGGAGGGATTTTTTATTGAGGCGTAGTTCTTTTGATTGGAACGGTCAGGACGCCGGGTTTTTCATAGGTGTTTCTTCAGGATAAGGATCAAAAACGGTTTAGGATACTGGTTTTGGTTTTTCTTAGGATTTTGTTTTCTAACAGGTATCGGATTGTTTGATAAATCAAAATTACATCCTGCAAACAGCCGCGGGAATTTGTTTCGGTGAAAGATGAAATGTTCGAGGTGAAAATGGTTGAAATGCTGCCGGAAAAAAATTGACTGTGCAACAGGCAAACAGGCCTAAAAGTAAACGATCAATTGCCTTTCAGAGTAAACACTTATGCAAACCATTGCAGGGTAAAATTGATTCATTCGTAGATTTACTAAGGGTATTTACGAGTACTCGCCGGCGGTACCTTTTGCCCCAGGAATCTAAATTATTCAACTATGCAGGGGATGTTGGCAGGGACTATCCAGGTTTATTTCAATTTCAGGGAAACATTACCCTAATCTACTTTAAGGATTTATTTCTTTTAACATGGGATTATACATACTAACGTTGAAGCATAAACGAAATAGAACTGTTCCTGATTTTTTAGCTGGCTTCATGTTTATTTTTTTAACTCAACAACCGTTCAGTCAGGAAAATATTTTATCATGAATAATCATGCTGCATGAAATTTAAGCCCATTTGCAAAAAGCTGCTTAACTTCTGATTCAATTTAATAGCATGATTGATTTAGTAATCGAAGCAAGAGCCGCTTCCATCAGCCAGCACATGCAGGTGAAAAGAATCCTGCCTTTCCGGCGAAGGAGGATGGTTGGTCCTTTCATTTTTATGGACCATGCAGGCCCGGTTACCGCGCAGCCTGGTAATATTCATGCTCTCGATGTATTGCCTCATCCCCATATTGGCCTTTCCACAGTCAGCTACCTGTTCGGGGGCAGGGTAACACATCGCGACAGCCTGGGTGTTGAACAGGTGATCCGGCCCGGGGAAGTGAACTGGATGACAGCCGGGCGTGGGATTGCCCATTCTGAAAGATTTGAAGATCCGTCCGTATTGGCGGGAGGAGAACTTGAAATGATCCAGACCTGGGTGGCACTTCCTGAAAAGAACGAGGAAGATGCACCTTCATTTGAAAATTACCAGCCTGGTGTGCTTCCCGTTTTCAAAGAAAAAGGAATCTGGATGCGTTTGATCGCCGGCAATGCATTCGGTCTCAACAATCATGTAAAAACACATTCACCTCTGTTTTACCTGCATGTTATGCTTGACAAAGGCGCGAGGTTCGGTTTGCCGCAGGAGCACAGGGAAAGAGCCGTATATATCGTGAAAGGAACAGTAGAAGTTAGTGGAGTAGCTTATGGTGCAGGCCAGATGATCGTGTTTACTCATTCCGTAGATCCATTCATTTCAGCACTAGAAGATACCGTAATGATGATGCTGGGCGGTGAGCCCCTGGGTGAAAGGTTTATCTGGTGGAATTTTGTGTCGTCACGCAGGGAGCGGATCGAGCAGGCCAAGGCCGACTGGAAAGAAGGCAGGATCCTTCTACCGCCCAACGACAACCATGAATTTATTCCTTTACCGGAAGACCGCTCCAGGCCGGCTAGTAGCGCCCCGCCTCCCGAACCGCTTTCATAAAAAAATCCCGCACGGGGCGGGATCTTTTGTATTAAACTCTGAAAGCAAAAATCAGTTGTTATCATCTTTAAATACATCCTTCACTTCTTCACCAACTTTTTTTGCGCCTTCCTTCACTTCCTTACCAGCTTCCTTTACACCTTCCTTGGTTTTATCCCAGGCGTTCTCGATGGCATTGCCTGCCCTGTCGAAAAACCTTCCGGTCCTGTCAACTACTTCTCCATCTTCCAGTACCACAACCTTTCCCTCTCTTTCCACCTCACCATTGCGGCGCACTACGGTACCGTCCTCAAGACGCACATCATCATCGGCATCCACCCAGGCTCCATTTCTCCATACTACCAGTTTACCTTCCCTGTAGCTTACATCTCCATCGGAAGAAGTATAGGATCTTTCAGTGTTGGCTGCATGGTCTGAACTATCCTTGTCAACCGTAACAGTTGCGCTGTCGTTATTGCAGGCAAAAAGGGCGACTGATAATCCAGCCATTAAAAAAAATCTTTTCATATTCCTTGTTTTAGACTGTCTTATTAAAATCCCGTGCCAAAGAGAACAGGAGGGTCAGTATCTTCTTCCTCCACCCACTGCCCTGCGGATCAGTGCGACGATAAGTGTGAACACGGCTGAACCGATGATGGCCCAGATTATGGGAAAGGTTTTACCCCCAATGTTCACAGCAAAGATCTCAGGTAACCCGAATTCACCCGCCATCCACATGCCGATATAGGCACCAATAAATCCTACAACAATAGAAACCAGGCAGCCACCCAGGTCGTAACCTGCAAGGGACTGGCCGATGCCACCGCAAATGGCAGCGATCACCAGCAGAACGATCAATTCAGTAATGCTCATTTTAAAAGTTTCAGGAAGCGATGCAATTTAAATGCCGGTTACCCATGGCAGTTACCTGTACTGCTTTGCAAACCTGTTAAACCCTGAACTCGTCGAACGAAAGTTCAATACTGCTCCTGTTTACATTTACTTTCCGGTAGGAGACCCCGGCATTTTCCAAAAGCCGTTTACTGGCTTTGGACACATCGGTCCCATCGTATTTATCACTCAGGAAGATCACTTCCTTGATGCCCGACTGGATGATGGCCTTGCTGCATTCATTACACGGAAAGAGCGCTGTGAAAATGCGGCAACCGGAAAGATCCATTCCAATATTGTTCAGGATGGCATTCAGTTCAGCATGGCATACATAAGGATACTTTGTTTCCAGGAAATCGCCTGTCTTCTCCCAGGGAAAATTTTCATCATCGCAACCGGAAGGCAGGCCATTGTAACCCGCCCCAACGATCTTGTTCTGGCTGTTCACGATGCAGGCACCTACCTGGGTGGAAGGGTCCTTGCTTCTGCGGCCACTTAACAGGGCCACACCCATAAAATATTCATCCCAGGAAATATAATCGGTCCTTTTCGGCATGACATTCAGTTAAGCAGCCGAAGTTAAGCCCTTTGGAATTTTGAATTTATGACGCGGTTAATGGTTGTTTTCGACCGGGATCTCTTTTCTCCGCGCTGCCAGTTCCTGTTCGTTTGTAAGATCGAGCCGCAGCGGTGTAATGGAAACATAACCGTTTTCCACTGCCCACCGGTCAGTGTCTGATTCAGCAGGTTCCAGCGGTGTAACCGTGAACCAGTAATGTTTTCTGCCCATTGGGTCCATCCCGGGTACGATCTTACCATCATACAGGCTCACTGATTGCCGGGTCCATTTGATGCCTTTGGGACCAGGAGGAAAATTGACATTAAAAAGACTGAGGCCTTCCGTTGGCAGTAACAGTTCCAGGACTTTCGATACATAGGAATCAATAGAACTGAAGTCGGGTTCCGACTTGCCAACAGGCGTACTTAAAGCGATGCCTTTAATACCTAATAAAACAGCCTGCTTGGCTGCTGCCAGCGTGCCTGAATGCCACATGGAATTTCCAAGGTTTGGTCCCAGGTTGATGCCCGAAAGCACAACATCGATTTTGGAATATAAATGAGTGCCGAGGGCTACACAGTCAGCCGGGGTACCATTCACCCTGAAAGCCTGGATGCCTTCGAAAGTGATGGGCGATGGTTTAAAGGAAAGTGGCCGTGAATGGGTAACAGCATGACCCATTGATGATTGCTCTACGTCGGGGGCAATCACGGTTACTTCTCCAAATCTCGAGGCCGTGCGGGCCAGCGCTGCTATACCGGGACTATAGATCCCATCATCATTTGTAATTAAGATCCTCATACTCTTATTGCCCACATTTTCATGCCATCTCCTGTGGTATAATTTTAACAGGCACTACCATATGCAGGAAAAAAACAGGAAAGGCATTATCCAGCTCTTTCACAATCCAACAGCAGGAGACGAGGCACATAACCAGGAAAAATTAACCAGCCTGGTAGAATCAGAAGGTTACCAGTGTAGATATTCATCCACAAAGAAAAACAGCATCAAAGATTTTGATGAAGAAGCTTCGTTCATTGTTATTGCCGGGGGTGACGGCACCGTTAGGAAGATCAGCAAAAAAATGCTGGACCGAAAGGTGTTAGACCATCACTGGCCGGTGGCAGTATTACCTTTGGGAACGGCCAATAATATAGCCAAGACCCTTGGTCTTGACAAGCCGGTGGAAGAGATCGTGCGCTCCTGGGAACATTGTGAAAGGAAAAAATTCGATGTGGGCCGCATCATTAATATTGATGAAGCGCATTTTTTCCTGGAAAGTTTTGGATA
>CAYWSQ010000014.1:15849-31750 GCA_964460925.1 uncultured Flavisolibacter sp. | reverse complement strand
TCTTTCACTCGATGAATAACTGATTACAAAAGTAGAAGCGCATGAGTTTACACAACCTGCAGCCAGGCCCGCAAAAACAGGTTTCAATATCAGCAAGGCAGTACATGAACTGGGCTATGATCCTGTATCGTTTGAAGAAGGTCTACGAAAAACCTTTAAAGAATAAACAGCATAGCTAATACTTTAATGGCAGAACATACTCACTCTACCACCTCCTCCACTATGCTTTCACCTTCCGAACCATCACCACTGGTCCATTTCCATTTTTCATAAAGCCGCAGCCTGCCATCAGGAAGGCCAACCGGGGTTGACTGGCAAATGCCGGTCATGAGTTCACCATTCTCATTTACATGATGATAGCGAATCTCCATATTGCCATCAGCATCCGCAAGCCCTATTAGGTGGCCAAATAATACCTTGCCACCGGAATAAGTGGCTGAGACCAGGAAGCCCTGTTGCTGGTAATGAAACGTAGTTTCGGCATTCACTTCACCATTCTCAGAATTGTTCACCGGCCGGAAGGTGCGGTCATTATAGTTGATCATTGTTAGGTCTTATTGAAAATTGTTTCTAACTTTTTACACAAATTACCAAAACCACTAATTATGGACACTTCATTTTTTTCTGACCTTGACTGGTTGCATATCCTTGTTGCAGCCATTGCCTATTTTGCCCTGGGTGCCTTATGGTATTCTCCACTGTTCGGCAAACAATGGGTGGCGTACCAGAAAATCGATATGAATAATCCCGATGCAAAAAAAGGAGCCGGGGCCATCATGTTCTATTCTTTTATCCTGATGTTTCTTACAACGGCAGGCCTTGCCATCCTGATCAACAGGCTTGGGCTCTTTGAAGCGATTTCCGGTATCAAGCTGGGGGTATTTACGGGCCTGTTTTTTTCCGCAACAGCCATCAGCGTTAGTTACCTCTATGTAAAAAAACCTTTCGGGCTTCACCTGATCGATGGCTTATACCATGTGCTGGGCCAGGCCGTGGCAGCCCTGATCCTATGTGTGTGGAGATGATAAAAGGATAGCAATAAAAAAAGGTTTGGTGGGAGCCAAACCTTTTTTATTGATCAAAAAAATTTATTCAACCCTTGTAATCTTTACTACGTTGGTAGGCAGGTGCATATGAATTGGAGTGCTGCCGGTACTTACCACTGTATCACCCGATTTCAGAAATCCTCTTTCCTGCAGAATATCGATCTGGTCGAATATGATATCATCCAAAGAGTTCTCTTCAGAATAATAAAAAGCACGAACACCCCAGCTCAGGCTCAACTGGTTTACCAAAAATCTTTCCTTGGTAAAAATAAACAGGGGTGCCTTGGGACGGTAACTGCTCAGCATAAACCCGGTATATCCACTTTGTGTCATTCCTATAAGCGCATCGGACTTTACATCATCAGCAAGTTTGCAGGCATTATAGCAGATCGCATCGCTGAGAAAAGAAGGTGAGTGGGGTTGTGGATGCAGGAACTCTTCCCTGTTGTACCGGTACTCAGTTCTTTCCACTTCCATGATGATCTTGCGCATGGTTTCCACCACCAGTTTTGGATGGTTGCCGGTGGCAGTCTCGCCACTCAGCATCACCGCGTCAGCACCTTCCAGTACGGCATTGGCCACATCAGTGATTTCGGAGCGGTTTGGTTTGCTGCGGTCGATCATGCTCTCCATCATCTGCGTAGCCACGATCACCGGCTTGGCTCGGTGCAGGCATTTGCTGATGATATTACGCTGGATCAGCGGGATCTGTTCAACAGGAAGTTCCACACCCAGGTCACCACGGGCAATCATTACCGCATCGCTTTCCACGATGATGTCGCGCAGGTTATTCAGCGCTTCAGGTTTTTCAATTTTAGCAATGATTTTGGTGCGGCTCTGTCTTTCCTGCAATTTGTTACGCAGGATGATCAGGTCCTTTACGCTGCGGACAAATGAAAGCGCCACCCAGTCCAGCTCCTGGTCAATGATAAATTCCAGGTCCGCCAGGTCTTTTTCTGTCAGTGCCGGAAGGGAGATCTTGGTATCAGGCAGGTTGATTCCTTTCTTGGATGAAAGTTTTCCACCCATGGTCACTTCCACTTCCACATCATTGTTCTTCAAAATTCTTTTTACCCTTACTTCCAGTTTGCCATCATCAATTAGGATGATATTGCCTGGCTTGATATCCTTGTGCAGGTTAGGATAGGATACATAGATCCTTTCCTTAGTGCCTACCAGTTTTTCATTGGTGAAAGTGAGGATGTCGCCGGGAGCAATCTCAATTCCCCCGTTTTCCATTTCACCCACCCTGAGTTTTGGACCCTGGAGGTCACCGAGTATGGCGATGTTGTATGGTTCTGTTTTATTGATCTGGCGGATGTATTCAATGATCTGTTTTTTATCATCATGTCCGCCATGTGAAAAATTAAGACGGAACACATTCACGCCACATTTTACCAGTTCAAGAAGTTTTTCATAAGTGTCACAGGCTGGTCCTACAGTAGCCACGATCTTGGTACGATGGTAAGTATGTTCAATACCGGCCGTCCTGTCCATCTCCTTATGGTAATATTTTGTTGCTTGCTTGCTCATATGGTTTTTCTCCGGGGAGAATTTTAGATTTTAGAATATTTGAAAAAGTTATGTCTCCTGATAGTCGTTTGAAGTAATGGTGATCAACTGGCGAGTATCTTCACGATCTTCATCCATTCCTCACTGATGGTGCCTCTTCTTTTGCCTACATTTTCCAGGGGCACATAATTCATTTTATTATTCATGATGCCTACGAATACATTGTGCTTTCCCTGGATGAGGCATTCTACTGCATGATAACCCATGCGGCTGGCTATCAGCCTGTCGAGGCAGGTGGGTGAGCCACCGCGCTGTATATGCCCGAGGATCACCACTCTCATTTCTGTCTGCGGTAATCTTTCCTTCACCAGTTTGGCCACTTCATCGCCGCCGCCAAATTCATCGCCTTCGGCCACCACGATGAGGTTCACCAGTTTTTTTCTTTTCTCTTTTTCTTCAAGTGAGAGGATCAGGGCTTCCACATCTGTTCTTCTTTCAGGAATCAGGATGTTTTCAGCACCAGTGGCAATACCACTGTGAAGTGCAATATAACCGGCATCCCTGCCCATAACCTCGATAATAAACAAACGGTCATGCGCATCAGCCGTGTCACGGATCTTATCAATGGCTTCCACCGCGGTATTTACTGCTGTATCAAAACCAATGGTGAAATCTGTACCATAGATATCCTTGTCAATAGTACCTGCGAGGCCGATGCAGGGTATATCATATTCTTTACTGAATTCTACCGCGCCACGGAAGGAGCCGTCTCCTCCAATGATCACCAGTCCGTCAATCCCTCTTTTCTGTAAAACTTCAAAGGCCATCTTACGGCCTTCAGGTTTGTGGAAGATTTTACAACGTGCTGTTTTCAGGATGGTGCCGCCACGCTGGATGATGTTGGCAACCGAACGGCTTTCCATCTGGAAGATATCATCTTCAATAAGGCCCTGGTACCCGCGCATGATGCCATAAACTTCAAGGCCATAATAAATTCCTGTTCTTACGACCGCCCTTATCGCGGCATTCATTCCCGGTGAATCACCCCCCGAGGTGAGAACGCCTATGCGGCTAACTTTTTTTTGCATTGGTTTTCCAGATTCTATTTATTACCGATCTTTTTTTACAAGCTTCAAAAATACACTTTTGTTAATTACTGTGTTAGTGATACACATCAGTTAATGGTTTTACGGAACTGGCCCCTAAACCCGGAATTAACTCGATATTTCATTCATCATGATCATCATCCATTTCTCCCGTGGCACTTTTCATGCGATCCGTTTCCTACAATTTTTCTCCGTGCTGTGAAAGATCCAGCCCGGTTGCCTCCTCATCATCTGAAACCCTCATGGGTGTTATAAAATTCACCACTCTTAAAAGTATCCAGGTGCCGGCCAGTACAAACACAGACACCAGTACCAGCGAAACCAGGTGCACCAGGAATAATTTTCCTTCACCATAAATCAAACCATTACCGGCAACAACCGGGTTGATGCGGTTGCTTGCAAACACCCCGGTAAGCAGCATGCCCGCCATACCTCCAACGCCATGGCAGGGAAATACATCAAGGGTATCATCAATGGAAGTGCGACTCCTTAGTATAACAACAATGTTGCTGATTACCGATGAAACCAGCCCGATGATGATGGAATGGGGGATGGTAACAAAACCCGCCGCCGGCGTAATGGCTACCAGGCCTACTACCATACCGATGCAGGTTCCCATGGCCGACGGTTTTTTACCACGCAGCACATCAAAACTGATCCAGCCGAATGCTGCCGCAGCGGAAGCGGTGGTTGTTGTGGCCAGTGCGGTTGCAGCAAGTGAATTGGCGCCGAAAGCCGAGCCTGCATTAAAACCAAACCAGCCGAACCAGAGCAGCCCGGTGCCAAGCAGCACATAGGTAATGCGTGCCGGGTTATGGCTGGAGACGGACCTTTTTTTCATGAAAACCGCGCAGGCCAGTGCGGCCCAGCCCGCGCTCATATGCACTACGGTGCCGCCTGCAAAATCCAGTACACCATTTTTTGCCAGCAATCCATCTGGGTGCCAGGTGGCATGGGCAAGCGGACAATAAATGAAGATGGAAAAGAGCACGATAAAAATGAGATAGGACCGGAAGCGGATTCTTTCAGCAAATGCTCCGGTGATGAGGGCGGGTGTGATGATGGCGAACTTGAGCTGGAAAAAAGCAAACAGCACCAGGGGAATGGTAGGGGCCGCAGGCCAGGGCTGGCCATCAAGCACTCCTTTCATCATGAAAAAATCGAAGGGATTGCCAATGATACCTCCCCAGGATTCACCAAAGGCCATGCTGAAGCCGGTAATTACCCAAAAAAGCGTAATGACCACCATGCTGATAAAACTCTGGAGCATGGTGGAAAGCACATTCTTTTTACTGACCATTCCCCCGTAAAAAAAAGCCAGTCCCGGTGTCATGATCAGTACAAGGGCAGTGGCCGTGAGCATCCAGGCAGTGTCGGCAAAACTGATGGATTCATTTCCTGCTGCAGGACTGGCCGGCAGGGAAGGAAATAAAAAACAAGCGATAGCTATTGAAAGCAAGGCCAGTAAGGGCAGGATCCGGAACCGGTTGGTCGGTTGAAGTTGAGGTTGCGTGCTTATAGACTCCTTTGTTAACGCCATAAAAAATGATTTAAATGGAGTATTTTGCGAAAAGAAAAACCCACTGTAGAAACAGCGGGTGCTAACGATTGCTTGCTATATGAATAGAGATTCTTGAGTCTGTATTGAAAAGGACTGATTCCAGTTAGTTTTGGATCATTCATCCTGGAACAAAAATAGGGTGGGGTGGTTGCCGGATTCAATTAAAATATGGAAGGAATTACAATGCTGAAAGAGGTATGCACCAGCTAAAACCCTTGCTGCTATTGGATTCCAGGATAAAAAAGATACGATGCCCAACAGAACTGCGGAACCTTTATACCAGTTAATAAAATCTCTGCACAAGTCCGAAAAAAGGAATTTCAAGCTTTATATCAAAAGAA
This sequence comes from uncultured Flavisolibacter sp., assembly GCA_964460925.1. Taxonomy (GTDB): domain Bacteria; phylum Bacteroidota; class Bacteroidia; order Chitinophagales; family Chitinophagaceae; genus Flavisolibacter. The sequence continues at coordinate 26,184 of CAYWSQ010000014.1, read as the reverse complement.
ACAGTGCTAATGAAGACCTGAAAATCGTTCAGCTTTTTGATGCACTCGATAAAATGGCGCATTATGATGAGGCGGCTTTACTCAAAAAACTGCCAGCCATCAAAAAACAGCAGTTGTCCAATATCAAGGCCCACCTCTACAAACAGGTCCTGGCCAGTTTGCGGCTGCTGAGCGGTGGTGAGAACATCGACATCCAGTTGCATGAGCAGCTCGATCATGCAAGGATCCTTTATAATAAGGGACTGTACCACCAGAGCCTCAAGATCCTTGACCGGCTCAAGGAAATTGCTCATCATTATTACCAGGACAGTTTCCTCATTCAGATCATTTCACTGGAGAAGAAGATCGAAACCCTTCACATAACCAGAAGCCTGCAGGACCGTGCTGCAAGTCTTTCTGCGGAAGCAAACGAAGTGAATGAAAACAGGAGGAATATCACCCAGCTTTCCAATCTTACCCTGCAGCTTTACAGTTGGTATATCAAGAACGGTCATGCGAGAAACGAAGAAGATGAAACCGGTGTAAAAAAATTTTTCAAAGACCACTTCCCTCAAAATGCCTACAACCTCAAAGGTTTTTATGAAAGATTATACCTGCACCAGTCTTACTGCTGGTATGCCTTCATCCGGCAGGACTTCATCATGTATTACAGGCACACGCAAAAATGGGTAGACCTGTTTCATAACCACCGCCACATGATAGCTGTGGAGCCTGCCCATTATATCAAAGGCCTGCACAATTTATTAAATGCCCATTTCGATCTGCGTAACTTCCAGCAGTTTGATGTGGCCCTTAAACAATTCGAAAAGTTCGCGGCTTCCGAAATCGCGAAGGAGGTGGAGAATAACCGCATCCAGATCTTTGTTTATCTCACTACGGCAAGGATTAACCGGCATTTCATGATGGGTACATTCAATGAAGGACTCAAACTGGTGCCTTTCATTGAAGAGAAACTGGAAGAATATGAATTGTACCTGGACCGGCACCGCATCCTTGTTTTCTATTATAAAATCGCTTCCCTGTATTTTGGCAGCGGCGATTATGATACCTCCATCGATTACCTGCAAAAAATCATCAATTGGAAAGTTGACCTCAGGAATGATCTCCAGTGTTATTCACGCCTGCTACACCTGCTGGCCCATTATGAATTGGGGAATTATGAACTGATGGAACCACTCACCAAATCGGTTTACCGCTTCATGGCCAAAATGGATAACCTTACGGTTGTGGAAGAAGAGATGTTTCGTTTCCTGCGGCAGAATTTTCATCTTTCGGCAAGACAGATGATGCCTGAATTCGAAAAACTCCTCCAGAAGATCAAAAAGTTTGAAAAAAGCAGGTTCGAGACCCGGGCCTTTGCCTACCTCGACATCATCTCCTGGCTGGAGAGCAAGGCCATGAACAAACCAATGGCAAAAGTGATTCATGATAAATATCTTTCAAGCAAAAAAAGAAGGTACCTGCGTAAGCCGCAAGCCATTTGATCTGTTTAACTTAATGGCATAATCTGGAAATAACATGGAGGAAGTAAGAAATCTGCAGGTGGTTAAGAGGATCGCGCTGGTAGCGCATGACAACAAAAAATCTGACTTAATTGACTGGGCCTGGTACAACAGGGATGTGCTTCGTTTACATGAATTGGTGGCAACAGGCACAACCGGTAAGTTGCTTGAGAAAAAACTGGATCACCCGGTCAAAAAATTACTGAGCGGTCCCCTGGGAGGCGACCAGCAGTTGGGAGCCATGATCGCTGAAGGGCGGATCGATATGATTGTTTTCTTTTGGGACCCGATGGAAACGCAGGGGCACGACAGCGATGTAAAAGCCCTGATCCGGTTGGCAGTTGCATGGAATATCATCATTGCCTGTAATCGCACCACTGCGGATTTTATCTTGACATCCGCGTTGATGATGAATGATTACCCGGTTGCTGTTCCCGATTTTTCTTCCTACCTCCAGAGAAGGCTCAGGAATACTGACCCGGACGAAACACTATAAGCTGGTAAATTGAACTTATATTTTCCTAACATGAGAATCCTGATATTATTATTCTTTCCCCTTATTTCAAGTGCACAGCAGTTCACCTATATTGAAACGGCCCGCTACCGCAAGCAGGCTGCCAGCGTTACCATCATTCGTGACCAGTGGGGTATTCCTCATATCTATGGCCGTACAGATGCCGATGCGGTGTTCGGATTGATGTATGCACAGGCCGAAGATAATTTTGACCAGGTGGAGCTGAATTTTTTGGAAATGCTGGGCAGGCTTTCTGAAGTGTATGGAGAAAGCCGGCTTTACCAGGACTTGCAGAACAGGCTAATTTATGATACCGTGGCCGCGCAGAAAGATTATGCGAATAGTCCCGCATGGCTAAAGAAATTACTGGATGCATCAGCAGACGGGCTTAATTATTACCTGCACCAAAACCCGGATGTAAAACCCCGGCTCATTAACCGTTTTCAGCCCTGGTATTTACTGCTAAGAACAGATGGCAGCATAGGTGCCACGCAAACCGGTGGACTAACGACCAGGGATATGCGGGAAATGTACCCGGCCAGAAACCAGGGTTCTTCTTTTATACCAATAGAACATAAAGGTTACCTGGAACAGCATACCGGTTCCAATGGATTTGCCGTGGCCCCCGCGAAGACCGCTAATGGTAATGCCATTCTTTACATCAACCCGCATACAAGTTTTTTCTTCCGGCCGGAAGTGCATATAGTGAGTGAAGAAGGGTTGAATGCTTATGGTGCTGTAACCTGGGGTACTTTTTTCATATACCAGGGCTTTAATGAATACTGCGGCTGGATGCATACTTCGAGCTATGCGGATGTGGCTGACCTGTACCAGGAAAAAATCATCACAAAGGGTGAAAAATTTTTCCAGGAATACGATGGCAATCTATTACCTGTGGGCAAGCGGCTGCTCCCTGTGCGCATCAAAACCCCAGGTGGTATGACGATGGAGGTGTTCGAAACTTTTACCACCAGCCACGGCCCGGTAGTAGGCAGCAGGGATGGAAAATGGCTGAGCCTGAAAGAAAATAACAGGTCCATGCAATCGCTTATGCAGTCATGGCTGAGGACCAAAGCGAAAGGCTTTGACGATTACAGGAAGATCATGGAAATGAGAGTAAACAATTCAAACAATACGGTGTTTGCAGACAATAAAGGAAACATTGCTTACTGGCATGGCAACTTTATACCCAGGCGCAAAAGCGGCTTTGATTACAGCATGCCGGTTGACGGTAGCACTTCAGCCAGTGACTGGCTGGGTGTACACGAAGTAAAAGAAACCGTGCATGTGTATAATCCAGCAACAGGGTGGATCCAGAATTGTAATTCAACACCCTTCACTGTATCGGGAAGCAGCAGTCCTGAGCAGGAGGATTATCCTGAATACATGGCGCCTGACGGGGAAAATTTCAGGGGCATACAGGCTGCAAGACTGCTGGACCGAATGAACCAGGTCACCCTGGAATCCATGATCGACAGCATCGGGTACAATCGTTACCTGAGCTCATTTGAACACTTGCAGCCTTATTTACTGAGATCGTATGAAAGTCTTGCTGCGGGTGACAGTCTTCGTTCCGGCCGCATGGATGAAGCCATTGCACTGGTGAGGGACTGGGACAGGATTCCGAGAAAGGAATCCGTTGCGGCTGCTATTGCCATCGAGTGGGGTTACCGTATGCTGAGGCAGGCTGCTCCTCCTTCCAATCCTTACGATCAGACGAATGCATTAAGGCAAATGAAATCTGCTTTGGACCTCACTACAGCACAAAATTCAATCCGGTTATTCAGGGAAACGCTGGATGATATTGAAGCAAGATTCGGGAATTGGAAAATCGGTTGGGGGATGATCAACCGTTTCCAGCGAACTGTGGATGGGAGATTTAATGATGAACGGGAAAGTCTTGCAGTAAGCCAGGCTGCCGCGGTATTTGGTTCTTTACCTTCCTTTACTTCAACCAGGTTTTCACATACCAACCGGCGCTATGGTACACATGGGAACAGTTTCGTAGCCAGTGTTGAATTTGGCAAAGAAGTCAGGGCTTTGTCGGTGCTCACAGGCGGGCAATCATTTGATCCGGCATCCAAAAATTATGCTGACCAGTCTGAAATGTTCCTTGAAGGAAAATTCAAAAAGGTACTGTTTTACAGGAAGGATGTGATGAAGCATGCGGCGAGGACTTACCATCCGGGGGAGCAATGATCGTGAATGGTGACAAAAGCCAATAGCCAATGGCCTCACGATTCACCATTCACCTAAGACTCCCTCACATCCCAGGGATTGAGTTTGTCGTTGCGCGTGTTTTTTTCTTCTTTTATCTGATCTTCATGGCCAACGATCTTTTTCTCAACCTCCTCGATAGCATCATCTCCTTCCAGCCTGGCATTGGTAGCTTCGCTTAATTCCGGCGGTATCATGCCTACCCTGATATTTTTCATTTCCTCGTCAGTGATCTGGTGGTCCGGATCTTCGAGGTGCTTCCTTACGATCTTCTGGGTGTCGCTTTCAAACTTTTCAGGCTTGTCCTGCGATCCTTTGTTCTCGGGAGAAAGGCTGCCGCCAGGCAGCAGCTCATTATTATCTGACATGGGTATATGTTTAAGTAAGTCATAAAAAACCTATGCCATGAAGCAGGGTGATCCAAAAAATTAATGATTCCGTAACATAGGCCGGGCAATTGAGGCGGTCATTGATCCTCAGACCCTGTAACAGACCGCGTTGATATTCATGCCGGCACCAACCGATGCAAACAGGATGATGTCACCTTCATGAAGCGCGTGTTCTTCAAGTTTCCCTTTCTTTACCAGGTCGTAAAGTGTGGGAACGGTAGCAACTGAACTGTTACCCAGCCACTGGATACACATGGGCATGACGTCGGCAGGAGAGGCCTTGAGTCCGTATAATTTATAAAGTACTTTAATGATGCCTTCGTCCATTTTTTCATTGGCCTGGTGGATGAAGATCTTTTTCAACTGGTTGATGCCTACACCGGCTTTATCCAGGCAGTTCTTCATTGCTTCGGCCACCTGCTTGATAGCGTATTCATACACCTTCCGGCCCTTCATTTTAATATAACGCACACCTGGATCTGCTTCAGGGTGGTAGGATTGTCCCAGGTGAATGAAATATGCTTCGTCAATGGAATGGGTAACCGCAGAAGAAGCAATGATGCCGCTTTGCGGGTGTTCCTTGTATTCCAGTATACAGGCGCCGGCTCCATCACTGAAGATCATACTGTCGCGGTCATGCATGTCAATAACCCTTGACAGGGTTTCGGTACCAATGATCAGGGCTTTTTTTGCCATGCCTGCTTTAAAGAAAGCATCGGCCTGGATCATTCCCTGCACCCATCCCGGGCAGCCAAAGAGAATATCGTAGGCAACACAGTTTGGGTTATGTATTTTGAGGTTATGCTTTACCCGGCTGGCCAATGAAGGCACGGCATCCGACTGAATGGTATTGCTAATCACATTTCCGAAATTATGGGCTACGATAAGCTGGTCAAGGGTTTCGGGATCAATGCCGCTGTCCTCAATGGCTCTTTGGGCAGCAATGGTGGCAATATCTGAAGCGGTCTGATCCTTGGTCACATACCTCCTCTCAGCAATTCCAGTTATCTGTTTGAATTTTTCAACAATCTCGGCAGGAGCGGTTTCGATGGGCTGGCCATCTTCCGCATAAAATTTATGTTCGGAAAACTCTTTATTGGAGACGATCTGTTCCGGGATGTAGGAGCCGGTACCGGTAATGATGCTTCTTTGCGCCATTTAATGCTTTTAAAATTTGGCAAAAATAGCAGCAATCGTGGGTCTAAAGATAGACAATCACAAAAAAAGGAGACGGGAAGGTTTGAAACCTTAACGGTTTTCTTTGGCTCGGTGGCAGATCACTTCAACAGCAAGGCTAAAGGCAAGGGCAAAAGCAATGGCTTCCCAGATGGAATTACCCCTGAAGAAGGAAATGATCATCATGACGAAACAAAACAAGGCCACCATTACGGTCAGTGCATTCTTTTCTGTAAAATATCGCCTGAGGTTTATTTGGGTTAAGTACTTTCTCATTTAAATGGATTTACACGGTATGGGATTCAAATTTAAACATGGTATTCATTTTTACAAGCAGGCTATCGGCAGAACGCAGTTTTTGATCGGCAAAAAAATGTTATAAGTCCTGCCGGTTGCCAATGGCGAATGATCTCTGGCTATCCTTCCATTGGCCTCTCCATCCTATCTTTGGCTTATGAGCGAAGAGAGAAGTATCAATTTTATAGAAGAGATCATAGAAGATGATTTGAAGAATGGCAGGTATAAATCCATCGTAACCCGCTTCCCGCCGGAACCCAATGGCTACCTGCACATGGGCCATGCCACCAGCATCTGCCTCAATTTCGGGCTTACCAAAAAATATCCCGGTTATACCAATCTCAGGTTTGATGATACCAACCCGGTAACCGAGGAAACCGAATACGTGGAGAGTATCAAGGAAGATATCAAATGGCTGGGATTTGAATGGAAAAATGAATTGTATGCTTCCGATTATTTTGACCAGCTTTATGAATTTGCGCTGGCGCTTATCAAAAAAGGACTTGCTTATGTGGATGATTCCACATCAGAAGAAATAGCCTCTCAAAAAGGAACACCTACCGAACCGGGAAGGAATAACCAGTACCGCGACCGTTCAGTGGAAGAAAACCTCGACCTGTTTCAAAGAATGAAAGCTGGAGAATTTCCTGATGGCAGCCGTACGCTTCGTGCGAAAATTGATATGGCCCATCCCAATATGCTCATGCGTGACCCTTTGCTCTACCGGATCAAACATGCACACCACCACCGCACAGGTGATAAATGGTGCATCTATCCCATGTATGATTTCGCGCATGGGCAAAGCGACAGCATTGAAAAAGTGACCCATTCCATTTGTACACTTGAATTTGTTCCGCACCGGGAACTTTACGACTGGCTGATCAATCAACTCGGGATTTTTCCCTCACACCAGTATGAGTTCGCGAGGCGAAACCTTTCCTATACCGTGATGAGCAAAAGAAAACTGCTGCAGCTTGTCAATGAAAAACATGTGGATGGATGGGATGATCCTAGGATGCCCACCATCAGTGGCATGCGCCGAAAAGGTTATACGCCGGAAGCCATCAGGGAATTTTGCGACCGGGTGGGCATCGCCAAAAGAGATAATGTTACGGATGTGGGACTGCTTGAATTCTGTGTGCGGGAACACCTGAATAAAATCGCGCTGAGGCGCATGGTGGTCTTTGATCCTATAAAACTGGTGATCACCAATTACGAAGGTGATATTGAATGGCTGGAACTGGAAGACAATCCTGAAGATCCTTCCAGCACGAGCCGTAAAATTCCATTCGGCAGGGAATTGTATGTGGAGCGTGAAGATTTTATGGAGAATCCTCCTAAAAAATATTTCCGCCTGTATCCCGGCGGCATGGTAAGACTGAAGGGGGCCTACATCATCAAATGCGATGAAGCTGTAAAAGATGATTCAGGAAATGTAACGGAACTAAGATGCACGTACATTCCTGAGAGCAGGAGTGGCAATGACACTTCCGGAATTAATGTGAAGGGAACTTTGCATTGGGTGGAAATCACCCAGGCGGTAACAGCCGAAGTGCGTTTATACGACCGCCTTTTTAAAGTGGAAGATCCTTCGAGTGAAGAAGGTGATTTCAAGGATTATATCAACCCGGAGTCCTTACAAACTGTAAAAACAGCATTCGCGGAACCTGCATTAAAAACTGCCAAACTGAATGAACGCTACCAGTTTTTGAGAAAAGGATATTTCACACTTGATAACCGTGATACTTATGCACGTCTTGTATTCAATCGCACCGTTACGTTGAAAGATGCATGGGCGAAGGAGCAGAAGAAGAATTGAGGGGAGTGGTGGTGAGGAGTCTGTAATTGGTCAATTCAAAAGTCAAAAATTCAAAAGTCAAAATTCAAAAGATCGTTTATTTCATTTTTTACCGCAAAGGATACGCAAAGAAGACGCAAAGAAGACGCAAAGAATTATCGAACAACCTTTGCGTCTTCTTTGCGTTTAGCACTTCATAATTTTATTAAGTATATCCTTTGCGTCCTTTGCGGTTAAGTAAAATTCGTTATCTGAATTTTTTTGAATTTTGCCTTTTGAATTTTGACTTAAAAAAAAGCCCCCTTCGCAGGAGGCTTTTTTATTAAGTAGATGAAACTTATTTATTCGGGTTTAACGCTTCAGTGATACGGTCGCTCACATCCTGCAGGTGTGCACGGCTGGCCACATCCCTGTAAACAGGAAGGGCAGCGCGGATCTCAGCCTGTAAAAGTCTCAGTTGAGCTTTTGCTACGGATACCGCATCGGAAGTGGGACTCGCGCCTGTGGAAATAGTGCCGAAGCCAGCGATGGTTATATTGGAAGAAGCAGGCGGGTTGATGATTTTGTTGAGTGTTTCAACAAAAGATTTCTGCAAGCCTCTCCTGTAAATATCAATAGGCTGTTTGCTCACCAGTTCACTCCAGATTCCTTTCCTGAGGTCAGTAACCATTTCATGTGCCGTATAGGCATTGGCAGGTTGTTCGGCCTCGAAACGAGCCAGTTTGTTGAAGGTGCTTACACCCAGCAACCTGTTGAGCACATTGTTTTGAACATTTAAGATAGTGGTCAACTTATTATCGCCTGTGTAAGAGGAGATATCGTTATCAACCAGCCATTTTGGTGTTTTGAATAATTGCTCATGCAGGTATTGCATGGCAGCTTTCTGTTTGGCCTTTGACACGAATTCAACTACAACACCGGGTTCCTCGGTCATCTTGGGTGTAGTGTAAATGCCACCTACACTTTTAGCCACATGACCCATATATCTCTGGTACTGTCCTCTCAACTGCGCATACATCTGGCCCAGGCTTGTATAATCCTTATTGGCCTGTTTGGTCCATTCAGGAAGTTTGGCAACAATGCGTTGCAGGTTTTTTATACCATAACCACTGGCTTTGATGGCATCATCACCCAGGTCTTCGTTCTGACCACGGGGATCGTCAGGATCTGTTTCAGTTCCAAACCAGAGACGCTTGTTTTTCAAACGCTCCATGGTGAGTTTGTTCAGAAGGGGAATTTCAGCTTCCGGAGTGGATTGTGGCATCCAGCGGTAACCCCATTCAATAGCCCACATATCATAATCTCCTATACGGGGGAAAAGATTCTTCTGGCTGATCTTGTCCTCAGGCTGCGCTACGTAGTTGAAACGTGCATAGTCCATAATGGAAGGTGTGTGACCATTGGTCTCGAGCCAGCTATTGTTCCTCAGATTTTCAACAGGCACTGTTGATGAGGAACCATAGTTATGACGAAGTCCGAGTGTATGTCCTACTTCATGTGATGATACAAAACGGATCAGTTGTCCCATCAGTTCATCAGGTAAAACCATGGAACGGGCCTGTGGATCAACCGCGGCTGTCTGGATAAAATACCAGTCACGCAACAGGTTCATCACGTTATGGTACCAGTTGATATGCGATTCCAGGATCTCGCCACTGCGCGGGTCATGCACGTGCGGACCGCTTGCATTGGCAACATCAGATGGTTTGTAAACGATAGCGGAGTAGCCGGCACCTTCCAGACTCCAGGCCGGGTCGTTCTTTGGAGCTTCTTTGGCAACGATGGCATTTTTCCATCCTGCTTTTTCGAAAGCAATATTCCAGTCATTCACACCCTGGATCAGGTAAGGGATCCATTTGCGTGGTGTGGCAGGATCGATATAATAAACGATCTGCTTGGCTGGTTCCACTAGTTCACCACGCAGGTATTTGTCTACATCCTGTGGTTTGGGCTCGAGTCTCCAGCGGGTGATCATGCGGATATTCTCCACACCCTGCGGGTTAGCATCAAAGTCCACATAACCTGTAGCGAAATAACCAATTCTCGGATCAAAATACCTTGGCTTCATTGCAACCTTTGGCAGAAGCACCATGGAGCTGTTCAGTTCAAAAGTGGAAGGAGAACCTGATCCGGGCATGGCAGCCGGGGCGGCAGGTGCGCCAAAACCACCGGAGGTGGGCGTTCTCATATAGGTCTTAACAGTCTGGATCTCGATATTGCCCGGGAAAGATTTCACATCAAGCACATACGAGTTGTCGCGCTGGTACTGTGAAAGTCCAAGCGCTCTTTTCAGCCTGCTGTCAAAGAAAAGGATATCATTGTCACCGCTGATATAATCCGTAACATCGATCACCGAACTTCTTACCTGCGTAAGTGAATCGGTTTTGTAAGCTGCAACACTGAAAGAGGCATTGATAGGCTGGAGATTTGAGTTACGCACCG
>CAYWSQ010000014.1:0-15839 GCA_964460925.1 uncultured Flavisolibacter sp. | reverse complement strand
GCACCGACTGGTACATGCCTGCGGAATCCCTTCCTCTTTCACTGTGCGAGATGGCGCGCAGGAAAATTTTGTTATTGGGTCCTTTTTCAAAACTGATCACATTATCTGAGATCTGGTCGCCGGCATAACCGAAAAAACCGGCACGGGCACCTGCTGGTGCTTTTGAAATACGGTTTACCACGAGGATCTCCCGCTCCAGCAGGGAATCAGGAATCTCGAAATAAAATTTATCCTCAATGCGGTGTGTGGTGAATAAACCCCTGGAGGTTTTAGCCTTGGCCGTGATCACCTCGTTGTAAGGTTTTGGACCGGTACTGGCGCCAGGCCTGGCTCCTGAAGCGGCACCGGGAGGCATGGTTCCCGCAGGTGGATTTTGCGCGTATAAGGCGGTTGAAAAAACAAAACCCGTTGCAAGCGCAACGGCAAAGCGATACTTCATGTGCAATTTGATTTTTTGTTAGATAAATGAAACAACAAACGTAACAGGGGTGGAATTTACTAAAGAAGTCGTGAAAGGAATCGATAAAGTTGCACAGTGTTTTTTCAAAGTAAAAGCGGCAGACAATAGGTATAAGCGGGGAAATCGGCGGATGAATGATTTCCTGGTATGAATGAAAAATCACATTGTTGTTGATCCCTGTCAACCTTATAAGTTTCTCACAAAGGATTTTTGAAATGGCAGTTCACTTAGATTTGCAGTCCTTTGAAAAATATCTAAATGGAACAGAAATATATTCAGCAGATCGCAGGTAAATTGAAGTTGCAGGCAAGGCAGGTGGACAGTATCAGGCAGATGCAGCAGGAGGGCGCCACCATCCCCTTCATGGCCAGGTACCGTAAAGAGGTAACAGGAAATCTTGACGAAGTAGTGATCGGCAATGTAGTGGAAGAAATCGCCTATTTCAATGACCTTGAAAAAAGAAAGGAAACGGTTTTGTCAACGATTGAACAGGCAGGCAAAATGACGCCTGAACTGAAAAAAAAGATCAGTGACTGTTTTAGCGCCACCGAACTGGAGGATCTTTATCTTCCTTACAAACCCAAAAGAAAAACAAAAGCCACGCAGGCAATTGAAAAAGGTCTGGAGCCGCTGGCCAAAAAAATCTTTGACCAGGAGGAGATCGATCCTGAAACTGAGGCCGCCAGTTTCATTAATGAAAATGTAAAAGATATAAAGGAAGCGCTGCAGGGTGCCAGGGATATTATCGCGGAATGGGTGAGTGAACATGAACAGGCAAGAGCAGCCGTGCGTCACCTTTTTACAAGGGAAGCTGTTCTGTCATCAAAAGTGCTCACAACCAAAAAAGAGGAAGCTGAAGCGCAGAAGTACCGTGATTATTTTGAATTCAGCGAGCCATTGTCGCAAAGTCCATCTCACAGGCTGCTTGCCATCCGCCGCGGTGAAAAAGAAGGTTACCTGATGATGGACATCAGTATCGACAAACAGGTAGCGGTGGATACACTTACAGATATCTTCATTAAAAAATCTTCCAGGGCCGGGGCTGAAGTAAAGAAGGCTATCGAGGACAGTTATTCACGCCTGTTGAAATCGAGTATTGAAAACGAGTTCCGTCTTTCAAGCAAAAACAAGGCAGATGAAGAAGCCATCCAGGTATTCACGGAAAACCTCAGGCAGTTATTACTGGCAGCACCTCTTGGCTCAGCGAAAGTACTCGCCATCGATCCCGGCTTCCGCACAGGTTGCAAAGTGGTTTGCCTCGATGCCCAGGGAAATTTTCTTTTCAATACCACCATTTACCCGCATCCCCCCCAGCAGCAGGCAGATGAGGCCAAAAGGGAATTGAAATACCTGGTGAACAAATATGAGATCGATGCCATTGGAATTGGTAATGGAACGGCGGGCAGGGAGACCGAACAACTGGTGAGAAGTATTGATTTCGGAAAACATGTCCGCATTTTCCAGGTGAATGAGAGTGGGGCTTCTATTTACTCGGCATCAGAAGTGGCAAGGGAGGAATTCCCCGACCAGGATGTAACGGTAAGAGGTGCGGTGAGTATAGGAAGGCGATTGCTTGATCCATTAAGTGAACTGGTAAAGATCGATCCCAAGTCAATCGGTGTGGGCCAGTACCAGCACGATGTGAGCCAGGTGAAACTGAAACAGGGGCTCGACAGGGTAGTGGAGAGCGCGGTGAATTTTGTAGGTGTGGATGTGAACACGGCTTCCAAGCACCTCCTGCAGTATGTGTCAGGCATTTCATCAACACTTGCTTCCAATATTGTTCAATACAGAATGCAGAACGGACCTTTTCACACCCGGGAAGACCTCCGGAAGGTGCCACTCATGGGACCCAAATCATTTGAACAGTGTGCCGGGTTTTTGCGCATACGCGGCGCCGTTAACCCGCTTGATAATTCATCAGTGCACCCCGAACGTTATGCCCTGGTGCAGCAGATGGCCAATGATGTACAGGCTTCGCTGGAAGAACTTATTAAAAAATCCGAACTGCGCAGGCAGATCAACAAACAGAAATATATCAGTGAAACCGCGGGCCTGTTTACCATCGAGGATATTTTGAAAGAGCTTGAAAAACCCGGTCGCGATCCCAGGGAGCAACTCGAAGAATTCCAGTTTGACGATAAGATCAAATCCATCGAGGACCTCAGGACCGGTATGCAGGTGCCCGGCATCGTTACCAATATCACCAATTTCGGAGCCTTCGTGGATATTGGTGTAAAGCAGGATGGCCTGGTTCACGTTTCCCAGTTATCCAACCGCTTTGTATCGGATCCAAATGAAGTGGTGAAGCTGAACCAGAAAGTTATGGTGACTGTAACTGAAGTGGACGTGGCAAGAAAACGCATTGCCCTTACAATGAAAACGGCCGATTCCTTTCAAAATAAAAAACTCGCACCCGGGAACAGGCAGGCGGTTAAACAGCCGGTTCAGAGTAATAATCCCTTCCAGAATAAGCTGAATGAGCTGAGAAAAAAATTCAATGATTAAATAATGATGAAGCAGTTCAGGACTGCTTCATCCATTTTTTTCTTTTATTGGAAAGATAGCGGTCAAGGAGAAAAAGACCCAGGACGATATTGAGCATCATGAAAACATTCATGAGTGTGTTGTTAAACATGCTGCTGTAGTCAACTTTTGTGAAATCGACGCCAAGCGAATTGCCTGAATCACTTCCCTGCGACCAGTCGATCTGCATGATACCATAAACGAAGAAGGAGGAAAGCATGATGATGAAGAACAGGCCAATCCCCCAGATCACTTTCTGGTTGATATAGTTGCGGGTGGCAGGGGTGATCTGGAGTCTCGCGATCTCCTCCATTACGTTTTTGGTGAAACGCATGGAAGGTTGTTCCAGTTCGGTGAGATTGATGGACTGGTGCAGTTCAAGAAGTTCTTTGTATTTAAGCTTCCATTCATTGTTTTCTTCGATCAGTTTTTCAATGGATGATCTTTCTTCCTGGCCTGCATTGCCGTCAATATAATCCCACAACCTGCTTTCTACCTGTTCAAGGTTATCCATAACCTATAATTTAAAGTTGATCAATAAATATCACGCACTTCGGCGCTGAAATATTTTTCCATTTTTTCTTTTAGCCGGCCCCTGGCCCTGTGCAGTTGCACCTTTACCGTATTCACTTCCTTGCCCAGCACCTGCGCGATTTCTTCTAGGCTTTGTTCTCCTTTATAAAAAAGCGTGATGACATGCGCATCATCCGGGCTGAGCATACTGATGGCTTCATTCACCATCTGCAGCCTGCTTTTTTGTTCAACCTGGTTGGCCTTCATGCCCCCGTCAATATTATCAGCGCTCGCAAACACCTTTTCGTTATCCAGTGACTGCACTTCAATCTTTTTCTTCCGGAGGAAGGTAATGCAGGTTGTAGTGGTTACGGTGTAAAGCCAGGTGCTGAATTTTGATTGTCCCTTAAAATCCTTCAGCGCCCGGTAGGCTTTCACAAATACATCCTGGGCTACCTCCTCGGCGTCTTCACGGCTTTTGATATACCGCAGCGTAATGGTGAACACAAAGTTCTGGTAGCGGTCCACCAGCAGGGCATAGGCCTGCTGATCCCCATCCAGAATCCTGGCGATGATATCAATATCAGCCGTTTCAGTGTGCATTCTACAGGTAAGACTACATATTTTAGTGGTAGGTTACAAAGTTCAAAGTCAAAATTCAATAGTCAAAATGAGTGTATGACTAAAGCAGTATTGTTTTGGTTGTTTAGAGGCTAGTTCCCGCAAAGACAGCAAAGAAAAAAAGACGCAAATGAACATGGAACTTCTAAGACTTGCATGTCCCGCAGACGCTACTTACCGCTCTACGATAGCAGAAGCTTTAGCGAAGGCTACCTTCCCGCCCTTCCCGCCTTCCCGCCTTCCCGGCTATATCACATTGTTCTATAGGCTTCCAGCTTTCGCTAAAGCCTCAGTTGTTACAAAATAAATTATTCAAAACCCTGTAACCCACCTTCACCGGTTGTAGTCAGATGTATTGTAACCGGCCATGAAAAAAAATCCAAAAAGCTGTAACCTGGTCAAACCAGGGGTAGTCAGATAAGGAAAGCAACCGGAACTAAATCTTTAAAACAATAAAAAATCATTTTATGAGCGGAGCAGAAGTTTTGATACCCATTACCATATTCGGAGGCGGATTTGCCATGATCTTCGGTATCGTTTATCTTAAAACAAGGGAAAACCTGGCTATGGTTGAGAAAGGCATGAATCCCCGCCAGCAGGTGAACCGCCCGGCACCTTTCAAAAGCCTGAAACTGGGTTTGCTGTTAATGGGAGCAGGTATCGGTTTATTGCTGGCCTACATCCTTGACCTCAATATGCGTACAGCCACCCAGCATGAACACCCACCCCTGTATTTTGCGCTGATTGCCATTGGCGGTGGACTGGGGCTGATCGCTTCCTATGCCATGGAGCGCAGTTACCTGCAGAAGAAGAATGAGTTTTGAGCTGTTGGCCATTAGCTATTGGCCATTGGCTTGCACAAAGTCTTTGACTATAGATTTGATGTTCGAAAGTCCGGGAGATCATCCTGGACTTTTTTGCTCCAAAGCCAAAGGCCAATAGCCATTAGCTACCTCCCTAGCACCTCCTTCGCCTTGATCACCGCAGGGTCATAATTATTAAAAACCTGGTAGTAACCCTGGGTCCTCCATTTAAGCCTGGCGATATAGGCCTTGATCTGGTCCTGGATATTCTTTTTATCCTTGTCGGGGATGTTCTGGAGATTGATACTGTCCCTGAGGGCATAATTCACCAGCCGGTTCCAGGCATCAGCGGAATTCTGGTAACGTGCAGCGAAATCAGCGGGGTCTTTATACTGGTCAAATAGTTTTGTATTGTCTACATAATACTGGTACACGAAATTATTAAAGCGCCCGTCAAGATATAGCCTGGTTACGCTCCTGGTATACACGCTTGTGTCAAGCGGTACAAAAACATCGGGAACAATTCCGCCACCACCATACACCGTACGACCGCCTTTAGTTTTGAAAGTTTTTTGTTCCTTATTGTAATGAATGGAATCTGCAGAAAAAAACTCTCCATGTTCGTAACGGTCATTGAGGTCCATCATGTATTCTTTTCTTCCCTTGTCATAAGGCCGCTGAATACTCCGGCCTACCGGTGTGTAATACCGGGCAACGGTCAGTCGCAGCACAGAACCATCACTTAATTCATAAGGAGCCTGAACGAGACCCTTGCCGAAAGTACGGCGGCCGATGATCGTGCCACGGTCCCAGTCCTGTATAGCGCCTGCAATGATCTCGCTGGCACTGGCGGTGAGTTCATCAACCAGTAGAACCAGTTTGCCAACTTCAAAAAGTCCATCTCGCCTGGCCTTATATTCTTCTTTTTTGATATTGGCGCCTTCGGTATAAACGATCAGTTTTTCACCATCAAGAAATTCATCAGCAACATTGACTGCCTGTTTGATATAACCGCCGCCATTGCCTCTCAGGTCAAGTATCAGGTTTTTCAGTCCCTTTGCCTGGAGCCCTTCGAGGGCCTGCATGAATTCGCGGTAGGTAGGCTCTGCAAATTTGTTCAGTTTGATATAACCGGTCGCGGCATCCATCATATAAGCCGCATCCAGCGATGGCAGCGGGATTTTACCCCTCACCACTTCTTTAAACTGGGTAGTATTGCCCCTAAGTATGGTGAGTTTTACCTTGGTACCCTCCTTACCCCTGATCAGGTCACGGATGTCAGCCCCGATCCTGGGTCCAACTATAGATGAATCATTCACCTTGATCAGCTTATCCCCGATATGGAGCCCGGCCCGGTCGCTCGGACCATCAGGCACCACATATAGTACATGTACGGTGTCATCGAAAATGTTGAATTCCACACCGATACCTTCAAAATTACCTTCCAGGATCTCGTTCTCCCTGCTTACATCTGTGGCGGGGATATAGGCTGAATGGGGATCAAGATAATTCATCACTTCACTGATAGCATTGTCCTGTATGGAATCAATGCTCACCTCATCCACATACCGGTTTTTGATATGATCCAGGGCTTCCTGTAATGAACTTCTGCGGTCTCTCTTGAAAAAATTACTGTTACCGGTCTGCTTGTGCAGCATAAAGCCAAAGGCCATGCCGGCGATCATTACCAGTGAAAAGATCAACGGAAGCCAGACCTGTAATTTTTTATTCCTCATTCTCTGCCTTTACTTTGTATAAGATTGCAAAATAGCAGTTTTGAGAGAATGATTGAAGTTTCAATGGATATTTCAACAATATATTAAGCGTAATACATGCCTGTGATCTTACTCGCTGACAGCGGGGCAACTAAGGCCGAATGGTGCCTGTTGGCCGGGAAGAAAAAAACCATTTTCACCCAGGGCATCAGCCCTTATTTTCTGAATACAGAACAGATCACTGAACTGTTGCAGCGGGAACTGCTTCCTAAATTGGGCAAGACCGCGGTGGACGAAGTTTATTATTATGGAACCGGCTGTGCCAACCCACAGAATGCAAAAAATGTGAAGAAGGCCATTCGCAATCATTTTCCTGAAGCGAAAGTGGAAGTGCAGACCGACCTGATGGCGGCAGCCCGCGCTGTTTGCGGCAGGGAAAAGGGGATCGCCTGCATCCTGGGTACCGGGTCCAATTCCTGTTATTATAATGGTAAGGCCATTGTCAGGAACAGCCCGGGGTTAGGTTATGTGCTGGGCGATGAAGGCTCGGGTGCCATACTCGGTAAAAAGGTGATCCAGTATTATCTCTATAATACTTTTGATGAAGACCTGAGAGCCCGTTTTGATGCCAGGTTTGTAACCACTCCGGTTGAAATCCTCGATCATGTGTACAAGCAACCGCTTCCCAACCGTTACCTGGCAGGCTTCACCATGTTCCTGGCGGAGAACAGGGGGCACTATATGATTGAAAATATCATTGAAGATGGATTAAATGATTTTTTCTTTCAACATTTGTGCAAATACCCGGAGGTCTGGAAATACCCGGTCAACTTCGTAGGAAGTGTGGCCTATGGTTTTAAGGATAAGATCGCTGAACTCTGCGGGAGTTATGAATTTGAATTGGGAAAGATCCTTAAAAACCCCATGCAGGGGCTGGTGGATTTTCACAGGGATTAGGGTTTATTAATATCACAACAATGAATGGTTTTACTAAAGTAACCGAACAGTCAAGCAATTACAGGCATCTGGAAGAAATGACCATTGGTGAGATTCTCACTAATATCAATAATGAAGACAAGACCGTGCCTTATGCCGTGGAAAAGGCCATACCCCAGATCAAAAGACTGGTGGGCGCAATAACTGATAAGATGCTGGCCGGTGGCCGGCTTTTTTATATTGGAGCAGGTACCAGCGGAAGGCTGGCTGTTGTTGATGCCAGTGAATGTCCGCCTACCTATGGCGTTCCGTATGGCCTGGTAGTAGCCATTATTGCTGGTGGCGAGGATGCCATCACCAAGGCTATTGAGAATGCGGAGGACAGTACAAAGCAAGGCTGGGAAGACCTTCAGCAGCACCAGATCAATAACAAGGATGTGGTGGTGGGCATTGCAGCAAGTGGTACCACACCCTATGTTATCGGCGCTTTGCAGGAATGCCAGCGCAGGGGCATCACTACGGGGTGCATCACCAACAACCCAGGTTCTCCTTTAACGGATGTGGCTGACTTTCCCATTGAAGCAGAAGTGGGTCCTGAGTTTGTAACCGGCAGCACCCGCATGAAAAGCGGCACCTCGCAAAAACTTATTCTTAATATGATCTCCACTACGGTGATGATACAATTGGGAAGGGTGGAGGACAATAAGATGGTGAACATGCAGCTCACTAATGAAAAGCTGATTGACCGTGGCACAAAAATGATAATGGATAAACTCGAACTCCAGGATTATGAAGAAGCCAAAGGCCTGCTGCTCAAATATGGTAGTGTGAAAAAAGCGGTGGATGCCTACAGGCTGGGAGACTAAGAGGGATGCATAATATAGAACCATATTATAACTGGCGCCATATTTATGTGAGCGAAGAAGATGAGCGGTCGCCATTTTTCAACAGGCAGTATTCGGAATTTGAATTCACGTCAACAGTTTACAATTACTACATACACCCTCAATGGGATGATTTTGGCAGCCGTACACTTTACCTCAAAGTGCTGCAGGCTAATTACGAGGAACATTATGCCATCATTGAATTCCTTGGTGAATGGAATGATGCCATTGAGAATGATATCATGGAGCTGAAGCGGGAGGTTATCGAAAAATTCATGTACGAGGGCATCAACAAATTCATTCTCATTACCGAACATGTGCTCAATTTTCACAGTGGTGACCGCGACTATTACCAGGAATGGTTTGAAGATGTGACTGATGAAAACGGCTGGATCGTCAGCCTGAATATGCCGGAGGCTACACAATATGACTTCAGGAAGGCCAAGCTGAATTATTATGTAGAGCTGATGGAGATCGATAACTGGCGAACGTATAAGCCCTATCACCTGTTTAAAAAAATTGATGAAGAACTCAGTAAACGTTTAAGTATTTAATGCTTTCAGCCTTTGGCCCATAGCCATTAGCTTTTAGCCTTTGGCTTTTCCCCTTTCCGCACTTACCTTTGCGTCAATTTTCAACCCCCTCTGGCTCTATATGAAATGGTCGCAATTCTTCACATCAGCAGTAGGCAGAAAAATAGTAATGTCTTTGACGGGTTTGTTCCTGATCAGTTTCCTGATCGTTCACGTTGGACTTAACTCCTGCATTTTCTATGATCTCTCTATTTTCAATTCCAATGATAACGGATCCATGTTCAACAGGGCTGCCTATTTTATGGGCAACTCTTTTGTGATCCGGGTGATGGAGATCGGTCTGTTCGCCGGTATCCTGCTTCACGTGATCCAGGGTTATGCCGTGGAAGTGCAGAACAAAAGCAAAAGGAAACAGGGATACAAAGTGGACCTGGGCAACCGTGGTTCTACCTGGATGAGCCGCAGCATGGCCATTCTCGGTACCCTCATTTTATTTTACCTGATCGTGCACGTAGCCCAGTTCTGGGTTCCTTCACGCATTACGCATGATGTGCCTTCTGTCCGGTACGAAATAAGTGGTGGCAGGGAGATGCACAATATGTTCCTGCTGATGTTTGAAACCTTCCAGAACATCTGGGTGGTTTTATTGTACCTGGCTGGTGTGGCATCGCTTGCCTTTCATCTTTTTCATGGATTCCACAGCGCTTTCCGTTCCATTGGTGTTCACAATAAAAAATACCTGGCCATGCTGAAAGTCCTGGGTTATGGATTTACGGTTATTGTTTCCATACTCTTTGCCCTCATGCCATTGAGCATGTACCTGGGCTGGGTATCACCATATAATTAAAACGATGCCTGTTATGCCAGGCATCCAATAATAAACAGAATCTCAAATAAGCAATATCATATGCTTGATGCTAAAATTCCTGCAGGCACACTAGAGAAAAAATGGGAAGATTACAAAGGTCACGTGAAACTGGTGAACCCTGCCAACAAAAGAAAGCTGGAGATCATTGTAATCGGTACCGGGCTTGCCGGTGCTTCCGCTGCTGCCTCCCTTGGTGAACTGGGCTATAAAGTGAAAGCCTTTTGCTTTCAGGATTCTCCACGCCGTGCTCACTCCATTGCAGCACAGGGTGGGATCAATGCCGCAAAAAATTACCAGAATGACGGAGACTCTGTGTTCCGTCTTTTTTATGATACCATCAAAGGTGGCGACTACCGTGCCCGTGAGGCCAATGTGCACCGCCTGGCCGAGGTGAGTGCCAACATCATTGACCAGTGCGTGGCGCAGGGTGTTCCTTTTGCCCGTGAATATGGCGGCCTGCTCAGCAACCGTTCCTTTGGCGGTACGCAGGTGCAAAGAACATTTTACGCGGCAGGACAAACAGGTCAGCAGTTGTTGATCGGTGCTTACCAGGCCCTGGAAAGACAGGTTGCCCTCGGTAACGTGGAAATGTTCAGCCGTCATGAAATGCTGGAGATCGTAAAGATCGATGGCAAGGCCCGCGGCATCATTGCCCGGAACCTGGTGACTGGAGAACTGGAAAGACATTTCGGTCACGCGGTACTGTTATGCAGTGGCGGTTACGGAAACGTTTTTTATCTCTCCACCAATGCAATGGGAAGTAATACAACGGCTATCTGGAAAGCACACAGAAAAGGTGCCTATTTTGGCAATCCCTGTTTTACGCAGATCCACCCCACCTGTATTCCTGTAAGCGGCGACCACCAGTCAAAGCTCACCCTCATGTCAGAGTCATTAAGAAATGACGGCCGAATCTGGGTGCCGAAAAAGCAGGGCGAAACACGCAAGGCAACAGATATCCCAGAAGACGAAAGAGACTATTACCTCGAAAGAAGATATCCTGCATTTGGTAACCTTGTTCCAAGAGACGTTGCTTCCAGGGCAGCCAAGGAAAGATGTGACGCTGGTTATGGAGTAGGCACCAGCCGGCAGGCCGTTTATCTTGATTTCGCTGATGCCATCAAACGTTATGGCCGCATTGAAGCAGGAAAACGCAATATGGGTAATGCCGATGAAGCAACGATCATCGTACTCGGTAAGGAAGTGGTGAAGGAAAAATATGGCAACCTTTTCGACATGTACGAAAAGATCACGGGTGAAAATCCTTATGAAGTTCCCATGCGTATCTATCCTGCTGTTCACTATACCATGGGCGGACTTTGGGTGGATTATGAACTGATGACCACCATACCTGGTTTATATGCATTGGGTGAATGTAATTTCTCCGATCACGGTGCCAACAGGCTGGGTGCTTCCGCTCTGATGCAGGGACTCGCCGACGGATATTTCGTGATCCCTTATACGGTGGGTAATTACCTGGCCGACGAGATCCGTACACCATCCATTCCTACTTCACATCCAGCTTTTGAAGAAGCAGAGCGTGAAGTGCGTACACGCATCGAAACTTTGATGAACATCAAAGGTTCACAGAGCGTGGAAAGCCTGCATAAAAGACTGGGAAAGATCATGTGGGATAAATGTGGCATGGCAAGAAATGCGGAAGGACTGAAACAGGCCATTGAAGAGATCAGGCAGTTAAAAAAAGATTTCTGGAGTGATGTAAGAATTCCGGGTGCGATCAACGAATTCAATCCTGAACTGGACAAAGCAGGCAGGGTTGCAGATTTTATTGAGCTGGGAGAACTCATGTGCATCGATGCATTGCACCGCGGTGAAAGTTGCGGCGGCCACTTCAGGGAAGAACACCAGACCGAAGAAGGTGAAGCCCTGCGGCACGATGCAGAGTTCATGTACGTGGCTGCATGGGAATACAAAGGAGAAGACTGGCAACTGCACAAGGAAGAACTGAAGTATGATGTGGTGAAACCAAGTCAGCGCAGCTATAAATAATCGTATCAATAATCAAAGTTTCTACAGATAATTAGTTTCCTTATGGAGCATTACAATATGAACCTCACCCTGAAAGTCTGGCGCCAGAGCAATAAAAATTCAGAAGGCAGGTTTGAATCTTATGAAGTGAAGGACATATCATCGGAAATGTCTTTCCTTGAAATGTTTGATGTGCTGAACGAACGCCTGATCAATGAAGGCAAGGACCCGATCGCGTTTGACCATGACTGCCGGGAAGGGATCTGCGGTGCCTGTTCCATGCATATCAATGGACGTCCACATGGACCCTGGCATGCAACAACCACCTGCCAGCTCCACATGCGGGCTTTCAATAATGGCGATACGGTAGTAGTGGAACCATTCCGCGCAAACGGATTCCCGATCATCAAGGATCTCGTAACCGACCGTTCCGCTTTTGACCGCATCATTCAATCAGGCGGATTCATTTCAGTGAATACCGGTAATGCCGTGGATGGTAACGCGCTGCCCATTGAAAAAGATAAGGCAGATGCTTCTTTTGGTGCCGCGAGTTGTATTGGTTGCGGCGCCTGTGTGGCTGCCTGCAAAAATGCATCTGCATCGTTGTTTACTTCTGCAAAAATTGCCCACCTGGCTTTACTGCCCCAGGGTGATCCTGAAAGAAAGAACAGGGCGCTCAGCATGGTGGCGCAAATGGATAAGGAGGGATTTGGTAGCTGCACATTTACCGGTGCCTGCGAAGCTGTTTGTCCGAAGGAGATCTCCATTACGAACATCTCCCGGATGCATAAGGAATACCTGATGGCAGGCCTCTCTGCAGATAAGTAAACTAGCTATTAGCCAAAGGCCATTGGCTGGTGTAGGAATGACTATATGAATTTTGAATACTACTTACCGTCTTACCGTCTTCCCGGCCTTCTTCCTGATTCAAAAAAATAGCCGGTAAGGCGGGAAGACGGTAAGTAATTTCATCAAGTTCATAAATATTCTGCCTCACATAAAATATATGAAATGGCTCCTAAAGGGAGCTATTTTTTTTAATGGAAGGGCCTGCCCTTTAACAATTAAATTTATGAATGCACGTTTAAATGTTGCATTTTTACAATACGTGAAAAACCTCTGCTTTTGAAGCTTTTAGGCCGGATACTGCTTTTATTCATCCTCCTTGCAGGCGCAGCGGTTTCATATGCCCAGAATCCTGCTACCTCTAACCTGCGCCTCAAAAAAATTCCAGTTCTAACAGATACCCTTTTCCTTGATTCATTGAGTATCATTCCCGGCAGTTTTGTGATCCGTGAACTCGATAGCAGCTATTATCAACTTGATCATGTACATGCGATCCTCACCTGGAAAAAAAAACCAGGACTGTTGGAAGCCACAGCCGTTTACCGGGTATTCCCTTTCCGCCTGAACAGCGTGGTACAGCGCCTCAGTTATGACAGCGTGATCAACAATGTATATCTTAAACCTTTCGAGTTTTCTGCCAACAACAATAACCAGGGAAATAAGGGGCTGCTTGATTTCGGTAACATCGAAGCCAGCGGCAGCCTGGGTCGTGAACTTTCATTCGGCAACAACCAGGACGCGGTGATCAATTCCAATTTCCAGTTGCAGATCAATGGTATGCTGCGCGACAGTATTGAACTCTCTGCCGCATTCACCGATAACAATATTCCCATTCAGCCTGATGGTACCACGGCCCAGCTCAATGAATTTGACCGTGTCTTTTTGCAGTTCAAAAAAAAGAACTGGCAACTGAACCTGGGTGATATTGATATCCGCCAGAACCAGATGTATTTCCTCAACTTTTACAAAAGACTGCAGGGGATCTCTTTCCAGACCACTAACCAGCTTTCACCCAATGTAAGATCAAACACCCTTGCCAGCGGATCCATTGCCAAAGGAAAATTTAACCGTAATGTGTTTGACCGTACTACCACACCCAATATGGAAGGCAACCAGGGACCTTACCGTCTCACGGGTGCCAACAATGAATTTTTCTTTATTGTGCTTGCCAATACCGAACGGGTCTTTCTTGATGGTGAACTGTTGCAGCGCGGAGAAGACCAGGATTATATCATCAATTACAATACAGCGGAGATCACCTTCATGCCTCGACGGATGATCACCAAGGATTCAAGGATACAGGTGGAGTTTGAGTATGACGACCGCAATAATCTCAACGCGAATATTTACCAGAAACAGGAACTGCAGATCCATAACAAACTGAAACTGGTGGTGGGCGCCTTTACCAATAGTGATGCAAAGAATTCACAGATCAACCAGACCCTGGACACGAGGCAGAAACAATTTCTTTTTGATATCGGTGACAGCATCCAGCAGGCACTCTATCCAACAATTGTCACTGATTCTTTTTCCACAGACAAGATTCTTTACGAAAAGGTTTATTTCACACAGGGCAGCATCACCGATTCGTTCTACCGTTATTCGATAGACCCTGCGCTTGCCCGTTATTCTTTATCATTCACAGATGTAGGGCAGGGCAATGGAAATTACGTGGCTGATTTCAGTGTGGGCGCCAATGGAAAGGTCTTTCGTTTTGTAGAGCCGGTAAATGGAGTGAAGCAGGGTCAGTTTGAACCCGTGATGGTTTTAGTAACACCCAAAAAACAGCAGTTGCTCAGTTTTGGAACAGAATACCAGGTAAATCAATACAACCTGGTGAAGACTGAACTGGCCATGAGCAATTATGATGTCAATACTTTCTCTTCAAAAAACGGGGGAGATGATCATGGTTTGGCAGCCAGGGTTCAATATGAGAATACCATCCCGTTGAATGTGGCGAGGAAAGTAATGTTGCATTCCGCCGTGGATTATGAACATGTGCAGCAGAAATTTAAACCGCTGGAGCGTTTGCGTTTTGTTGAATTCACGCGGGAGTGGGGACTTCCAATGGTACTGCCTTCTGCCACGGAAAATATCCTGAGGCTGAGTTCCAGGCTTGAGTCGCCCAAACAAAGTCTCCGTTACCAGCACATGCAATACAGGAGAAGTGATGACTATACTGGTTCACAGAATCTTTTGCAGCACACGGCCGATATGGAAGGATGGATGCTCAACAACCAGTTGAGCCTGACCAGCTTTAAAAGTTTTACCGGCAATGGTTATTTTTTCAGGCCGGTAGTTGACATGAGCAAACAACTTCGCCAGCTTGCCTCCATGAGAATTGGCCTGCGGTATGCACTTGAGCAGAACGAAGTGAAGGCGCCATCTGGCGATAGTCTTTCACCCACCAGTTTTTCGTTTGACACCTGGTCAGCTTTCATTAAATCCGATGATAAAAAACAAAACCGTTACGGTATCACTTTCTTTACAAGGTCAGATAAATATGCTTCAGGCAAGGAACTGGTAAGAGGTGACAGAAGTTATAATATCAACCTGGAATCTCAATTGTTGAAAAACCAGCACCACCAGTTTCTTTTCAATGTTACCTACCGGATGCTCCGTGTGTATAATGAAACGGTTTCGCAGCAGAAGAATGACAATACCATGCTGGGACGTGTGGAATATTTAGTGAACGAATGGAAAGGGCTCCTTACAGGTAATGTATTGTACGAACTGGGAACAGGACAGGAGCAGCGCCGTGATTTTGCCTATTTTGAAGTACCGGCAGGGCAGGGTGAATATACCTGGAATGATTATGATTCAAATGGTGTGCAAACCCTGAATGAATTTGAGATCGCGCTGTTCCAGGACCAGGCCAAATTCATCCGCATCTTCATTCCCACCAACCAGTTCACCAAGGCCAACTATACAACGATCAACTACAGTTTCTCGATCAATCCAAAAGCCTGGTTCTCGGGAAGCGATGTAAAGGGCTTCGGAAAATTCATTTCAAGGTTCAATATGCAGACCTCCATGCAGAAGTCAAAAAAATCGATTGCGAAAGGTGATTTTGAATTCAACCCATTCAAATATGATATTGCTGATACGGCCCTGCTCACGGTGAATACAGCCTTGCTGAATAATA
>CAYWSQ010000013.1:0-32320 GCA_964460925.1 uncultured Flavisolibacter sp. | reverse complement strand
TAATGAATGATGGAACAGCTTGAATTGTCCATGGACCATAGACCATGGACCATGGACCATAGTACGTGTTTCTATGCCGGGATCGAAAATGAATGATGGAACAGCCTGAATTGTCCATGGACCATAGACCATGGACCATGGACCATAGTACGTGTCCTCTATGCCGGGATTAATAATGAATGATGGAACAGCTTGAATTGTCCATGGACCATAGACCATGGACCATGGTCTACCTTAATCCACCGTAGGACATTTATATGACTGCAGGTTGAAGCTCACGAAGAACATGGCGGTAACAAACTGGTCTTTGTTCTGGCTATTACCTCTCTGTCTTCCTTTGAAACCGATACGCGGGCCAGTTTCATAGGACCTGTCAGACAACAAGTAAGCGGCACTGGGTGTACCGTCAGGATTAGCTGGAAAAACAGCCGGATCCACGTAGGTCTTGCTTACATCATCCAGGTAATCGGTGGTGGTAAAACGGTGAACGATCTCAAAACCGATATTGATCCGGTCGTTGATTGCGTATTTGACACCTACACCAAATGGTATGGCAAAGGCCATGGAGCTGTAAGGCTGCCTGTCGCGGTTGGTGGTATCTATGCCCTGGCCTTCTGTGCCGAGCTGGCGGAGAAAATATTTTTCACCGTTGAGATAAGCATAGGGATCGTAATTAAAAACGGAGGCTCCCAGGGTAACATAGGGTGTCCAGCGGAAATCAGGTTCGCCGGGCATAAAACGGTAAAAATTGAAATCGCCCTGCAGCCCCAGTTCCCAAACCTTGGAATTGAAGCTGAGGTTTCTGCGGCGCATGAATTCGTTATGCGTATTATAAACGTCGGAATAACCCAGTTGGGCAAAACTACCCTGAATGCGCAGTGCTATGTAATTACCAAAATTTTTTCTGAAAAAGAGGCCTGCAGCAACCTTGGGCCTGTTGAGGTGGGCACGCGTATTGAGGTCACCGAAATAATGACCGGCACCCAGTCCGAATCCAAATTCTCCTTCCTGCACGATGGCATCCTGTGAAAAAACTGATAAGGGTAAACAGATGACCAGGGCCGCAAGAAATTTTCTCATAACTGCAAAATAAGGTTAAGCACTAAAATAGCTAACGCAAAATACTGTGATTTGGTATGATGGGCAAGGAAAATCAGCGAATAGCTATGGCCATTGGCCATTAGCTGGCTGGGATTGCTGACAATAAAGAACCAAAAGGTAATCACGTGAATTATTTTACCGCAGAGAACCAGCCTTCGCTAAGCTATGGCCGGCAAAGAAGGAGGAAAAGGAGATTACGCAGAGAGAGTACGAGAATGTTAGGTCGAAATCTCCATGTTGGAGTTTATAGTACATCCCGTTCTTTATCAAATATTCTAGCAGCTAGAAGCTAGAGGCTAGCAGCTAGTCGCTAATTCCTCTTATCCAACCCCCAGCTCAGCTTATTCCTCAGCGTTTGCAGGAAATTGTTTTCATTAAGCCTTACAAGGTTCATCATAAAATTTTCTTTCCTCACCGCAAGCAATACATTTTTATCAACCAGTTCCCTTCTTGAATCCAGTGCGCAGATGATATCGTCGGACCTGCTTTCCACTTCAAAGGAAATGATGGTATTATCAGGGATCACTATGGGGCGCACATTCAGGTTATGGGGAGCGATTGGTGTAAGTACAAAACTGCAGGCATCTGGAAAAACAACAGGACCTCCGCAACTGAGAGAATAACCGCTGGAACCTGTGGGTGTTGCCAGGATGAGTCCATCGGCCCAGTAGATGTTCAGCAGTTCCCCATTCAGGTAGGTATGTATCTTGATCATTGAGGCCACATCACGCTTGTGGATCGCGAATTCATTCAGCGCATAAGGCACATCGTTGAATAGCGGGATGTTGGAATCGAGATGTACGAGTGTTCTCCTGTCGATCACGTAAGAGCGGCGGGCAAGAGCCTTTATGGCTTCACTCATTTCATCACGGCCGATGCTGGCAAGAAAACCCAGCCGCCCGAAATTGATACCCACAACCGGGATATTTTTATCTCTCACCAGTGTAACGGTATCAAGCAGGGTACCGTCACCACCCAGGCTGATCACAAAATCTATTTCAGTGGTAAGATCTTCGTGGCCTGAGAAGGTTTCACAATCAGCAGGCAGGTTCAGTCTTCCATTGATCTCTTCAAGAAAAGGTTTGAACACAACGGGTTCGATCTGTTCCCTGGCCAGTTCATCAAAAAAAAGCTGTACGTCCTTCTGCTGTGTTGATTCCAGCACCCTGCTGTAGATGGCTACCTTCATTTGGTCAGTGGTTGGGAAAACACCTGAAAGTGATTTATAGTCACCCTCCTATTCACCCATCAGAAATAATTGCGTTTGTGTAAATATAGCCCGTTTTCACCTAAGCGGTTGAAGCTCCAGTCGAGTTTGATCACAAAGTCGGTAAATACAACAATATCGAGACCCACGCCACCGGAATAAAGCAAATGGTTGTTAAGCTGGTTGATGCCTTGATGATCGTTGTAAACATAGCCTGCGTTCACAAAAGTCTTTGCGTAAATTTTAAAAGGTATATGATTGAGCCGTGGAATTTTTTTAGAGTTAATGCTGATCCTTGTATTCACGAGTTCACGGGATAGCGTGGCCTTGGTATATGCACCGGCTACTCCATCTATTACATAATATTCATATCCCTGTAGGTACTGGCCATCATAGCCGATGAACTGGTTGGTAACATAAGGCTGTTTGAACGGCAGCTTCACCATGCCCACCGCGCTGGCATTAAAAAACATTTCAGTTCCCAATGGCCAGGTTTTCGAACCCTTGGCCTGCAATTGCCACATGCGAAGCGGATCATTCAATCCTTTTCTTCTTAACATGATCTCTCCAATAAACCCCTTGGTGGGATAAGGAATGAAATCCACATCAAAATAAGTCATGCGGTAAAAGATCTCGGGATAACCAAAACTCTTGCGTGATGAAAATTCAGGATTCAGTTTGAATACAGTATCCGCCACATTCTCCATGCTGTAACCAATTCCGAATGTATGCCTGGTTTTGATGGCTGGCCTGAAGCTCACTTCACCAAACCAGTTGAAATAATTGCGCAGGTAACGGTCACGGTCCTTTATGGGTACAGGCCTGTTGCGTTCGGTCATGTAATTCACCTCACGGTTCTTGCCAATGGACACGCCGCCATTGACCGACCACTTCAGGTCATTATCGAGAAAAAGTCCGAAATACTGAATGGACAACTGCTTGGTATAACCATTCATTACATTCACACGGAGCTTATCATTCCTCCCCGTGAAATTATTATGCAGCACACGCATACCGTAATTGATGCGGTTCATGTCGCGGTCCTGGTCGTTCCACCATTCATGAAAGGTTTTATCAACCGGGCGTGCGAAAGGCCGGGGCCAGAGATACCATTTCTCATCCACCTCCACATTCACATACACATCATAACCCTGCATGCTTTTGAGAGAAACGGTTACCTCGCGAAACAAGCCTGTGTTCATGAGTTGCTTCCTTGCCTTTGAAAATTTTTGTGGTATTATATCAAGATTATAGGCTTCATCGATCTCGAAAGGCAATTCTCTCAGGATAATATCTGGATGAGTTTTTTTATTTCCTGAAATGATAATGCTGCGAACGGTAAACAACTGGTTGCCCTGCTGCACCATACTATCTGTTGCGTACATCTGGGTGCTGTAAATAATGGAATCCGGAAGTGCCACACCCGGCTGGGCAGAGACAAGTTTACCCACCATCAGGTGAAGCAGGCAGAAACATAAACATTGGCAAACCTTCATCCGGCACTCAATTTCTGCTATTTAAATAGAAAAAAGGATACCTGTCTTGAAGATCCGGGAAAAAGAAAGGGAATACCTCAGATCCTGAGGTAGTTCATGAGGTTGTCAAAATTGGTTTTCAGCTCATTTTCGTATAGTTCTTCGCCGAAATAGTATTTGACATTGTATTCGTATCGCTGGAAAGTGGCCAGGATATCAGAAACTTCGAGTTTATTGATCCTGATGGTAACCTGGGTCATGCCGGTCTCAGGATCCGTATAAGTGTTCAGTTGGGTAATTTGCGCATCATTTGATTCTACAATGCGGTTGATCTCTGTAAAGGAGTAGGCTTTGTTCTCCATCTCGAGTACGATGAGCGCTCCTGGCTGGCCGAGGCTCATAAAATCGGAAGCATTGCGTAAAAGATCATTATAGGTAACAATGCCCAGCAGTTGTTTTTCCTGCACCACAGGTACGATGCTGAGTTTATTGATCACTGCTGTCTGGATGGCTTTCAAAAAATGATCATTTGCCTGCACGGAAGTAACACCGTCTGTGACCTGTAACTGGTGTATCTGCATTTCATCATCTGTCTGAAGCAATTGCTCTTCGCTAACGATTCCCATATAACTCTCATTATCCACCACAGGCAGATGCGCCACATGATAATCATTCATGAGCTGCAATGCATGATGCACTTTGTCATCTTTATGCAAATAGGGAATTGAATTTGATATGAGGTCTCTTGTTAACATAGAAACGGTAACACTAAATTAGACAGCCAGGTTCATTGAACTGTTGCAGGCTCACTTAGTTTTTTCAAAAATTTATCCAAAATCACATTGAACTCCTGCGGTTGTTCCATCATAGGTGCATGCCCGCATTTATCAATGAAATGTAATTCACTGTTAGGGATCAGCTTATTGAATTCACGTGCAACAAAAGGTGGTGTAATAGTATCGTTATTTCCCCAGATCAGCAAGGTAGGCTGGGTGATGTTGTTTAATTCCTCACCAAGATTATTGCGGATGGCACTTTTAGCCAGTGCAATGATCTTGATGACCTTCAGCCTGTTGCGGGTAATCTCAAACACTTCATCCACCAGTTCCTTGGTAGCTGTGTTCGGATCGTAAAATGTGACTTCAGTTTTTTTCTTTATGTATTCATAATCGCCGCGGCGCGGATAGGTATCTCCCATCCCGTTCTCAAATAAACCGGAACTGCCGGTAAGTGTAAGAGATTTGATCCTTTCGGGATGTTTGAGTACATGCACCAGTCCTACGTGGCCACCCAGGGAATTGCCCAGCAGGTGTATATGATTATAACCTTTGAATTCAATGAATTTATGAACATGCTTGGCCAGTCCGCCAACAGAAGTATGCAGGATATCCAGTTCGAACAAAGGCAGGATAGGCACAACAACCTTATGAGAATGACGGAAATGCTCAACCAGGTCCTTGAAATTACTCAATGCACCAAACAATCCATGCAACAGTAATAATGGTTCTCCCTCACCTTCTTCAATATACTTGAACTTACCTTCTTCTTTTAATGTATACTGCATCAGTCTGTCCAGGTTAATTTCCGCTAAAATAATTGTTTTGGGGCAAAAGCTATTCCTTACTGCAAGTGCACTGCAACCATTGTATTAAATGATGATGCCACCTGCATGCTTCACTATATTATTCACCAATAAATTTACCAAATGCCTGGACACATGAATGGCTAAAAGGAACAGAAAGGAATCTACCTTGCAAGCCCGTCGAAAAAAGCTTCCAGCTCGGCAAACATATCCCGGAAAAAAGGCAGCACGGTACCCAGGGCACCAATGACTTCGGGTGCCATGGGATAGATAATGGGATAGGTGAGTGAGACTTCAGCAGTGGCGGGTTTTATCAGGTTCAACTGCTCAGCATAAAACAAAAGAACACTGAAGATCAGCAGGTACAACAGTACATAAAGGATGATGCCGCCCAGTTTATTGAGCCAGCCCAGCATGGCCATTTTCAATGCACCTTCAATGAGCTTTGCACCCAGCCTCACCAAAAAAACCACCAGTACGAACACAAGGGCGAATGCCAGCACAGGCAGCCAGCGCTGGGAAAGGTTGGTGGATGCTTCCAGTTGTTCAGCCACCACCGCAGACAGTTTGATAGCTGCAGCCAGGCCAACGATAAAAGCAAGCACTGAAAATATTCCAAGCACGAGGCCATTGCGCATCCCTTTGATGACGCCGATAAAGATCAGTGCAAAAACGATGATATCAATGATGGACATACTAACTGGAAAGCAGTTCTTTTACCATGGCTGAAATGGTTTTACCATCAGCTCTTCCTGCGAGTTTTTTATTGGCGGCCCCCATCACTTTTCCCATATCCGCAGGGGAGCTTGCACCGGTTTCAGCTATCACCTGCTTCAGTTCTGCCCTGAGTTCTTCGGCGCTCATTTGCGCCGGTAAAAATTTTTCGATCACGGACATTTCCTCGCGTTCCTTGCTGGCGAGGTCTTCACGGTTCTGCTGCTGGTAGATTTCAAGTGAATCCCTGCGCTGCTTCATCATCTTCTGCAGCATGGATATTTCCTTGTCGGCAGAGATCTCTCCCCCTGCACCGGGTTCTGTTTTAGCCTTGATGATCTCGGCCTTAATGGCCCTGAGCGCACGTAACTGGCCTTCATCCTTTGCTTTCATGGCTTCTTTCATTTCAGCCATGATCTTTTGTTCGAGATTCATATTCAAATATTTTGATTCGGTAAGATTAGTCCTGCCTTCCCTGGTTTTCCTTCATCTGGATATCCTGGAATTTTTTATGGAAATTCTCCGCGAACTGTTTGATATCGTTTACCAGTTCTGTTTGCCTGGTGGCGCGCTGGTAGGTGTCTGCCATGGTCATGAAGGTTTGGTAATAAAAATCAGCCATTTCATCCACCATCATTTTCTGTGTCCACAGATCAATGCGGAGGGCGGCTTTTTCAGCCCCGTCCCATAAAGAAAGCATCATGGCTTTCGCCTGCTGGGGCCTTTCCTGGTTTTCAGTGGCCTTCCATTCCATGTTCACCGGCACCCGGTTGTCGTCAAGTTCCACATCGATCACTATACTAGATCTTGTCATAATTGAATTTTGTGCGGCGAAGGTATGAAATACAGAAAACAGCCAGGCCTGCTCAGGCTGAAGCCCTGGTAATGCTATCCCATAAAAGGTCGGCGGTCCTTTCCCAGGTAAACCCCCGGGCTACGATTTTACCCCGCGTAATCAGCTCATTCCTGAGGTTCTCATCTTTATAGATCAGCATCATTTTATCAGCAATATCCTCATGGCTGGCCGGATCAAAATACAGGGCGGCATCACCACCGATTTCCTGCATGGAACTGTTGGCAGAAGTAAGCGCTGGCACCTCACAGTTCATGGCTTCCAGAACCGGCACACCAAAACCTTCGAAGAGCGAGGGATAAACAAGGGCATACGAAGAACCCACCAATTTAACCAGTTCTTCTTCGGGCAGGTAACCGGTCAGGATCACATCTTCCCTGTATTTATAAGTTTTGAGCGCCTGCACAAAAGCCTCGTGTTTCCAGGCCAGCCTGCCCGCAAGCACAAGCCGCATGCTGGTCTTCTGCCTTTTTTTGAATACAGAAAAAGCTTTGAGCAGGTTCAGGAGATTTTTCCTGGGTTGTATGGCACCCACATAAATAAAATAAGCCATTCCACCGGTGTATTTTTCCCGGGTTGCTTCCTGCACTTCGAAGGGTACAGGCCTGAATACTTCTTTAGGTGCGCTGAACACAAGGTTGATCTTTGAAGGATCTGTATGATAATTCCGGGTTATATCCTGTTTTGAAAATTCCGATACAGTAGCGATCACCTTTGCCTTCCTGAGATATTTAGGTACATAATGCTTCAGGAAAACCGCATGGCTTTTTTTGTAGGCATCCGGGTGATGCAGGAATCCCAGGTCATGTACCACCAGGCACTGGGGGATGCTTGAA
Organism: uncultured Flavisolibacter sp.; assembly: GCA_964460925.1. GTDB lineage: Bacteria > Bacteroidota > Bacteroidia > Chitinophagales > Chitinophagaceae > Flavisolibacter. The sequence continues at coordinate 24,552 of CAYWSQ010000013.1, read as the reverse complement.
CTGAGGGTAGCAAAACCATCTGGCGAAACAAAAACATCTGCTTTTATCTTTTTCAGGACCGCGGGCAGCCTGAGGTCGTACCAGTATTTCCATAAAAACGGATGTCGGGCCGGCGGCGAAACCACCAGGGGATGCACATTGGATGCAAAAACAAATGAAGGATCAAAGGGGCGGTCGAATAAAAAATAGAACTGGTGTTCAGGGTGAGCGGCTGTTATCCGCTTAAAGGTTTCCAGGATAAAATAGCCAAAGCCTTCGAGGTGGTTCTTCATCAGAAATCGGGTATTCACGGCTATCACCATAGCTTTCAAAAATAGGGAATAGTCGATGGACCACCGACCGTAGACCATCAACAATGGACTATAAACACTGGACATTTTGGGTAACGCGGGGTAATTATTTCAACAAATTCAATTTCTAAACTGTAGAACCACAGTAAAATATATCGGCTAATTGAATTGGTACCATGTTTGTGACTGAGGAAAAGGAAGTTAATTGAACCACTTGTCAATGGGCTTCACCCTTAACCCAACCGTACGAAAGTTTTTCTAAATGACCTCTTAGGTGGAAGAGGATGGTGGCTTGTAAAAGGGGCCTTGGTTCGGGGCCCCTTTCTTTTTTTCTCCAGTGAACAATTCACAGCAATCAAGTTTCACGCAAAGACGCGGTGGACGCAAAGGCGCAAAAGGAAATACGTTTAATTACAATTATCCCTCATTTAAAATATTTCATAAATCCCTTAAATCTGGACAATCCTTGATTACATTTGTCACCGATGGAATATAATACTACGAGGAATCACCTGACCATGCGTGAATATGGCCGCCATATTCAAAAGATGGTGGAGCACCTGATGTCGATAGAAGACCGTGAGCGCAGGCAGCGCCAGGCGCAGGTACTGATAGAACTTATGGGCTTTCTGAATCCCCACCTTAAAAACGTGGAAGATTTCAGGCATAAGCTCTGGGATCATCTTTTTTATATCAGTGATTTCAAACTGGACGTGGACAGTCCATATCCCATTCCTGAAAAAGAAACCTACAAAGCAAAGCCCCAGCCCATACCTTATCCCAAACGTTACCCCAGGTATTCCCATCTTGGCAAGAACCTGGAGCTCGTGATCAACAAGGCACTGAAGGAAGAAAGCCCGGAAAAACGCCAGGGATTTGCCAATGCCATCGCTTATTACATGAAACTTGCCTATAACAACTGGCATAAGGATGTGGTGCATGATGACGCCATCCAGAGTGAGCTGAATAATATCACGCAGGGACAGTTGGAATTTACCAACACACCTTATGTAAAAGCTTACCGCCCTTCCCAGGACCGTGAAAGAGAACGCGGCGGGTATGGCGGACGCAACCAGCGCGGCAAATTCCAGCAGCGCGGCGGTAGCAACAATGGTGGCCGTAATGATCGCAACGACAAGCGTGGAGGCGGAAAATTTGGTAAGAAACGATATTAAACCGGTCCTTCATCATTGATAAAAATCTTTAAAGGAAGCCCGGGCTTCCTTTTTTGTTTTTGTGCCAGGCCACATATTCAGGGCTAGCAAGTAATTTGCATGGCTGAGATGCTTTCTTCATCAACCATAATCATCACATGTCATATTTTGAAGTAACAGGCGGTAAAAAATTAAAAGGCGAGATCATACCACAGGGAGCCAAGAACGAAGCGCTCCAGATCATCAGCGCTGTGTTGCTCACAGATGAAAAGGTTACCATCACCAATATCCCGGATATACTTGATGTAAACAACCTGATTGATTTGCTTGCAGCCATGAATGTGAAGGTTGACAGGGTTGACAGGCAGACCTGCATCTTCCAGGCAGATGATGTGAACCTGGATTACCTGCGCAGTGAGGCTTTCCGCAGCAAGAGCGGCATGCTTCGCGGATCGGTGATGCTGGCAGGTCCAATGCTAGGGCGTTTCAAAAAAGCGTTCATTCCCAAACCGGGTGGTGACCGCATAGGAAGGCGCCGGCTGGATACACATATCATCGCGTTCGAAAAACTCGGCGCACAGTATGAACATTTCCAGGAAGAGGGTTATTTCTATTTTACAACCGCGGGACTGAAGGGAAGATATTTATTGCTCGATGAACCATCCGTTACCGGCACCGCCAATGTAGTGATGGCCGCTGTTATGGCCAAAGGCGCCACGGTTATTTACAATGCAGCCTGCGAGCCTTATGTGCAGCAGCTTTGCCGCATGCTGATCCGCATGGGAGCTGTTATCGATGGCATCGGCAGCAACCAACTGGTAATACAGGGTGTGGAAAAACTGCATGGCACTACTCACCGCATCCTTCCTGATATGATAGAAATAGGATCCTTCATCGGCATGGCTGCCATGACCCAAAGCGAGATCAGGATCAAGGATGCCAGCGTGGAATACCTGGGTGTGATCCCCGATAAATTCAGGCAGCTCGGCATCAAAATAGATTTTGTGGGAGATGATATTATCATCCCTGAACAGGATGTTTACGAGATCCAGAGTTATCTTGATGGCGGCGTGCTGACCATTTATGATCATCCCTGGCCGGGTTTCACACCCGACCTGCTGAGCATAGTGCTGGTGGTAGCCACACAGGCCAAAGGTTCCCTGCTGGTACACCAGAAAATGTTTGAAAGCCGTTTGTTCTTTGTTGACAAACTCATTGAAATGGGTGCACAGATCATTCTCTGCGATCCTCACCGTGCGGCGGTGATCGGGCTGGAAAGAAAATTCAACCTGAAAGGCATCCGCATGAGTTCACCCGATATCCGCGCGGGTGTGGCCCTGCTCATCGCGGCTTTAAGCGCGGATGGCACAAGCATCATCCAGAATATCGACCAGATAGACAGGGGTTACCAGTATATCGATAAGCGACTGCAGGGACTGGGGGCATCGATCGTGCGGCGGGAGGCTAATGGATAATGGCTGATGGCCATTGGCTTATTCCCTTACCCATTCAACCTTTTCTTCCAATGGTGCCCTGTTTTTTGCAGGTGAAGGCACGGCTACATGACCGATGTAAAAGAATCCAAGCAATTTATCATCTGCATCAAGACCAAAAAAAGGCTTGGCCTGCTCTCGGTAAGTGATTCCACCAGTGGTCCAGTAACCTCCCAAACCATGAGCCGAAACTGACAGGTAGATATTCTGCACTGCTGTAGCGGTAGCACAGATCTCTTCCACTTCCGGGAATTTTTTATTGGGATCCCTTTTCATGCAGATGGCCACCACATGGGAAGCCTTCAGGGGGTTAGCCTGCAGGGTATCATATGTGCCCTGCTTGAAATTTTCTCCTGATAATTCTTTGTATAATTCACTCTGGAACCTTGCTAGTTTTTCAAGTCCCTTGCCGGTATACACCACGAATTTCCAGGGTTGCAAATTGCCATGACTGGGCGCCCAGCCGGCATTTTCCAGGATCTCAGTGATTACCTGGTCATCCACTTTCTTTCCTTCTTCAAACTGTTTGGGGAAAACAGAACGGCGGCCGCGGATCAGGCGGTTCACTTCTTCAATATTAAATTCCATCGGGCAAAATTGAAGGAATTGATTTAGAATGGGAAAACTGATTATGGTGATGTAAAAATCTGACACGATCTTTTTCGTAGTTGAATGAAGATTATCCATTCATATTCCCTTTCAGGCACTGATACTTTTTTAGCTATTATCCATGGGGCTTTATGCTGTTTTTTGAACAAAGCATTCGGACCATGAAAAAAATTTACTTCCTGCTGATCACAGTTTTTTCGATAAATTTTATTTCCGCGCAGGAACAAAAATCAAATCTTACGCTGCAGGTTCAAAATGAACAATCGCTGCCAATTGAAGCAGCCACGGTGGAATTATGGAGAAAACCTGATTCCGCACTCGTTAAAATCTCACTTACTGATAAAAACGGGCAGGCCCTGTTTGAGCAATTGCCGTACAATACATATTATATCAAAGTGAGTGCGGTGCAGATGAACATGTACACCTCTCCGGCATTTCAATTGAACACGACGGAACTAAGCTTATTACCCGTAAAATTATCAACCGCCTCTCCTTCACAAATGCAGGGCGTTGTGGTAACCGCAAAAAAACCCTTCATACAAAAACTCTCCGACCGTATCGTTGTGAACGTGGAAAGCAGCATCATTGGCGCAGGCAGTTCGGCCCTCGATATCCTTGAAAGATCACCAGGAGTTACGGTTGACCAGAACGATGCCATCAGCCTTCGTGGCCGGGCCGGTGTTATCATCATGATCGATGGAAAACCGACTGCCATGTCGGGTGCAGACCTTGCCAATTACCTGCGTGGACTGCCCAGCAATGCCATCGACAGGATCGATATCATCACCAATCCATCTGCCAAATACGACGCGGCCGGTAATTCAGGCATCATTGATATCAGGATGAAAAAAGACCAGCGGCTGGGCATGAACGGAACGTTCACGGCTGGCTATGGACAGGGTGTTTATCCCAAAGCCAACACCGGCGCCACCTGGAACTACCGCAATAAGATCATGAACATTTTTGGGAATTATAATTATGCTTACCGCAAGAACCTGAACCATCTCATCATCAACCGAAACTTTTATGAGAACGGGGTTTTCAAAGGTTCTGATGATAAGGACAATTATGCGCGGATGCCTTTTAATTCTCACACGGCACGAATAGGCGCTGATTTTTTCCCTTCGGACAAAACCATCATCGGCTTCGTTGTGAACAGCAGCTTCAACCGCTTTAAAAGAAAAGCCGACATCAACACCATGGTGAATGATGAGTTTTTCCAGCCCGATTTCAAATTCCTTTCCATTGGCACCAACAATGATCATTTTGAAAATGCCGTGGCCAATATCAATTTCAAACACCGATTCGACAGCACAGGTAAAGAACTGACCGCGGACCTGGATTATGGTGTGTTTGCCTCCAAATCCATCACTCGCACCACCAGTAAATTCTATAACCTCAACGGAACACCCAAAAGGGAAGATGATATTCTTGACGGGGACCAGACCGGCGACCTTTCTTTCCGTACAGGTAAGATCGACTATGTGCACCCGATGAAAAAAGGCGCGAAGCTTGAACTGGGCTTCAAGACCAGCTATGTTTCTTCTGACAACGATGCCAAATTTTTCAATGTATTCAATACCGGAACTATTGTGGACGATTCCAAAACCAACCGCTTTTTCTACAATGAATACAATAATGCCGGTTATGTGAACTATAGCCGTGAGTTCAAAAAATTCAATATGCAGTTGGGACTGCGCGGTGAACAGACTGATATTAATACAAGACAGGTGAAAGGTAACAGGACATTCGAGAATGATTATTTCAAACTCTTTCCAAGTGCTTTCTTCAATTATAAATTAAAAGAAGATAAAACCCTGGGAGTATCCGTCAGCCGCAGGATCGACAGGCCAAGCTATTCACAACTGAATCCTTTCCTGTTCCAGATCGATGCCACCATTTACGGAACCGGTGAGCCATTGCTGAAACCACAAATGACCTGGTCCTATGAAATGAGCTATACCGTGAAGAACCTGAATTTCACCCTTGGCTACAGCCGTACCACGGATCCGCAGAATGTAGTGCTGTCCAAGATTCTTGATGTGATCCCGGCCTTCGAGATCAAGCCCGGGCAGGACTCCAACATCACGGTACAGATACCGGTGAATCTTACTTCTTCTGATTACCTGGGGTTAAGTTCCACCATTCCCTTACGCATCACCAAGTGGTGGAATACCATCAATACCTTCAATATTTATTACAATCATTACAATGGCAATCTTGGTGGAACACAATTGGATAATGGAGCCCCCGCCGCCAACATCCGCACCAACAGCACCTTCAGTTTCCAGAAAGGCTGGTCGGCGGAATTCAATGCCAATCTCAATACAGGAGGAAGAAGTGGTTACATGGTGATGAAGCCTTTGTGGGGGATATCGCTGGGCGGGCAGAAAAATATTCTTAAAGGAAAAGGAACCGTGAGACTGAATGTGACAGATATTTTCTGGACCAACAGGCCGAGGGCTAAAGTAACTTATGAAGGCAGTTATATCGAAAACTGGGAAGCCTACCGCGAAAGCAGGGTTGCCAATCTTAGTTTCACTTACCGCTTCGGCAACAATAAAGTGCAGCAGGCAAGACGGAGGTCAACTGCTTCCGAAGAAGAAAGACAAAGAGCCGGCGGTAACTAAACTATTAAGATTCTCATGTGCATATCCGGGTTCCCTTTCCAGGGAACCTTTTTTATGCTGATGTTCTTCCCTGGAGTATATGAAGATGGGGCTTCACAATATCAATGGTCTGGCTGTTGAGAAACTGGCGCAGGTGTTTATAAAAATGGCTGTAATCGTAATAACCAAAACGGCTGAAATGAAAATTTGCAGGATCAGTGGTGAGCTGTTCAACCGCTTTCCTGATCCGCATGATCTGCAAGGCCTGTTTGCTTGAAATGCTGGTGGCGGCTTCAAAATATCTTTGCAGAGTGCGGGCACTGATGCTGTAGTTTGCTGCCAGTTCAGCTATGTGCACATCAAACCGGTCATCCTTCCATGCATCATCCAGCACCTGGGTTACAATATCCACCTGCCGGAATGAACCGGAATATTTATCAATGATACTATTGTAATAAGTGCTCAGGATATCAACCCTTTCTTCAAAGCCCCCTGCGGATTTTACAGCGTCCATCACCCTGCGGTCAACAAGGTAGGCCAATGGAAATATATAAGCCTTATACTCTGAAAAGTTGACCTTTTTTTCAAAGATCACCGGTGACACGCGGAATTTGATGCCGAAGATGCGGTTGCCGGCGGAATGATGGCAGATCATGTTTTTGTGCCGCGGCAGGAAACCATCCGACCTCATTTCAAAACAATCCTCTTCCAGTTGCATTTTAAATGGAGTACCCAGGTTGATAAGGTAGGTATAACCTATGTTGGGAAACAGGGCGTCAGAAAAACCACCCGGGTATTTTTCATACAGGGGATCAAAATCCGTTTCCCAGAAAAAATCGATGAAGCGCGAAAGCGAACGGCGTGCTTTCTTGCGGTGATACCGCAATTCAAAATGATCCCTGTGAAAAAACTCAACATGCTGCACAGTGCCAAATTATCTTTTCTCATCCAGAAGCAAAAACCGCTGAACAAAAAATTTGCATAAAAGAATTCCCTGCCGCCCGCCCTTTCAACCGATTAATTTTACTTTTGAATTTCATTGAAAAGCATGACCATCAATACCGCTCAGAAGATCATCATCATCACGGCGCCTTCAGGGGCGGGAAAGACCAGCATCACCAGGCACCTGCTTTCGGTTTTTCAGGATAAACTTACATTTTCCGTATCTGCTGCCACGCGGCAGGCAAGAGGAACTGAAAAAAACGGGGTGGATTATTATTTCATGAGCGCGGAAGAATTCACCAACAAGATCCAGCATAACGAGTTCCTGGAATGGGAAATGGTTTATGAAGGAAAATACTATGGCACGCTGAAGTCTGAACTAAACAGGATCTGGCAACTCAACAAGGTTCCGGTACTTGATATTGATGTAAAGGGAGCCATTCACATACAGCAACAATTTCCCGGCACTACCCTTTCCCTTTTTATTGAAGCGCCAGGGGTTGATGAACTCAAAAAAAGGCTGGAATCAAGGGGCACGGAAAGCGAGGAATCGCTCAATGCCCGGATCAACAAGGCTTCTTATGAAATGACTTTCAAACAGTCTTTCGATCATATCATCATTAATGATCATCTTGAAAGAGCTCAGAAAGAAGCAGAAGAGATTGTAGGTCGCTTCCTGGCAGGATGATTTCAGGAGTTCCGGCCTATACCTTTAACGCCGCTTGACCTATCTTTACGCCGATGATAGCAGTAACAACGCTTGTATGGTTTTTTGTGACCATCCTGATGATGGGCTTCTTCGCAGGCATTGAAATGGCTTTTTACAGTGTAAACCGTTTTGGTATCGAACTCAAAAAAAAGCAGGGCAAGCAGAGCGGCATCATCCTGTCGAGGTTCATAGAAAGCCCTCAGCTCTTTCTCAGTACCACGCTGATCGGCTTTACACTTTTCCTGGTTTCCTTTGTTCTTTTATTCAGCGTGGTTACCGCCCCGCTGTGGAACCTGGTTGGGCTTAAAAATGAGTTGGCCCGACTTTTCCTGGATATCATCCTCGCAACCTTCGTGGTGCTGATCTTCGCGGAGTTCATACCACGAGCCATCTTCCGGGCTCACAGTAATTTCATTCTTACCAAGCTGGTATGGCTCATCAATCTTTTTTACCAGCTACTGCAGCCCCTTGGTAAATTATTCATTGGCCTGTCTGACTGGGTCCTGAAATACATTTTAAATGTAAGGGTGAATGAAAGTAAGGAAGTGTTCAGCCCCAATGTGCTGGAAACACTTTTCCAGCAGAATTCCGATGGGGATTCCGAACCACAGGAAATGGACAGTGATCTTTTTGACAATGCCCTGAACCTGCACAATACCAAGGTCAGGCAGTGCCTGAAACCCAGGAAGGAAATCATTGGCGTGGAGATACAGTCCACACCTGAGCAGGTAAGGCAGAAATTCATTGAGACCAAACTCAGTAAGCTGATCGTGTATGAAAAAAACATCGATCACATACTGGGTTATGTACACCAGCTTGATATGTTCCAGAAGCCGGATAGTCTTCAAACTGTTTTATTACCCATACCGGCCGTGCCCGAAAGCATGAGCGCAACTGACCTGATCAGCAGGTTTACAAAAGAGCGAAAAAGTATTGCCTGGGTTGTGGATGAATTTGGCGGTACTGCTGGTATTGTAACTATGGAAGATGTGCTGGAAGAGATCTTCGGAGAGATCCATGATGAATACGACAGCGAGGAATTTGTTGAAAAAAGGCTGGCCGAGGATGAATACATTTTTTCCGGCAGGCTGGAACTTGACTACCTGAGCAAAAAATACGAACTCGAATTCCCCGACAATGATTCAGAGACCCTCTCGGGTTATATTATCAGTCATCATGAAACCATTCCCAAACAAAAGGAAAGGATCATCATTGATGATTATGAATTCGACATCCTTTCTGTAAGTGATACCAGGATTGAGATGGTGAAGCTGAAGGTGTTGAAATAAGCCAATGGCTATTGGCTTTTGGCCCCCTGCTTGCAGCATTCTCTCCTTATCTTTGCCGCACTTTTTGAGTATGGCGTTCAATTTTTTCAGGAAGGCAGGCAGTGAGAAAGCAGAAATGTCCTTTGTGGATCATCTTGAGGTGCTCAGGGGCCACCTGTTCCGCAGCGTAGTAGCCATTCTTATTGGTTCAGTGATCGCCGGCATCTACCAGAAATTCATCATCAAACGGATTCTCTTCGGGCCTGCACAAAATGATTTTCCCACTTACGGAGTCATCTGCAAAATCGGGCGTACACTCAATCTCGGCGATGCATTGTGCATGGGAGGTATCCCGCTTGAGATGCAGAGCACCAATGTATCGGGACAGTTCAGCATGTGGTTCACCGTAATCCTTATCAGCGGACTGATCATCGCATTTCCTTATGTATTCTACCAGTTCTGGAGTTTTGTAAAACCTGCATTGAACAAAAAAGAACTGAGCAGGACCAACGGGGTGATCTTCTGGGTTTCCTTCCTTTTCTTTACCGGTGTTTCTTTTGGTTATTTTATTGTAGCTCCCTACGCACTCAATTTCTTTTTCAACTTCCAGCTTGACCCCATTGTCAAGAACATCTGGACCATCAATAGTTATGTAGATATGATGCTGCCTATCTGCCTGGGCAGCGGGCTGGCTTTCCAGATGCCCCTGGTGATTTTCTTTCTTGCCAAGATCGGGCTGGTTACCGCAACCTATTTAAGCAAGGTGCGTAAATATGCCGTAGTGATCATTTTCGTGGTAGCAGCCATCATCACTCCCGGTCCTGATGTAATCAGCCAGATGGCTGTGGCACTTCCATTAATGCTGCTCTACGAAATCAGTATCATCCTTACCCGCCGTGTGGAAAGAGACAGGGCGAAGGAAGAGGAGAAGGAGTGGAGTTAAGCAGCCGTGAATTTATAGAAGGTAATAAGCCAATGGCCATTGGCTAGTAGCTATTGGCTATTTTTGCTGAAACACTGAGATATGAGCAATCGATTAGATACCAGTAAACCGGTGGCTATTGGCGCGGACCATGCGGGTTTTGAATATAAAACCGTGATCGCGGAACTGCTCAGGGCTAAAGGACTGGAGGTGAAGGATTATGGCACCCATAGCAAGGATTCGGTTGACTATCCTGATTTTGCGCACCCGGTTGCCAGTGCAGTGGAAGAGGGCCAGTCGGGCATAGGCATTCTCATTTGCGGAAGCGCGAATGGTGTAGCCATCACCGCCAATAAACACCAGGGGATCAGGGCCGCGATTTGCTGGCAGACCGATATCGCAAGGCTGGCAAGACAGCATAATAACGCCAACATTATTTGCATACCTGCACGTTTTGTTTCCACACCGGAAGCAGAGGAAATGGTGAATATATTTTTATCAACCGAATTCGAAGGCGGGCGTCATGCCAACCGCGTCGGTAAAATCGCCTGTACATAATCATCATACAGAACCCATCAATCATGAAAAAATTCCTGATCGTTGTACTTGCATTAAGTACGTTCAAGGGCTTTGCCCAAAAATCATCCAATCCCGAACCTTATGGAAAGACCATTACGGCCGAGGATCTTAAAAAACATCTTTACATCGTTGCTTCCAAAGAAATGGGAGGAAGAGAAACCGGTACGGAAGGTGAAAGGAAGGCAGCCGCCTACATTGAAAATGAATTCAGGCGCATTGGATTATTGCCCGGAAACAACGGCTCTTACCACTTGCCTTATTACCTGTACCAGGACAGCCTAACCCATGCGAAGCTTGAGATCAATGGAAAAAGTTTTGAAGAAGATAAAGATTTCAATGTTTCTCTTGCCAGTTACGCGGCAACACTCCGCATGAGTGAGATCGTGCTTGTTGGCAATCAACCTGCTGACAGTATAAAAAATATAAATCTTGCCGGAAAACTGGTTCTCCTGCTTGGCAGCCAGCAACAAGGGCGTGGCAATACTGCTTTACAGAATGCTTTATTGAATAAAGGTGTTGCCGGAATTCTCACTGTATCAGGTGGTTTCCCAAAAACCACGTCGCCATCAAGAAAAGGTCGCCAGGGTATTTATAATTTTCAAAGAACGGCCCTTCCCCTGCAATTCTCCATTTCTGAAAATGTGGCCAGGGCCCTGATGGGCAACAGGTACGATGAATTAAAAACCTTTAGCAACGGGTTACTTGCTCACCGTGTTAATGTACTGATGGAAATGAACAAGACCACGGTATCGCTTCCCACCAGCAATGTGGTTGGTATTCTTCCTGGTACTGACTTAAAAGATGAATACCTTTTTATTACTGCCCATCATGATCATATCGGCAAGCGTGGCGACAGCATCATTAATTATGGTGCAGATGATGATGGCTCAGGCACAGTAAGCGTGATAGAGATCGCTGAAGCTTTTGCCAAAGCCAAAGCAAAAGGTAAAGGACCAAGAAGAAGCATCGTATTCATGACTGTGAGCGGTGAGGAAAAAGGTTTGCTGGGTTCTGAATTTTACAGCAATAACCCGGTCTATCCTCTCGACAAGACCACGGCCAATCTGAATATTGACATGATCGGGCGGATGGATCCCAGCCGCAAGCAGGGTGATTCCACCAATTATGTTTACGTGGTGGGCGACGACAAACTCAGCTCCGACCTGAGGCCGATCAGTGAAGCAGTGAATAAAAAATATGCGAAGCTGGAACTGGATTATAAATTCAATGATCCTAAAGATCCGATGAGGATCTATTATCGCAGCGATCATTATAATTTCGCCAAGCATGGCGTGCCCATCATTTTTTATTTTAACGGAACGCATGCCGATTACCACAGGCCCGGTGATACTCCTGACAAGATCAATTACCCATTGCTTGCCAAAAGAGCCCGCTTCGTTTTTTATACAGCCTGGGAGATGGCCAACAGGAATGAAATGCTGAAGCGGGATATTCCGCTGGACAGTAATGTTTTTAACAGGTAAACTGGGTCAGTCCATGGACTATGGACTATGGACTATGGACCATGGTCCATGGTCCAAATCCGCTACCTTTGCCGATCAATAAATTAAGCTATGAATAAAGGTCCGGTATCACAATTTATCGTTCACCATTACAGGCATTTCAACGCGGCTGCTCTTGTAGATGCCGCTAAAGGATATGAGCAGCATTTGCTGGAAGGTGGTAAAATGATGGTGACGCTTGCAGGTGCCATGAGTACCGCCGAACTGGGAGTATCTCTTGCGCAGATGATCCGTGAAGATAAAGTGCATATCATCAGTTGCACCGGCGCCAACCTTGAAGAAGACATCATGAACCTGGTGGCACATGATCATTATGAGCGCATTCCTAACTGGAGGGACCTCACACCTGAAATGGAATGGAGCCTGCTGGAAAAAGGATTGAACCGTGTAACAGATACCTGCATCCCGGAAGAAGAAGCATTCAGGAGGATACAAAAGCATATCCAAAAACTCTGGAAAGATGCAGATGAAAAAGGTGAGCGTTATTTCCCCCACGAATACATGTACAAGCTTTTGCTGAGTGAAGTGATGAAGCCAGATTACCAGATCGATCCGAAGGATAGCTGGATGATCGCAGCCGCGGAAAAAAATCTTCCGATCGTAGTGGGCGGATGGGAAGACAGTACCATGGGTAACATCTTTGCCTCTTATGTATACAAAGGAGAGATCAAGGCCAGCACCATGAAGAGTGGTATTGAATACATGGTATGGCTTGCTAATTTTTACAAAGACAATAGTGCCGGAAAAGGCATTGGCTTCTTCCAAATTGGCGGAGGCATCGCAGGTGATTTCCCCATTTGCGTAGTGCCGATGATGTACCAGGATCTTGAAATGCACGAGATTCCCTTCTGGAGTTATTTCTGCCAGATTTCTGATTCAACCACATCATACGGTTCTTATTCAGGAGCCCATCCCAATGAAAAGATCACCTGGGGTAAACTCGATGTCAACACCCCCAAATACATTATTGAGAGCGATGCTACTATTGTAGCTCCGCTGGTTTTTGCCTACATACTTGGGTGGTAACTCCCCTTTTAAAAGGTCCCCAGGCGGGACCTTTTTTATTCCCGCACTTTTATCCTGGGTTACGCATTTGCAAGCGCGCTTCTTCAGCTTTTTTTGCTGCTATAAATCCTGTAACGATAAAGTAGACCATGAAGATCTTAAGGAAAAATGCATTCAGAAGAACCCCGGTTCCATAAGAAAACACAGAAAGTGAAAGTATGGAAACAAATAAAACGGTGGCCAGTATCATTGCAATCATGGGCCGGGTCCTGGCAAGGAACCCAATACCAGCATATAATAACGGTATGATCATTACAAATACCAGGTTGGTTGCATTGAGCACATTGGCTTTGGATAATGCCAGCAGGTCGGTTACCAGGAAAATGCCACCAATGTACCAAATGGATTTTTTGGTCTTGGTGCTGTAAAACGTCCAGTTTTCAATAATTGTTTTCTTTTCCTCTTCCAACTTATCCATACCCGCAAGATATTACCGGCAATATTGTTATCCCGGAAATTTTTTGAATGCCGATAGCTAATGGCCATTGGCAGTTTTTTTCATAAAACAAAATCCCGCCTCCAAAAGGAAACGGGATCGATTACACACACTAAAACGAAAATTTTAAGACTTACGGACTTTTTTATAAGTGCTCCAGTCAGAACCTGAGGAGGACTTCATAACCATTTTGGTGTCTGCATTTTCCAGGGTGATATAGTAAGAAGTACCTTCTTCATTGGCCACTTCAAAAAGTTCGCTGATCCAGTACTGGTCATAATTGTTCTTCAGGCTGGCCTGCAGGGTGATGGGCAGGTTGAGCGAACTGATATTCCTTGTAAGAGCGATCATGAAACCTTCTGCATTATAATAAGCAGAAACATACTGACCGTTCATTGAGAAATCGGCTTTGAAGAAATTGTCACCGGCCGACCAGTTTACCTCGGTTGCGGTTTTAAAAGCATTTTTAAATGATTGGAGAGCAGCGGGAGTTACCACTACATCATCTTTTGCGAAAGAGCTGAAACTGATCAGGCTCAAAGCAATTGTCAGGGTTAATACTAAACGTTTCATAACAATTTTGGTTTATAATTTTTTATTTGTTGTTGTTTCTATCAGTGTGACGTAACAAAAGTAGAAATGGTTACACCCTGTTTCAAATGAATTGTGACGATTGGGTGACTCTGTTAAACGCCTTAACAGAGGTTGTAGAATTGTTAACGCGGACGAACTGTAGTTTTGCAGGGATGAATTTCCTGGCCCACGCTTACCTTTCATTCGATCACCCCCAAATTCTTGTGGGCAATATGATCTCTGATTTTGTAAAAGGCAGGAACCGTTTAGGGCTGAGTGGTAATATAAACCAGGGAATTACCCTCCACCGCGAGATAGATGGCTTTACCGATGACCATCCTTCCACCAGGAAAGCCAAAGAAATCTTCCGCCCACAGTACCGTTTGTACAGCGGCGCTATTCTGGATGTGGTCTATGATTATTACCTGGCCAACGATCCGCTTTATTTTTCAGAGGCCTCTCTTTCGGTCTTTGCCAGTGCAACCTACCAGCACCTGGAAAACCACAGCACTTCCCTTCCTCCCAATTTTCTTCATGCCTTTACCTATATGAAGGCGCACAACTGGCTATATCACTACCGGCTCAAAGAAGGAATCCGCAACAGCCTTCATGGCCTGGCGCGCAGGGCTAGCTATATTTCTGATGGTGAAACCGCCTACCAGCTTTTCATCAAACATCATGATGCGCTCAAAAATCATTTTGAAACATTCTTCCCGGATGTTAAACAATTTGCAAAACAGAGGTTTACAGAACTTGTTTTATAAGTGCGGGCGTTCCCATTGAAGGCAGGTTTTTATTTTTGTAACCTAATAATAAGATTATGAAAAGGCTGACCCTATCCTTCTCTTTCCTCCTGATGGTCTTCTTTGCTATGGCGCAAACCAGTTCCACGCTGGTTACTGCCAATAACCCAAAGCTGCCCGCCCTGGACCAGTCACCAATGGATATGGCCTATTTCCCTGCCGATTATCCTATACTCAAAACACAGAATAAGGTAAGCACTCCTCCCGTGGCCCGCATCATCTATGGCCGGCCTCAAAGAAATGACCGCGAAGTTTTTGGCGAACTGATCGCCTATGACAAGATCTGGAGACTGGGTGCCAACGAAGCCACCGAGATTGAATTCTTCAAAGAAGTAACGATCGACGGGAAAAAAATTGCCAAAGGCCGTTATACTCTTTATGCCATTCCATCTGAAACCAGGTGGACCATCATCATCAATAAGGATACGGATACCTGGGGTGCTTTTGTATATGATCCTACCAAGGATGTATTGCGCACGGATGTAGCAGTAACCAAACTGGATGTGCCGGTAGAACCTTTCAGCATGGTTTTTAATCCCGCTGCTAAAGGCGCCAGCCTGGTGATTGCCTGGGAATCAGTAAGCGTTTCCCTTCCCATCGAATTCAAATAAAAAAAGGCCACTTCTTAAAAGAAGCGGCCATGACAGAACTATAACCAACATGCAAATCATTCCATAATGAGCTTGCGTATTTCGGTGTGACCGGTAGCCAGGTCAGTAACCCTCACCACATAGATACCGGGTAATATTTTCTTGTTTCTTTCATAAGTGTAAACTGTGGAGCGTACCTGCTTCAGCCTGGCGCTGAAAATTTCCTGGCCGGAACTGTTGAGCAGTTGTAACTGGTAATCCGTTACCTGTTCCCCGCTGATGGAAACCTGCATCCTGTTGTTAACAGGATTGGGATATATATGCACGCTGCCAGAACCCGAACGAAGGGTAACCACGTTGGAGTATTCACGCCCCTGGCCATGTATCATTTTAAGCCTGTACTGGTTCTCTCCTGCTGCAGGTAAATGATCATTGAACATATAATGATCCGTATGTCCCGCTTCCACGCTGCCAATGGCTTTGAATGACTGGTCGCCTGCACTTTTTCTTTCCACCACATATTTCACAATACCATCTTCATTCCTGTTTGTCCAGGTCAACTGGTTGGAGGTACCATTCCTGCGGCCCTGCAGCCTGGTAGAAACAGGCAGCACCTCGGCACAGACTCCATCAAGGGAGAAATAGGACAGACGGGTTACGCAGCCTTCATTCACAATCATTTTACAGATGTATTCACCCGCCTGTTCAGGAAGGAAGAAAGGCATATTGTAGGTGATGCTGGAATCCAGCAGCACACTGTCGGTCGGCGATGTTTTCCGGTACCAGAGATACCTGGCATTTGGAATGGTATCCACGGAGAGTGTAATGTTCCTGAAAAAACAACTATCCGTGGCCGTTATAGAAATATTTTGAAGTGGCAGTACGCTCACATCACTAAGCGTGGCATTACCACAGGCATCAATTGTACGCAGCCTCACCAGTGAATAGGTTGTACCAGTATTGATATTAAATACAGGGCTGGCCTGGGTACCAGTGGTAATATCAGGTGAAGAGGGCAAGCTTCCGATGATCTGGAAAGAATAGGGGCTTACACCACCCTGTACATCCGCACCGAGACTGAAACTGTTATTATCACACTGGTAAATGGCTGACTGTCCCTGGCTGGGATAGGCATAAGGCGGAATGGTTACGGTATCATAAAGCTTGCCATTACAAGTGGTTTGTGTGTACTCCATTATGTAGGTAGCAGGTTCCAGGTCAGCAAATGCATACACACCAGCAGTAACAGAAGAATGGCTCTTGACAAAATTGACGTTGTTCTTCTTAATGATCTTCGGTGTTACCGCGTGGTAATTAGAAGTACAGCTTGCCAGCAGGTCACCTGCCCCGTTCAGCCAGGAAGCACTCGGACATTTTGAACGAACCGATACCGAAGTGGTAACAATATTGGCGTCAGGTGTAATGGTTGAAGAATCCCTGTTGCCGCAGTTATCTATACCCACCACTTTATACTGCGTACCCACCGGTAAAGCCGGGAGCACCACGCGGTATGGATTGGCAGAAGTTGAATTGGTGTGCACCATTGATCCGTCGGGGTGAAACACGTTAACCGTATAGGGACTGTTGCCATTGGCAAATAAAACATCCACATTGGTAGTACCTATAGTACAGGACTTGCTGGTAGTTAAGGAAACACCTCTTACAGGATCAAATCTCCGGCAGACACGCATCGTAGTATCATAGCAGCCGTCAACCACTTCCACGCAATAAGTACCGTAAGGATAGTTATTGAAGGTGCCGTTAGTATTGGTTGCGATCAGCACGTCTGATTCATCATACAGGTTATAGGTGGGTGAACTAAGATTGGTACCGGTTGCCCTGAATGATACGGTATTACAACCAGAGCTTAAAAGCTGGAGGGTAGCATTCACCGAAGGCACAAGCGGAGCCTGCGTAAAGCACCTTGAGATGGTGGTATCATAACAGGTGTTCACCATCTTGATGCAATAACTTCCATAAGGCAGGTTGTCGAATATGCCGTTTGAGTTACATACAACCAGGTTATCATTTGAATCGTAGAGGCAGAAACTTGGGTTGGTCAGGTTTACCTGCCCTGTTACAGTGGCGCTGAAAGTATTACAGTTCCTGTTGGTGATCTGCACGGAAGGCCCGATTGAAGGCACCGGCATGGATGATCCAAAACAAAGGGCGTTTGTGGAGTCGCCGCAGGATATGGCCCTGATACAATAGTTGCCGTGGTCAAGCCCGGTAAAGATGCCCGTGGAATTACAGGCGATTACGTTGCCGAGATTATCAAAAAGACAATATACCGGGTTATTGAGATTATTACCGTTGACGCTCACGTTGAATCCATCACAATTAGAACCTGTGATGGTATAATTAGTAAGTGTGGCCACGGGCCGCACGCCGGTAAAGCACCTTGAAATAATTGTATCCACGCAACCGTCCTGCATCCTGATACAATAGTTGCCATAAGGCACATTGTTGAACACGCCGGTAGTATTGCATGCAATCAATACATTGGCATTATCGTATAAACAGAAATTAGGGTTGGTAAGATTGTTCTTACTGGTAACTGTGGCCGTAAAAGTGGAGCAGTTCTGGTTGCTCTGGTTCACATTGGCACCCAGCGATGGCACAGCCCGTGCAGCAGAAAAGCAACGTGTGATCACTGTATCATAGCAAAGATCAGTGGCCCGGATGCAATAGCTGCCATAAGGAAGATTGGTGAATGCGCCCGTGGTATTACACGCGATTAATACATTATTGTTATCATACAGGCAGAACTGCGGGCTGGTAAGATTCTGTCCTGTTACACTTGCATTGAATCCACTACAAACCAGGCTGGTGAGAGAAGGATTATTAAGTGCTGGTTTCAGATTGTTGGGCAGGTTCCATACGGAAGTTTTGATACCGCCGCAACCATCTTTCACTACCACTGTAACCGACCATCTTGTCCCGATATAGATCCTGAAATCGTGTTCGCTGTACCAGGTGGTGTCTCCTGGTGTCAAAACAATTCCATAACTGAAACCGCCAAAAGTTATAACGGATGCATTGGTATTTCCTTTATTGTCTTCCAGGTCAATGTTCACATCAGCGCTGTCGCAACCTACTCTAGTTACACTCATCTGGTCAATCCACCAGCTATAATTTTCAATGGTCACGGCCCTTACCTGGATACCACCGCAGGAATCCTGGAGTCTTACATAATATTCACCGGGAGTTAAACCGGTAAAATTCCCGGTTGTATTGCTGGTGCCCACCGCTGAAGGAGATGGTGCGATGATGGTATAGGTAAATGGTGCTCTTCCAAACTGCACGTTGATGGCGGAGATAGTGCCATCATTCCCTGCACAGGTGCCATCAGTTTTAGAAAGCTGGAAGCGCGGATCACTGTAAGTTCCTGCAACCACAACATCCTGAACTTCACGGATACAGTTAAGGGTTACGTCGATCACTCTTATGGTATAGGTGCCACCCGGCAAACCGGTAATCACTGGTGATGAGGTTACCATGGTGGTAACAGGACCAATTGCCTGGTAATTAAAATTTCCCGATCCACCTGTTGCATTTACAGTGATGGAGCCTGTAGCAACACATCTTGACTCGGCGGTGGAATATGCAATATTGATAGAAGCGCAGTTTTGCGCAGCCAGGGAAAAATTAAGAAAAAGTATGATAGGTAAAAGGTAGAATTTTACTTTCATAGGCTTGGATTTGGATAGGCTGAAACTGTATCACACTGAAATTCAACCACAGATTACAGCACATACAAAGGAATAAAGAAAAGCAGGGGAAAACAATAGTATTAATACCTTATAAAATCACGTAAATTTTTGACTGTCTGGTAAGTATAAAACATTAGGCAATTTTCACTGGCATATATTTGGAATATAAAGGATATGGCAAAGATGAACCTGAAGCAGCGCGTGCTGAAATATATCTACCCGGTTTTTACTGCTTTAAACAGGCGGATGGGTAAGGGAAACATCATAGAAAATAGGAGAATGGCTGAACCAAATGAAAGTCTCTACGATCTTGATGTAGAGCTCATCAATGGGAAAAAGCTTGATCTGGCCGGATTGAAGGGTAAGAAGATCCTGATCGTGAATACCGCCAGCCTTTGCGGTTACACGGCACAATATGAGGAATTACAAAAGCTCTACCAGCATTCGAAAGAAGACCTGGAGATCATTGCTTTTCCTTCCAATGATTTCGGGGAACAGGAAAAAGGTTCCGACCAGGAGATCGCAGATTTCTGTATTACCAGCTTCAGCATACGTTTTCCACTTGCCCGGAAAACAGTGGTAAAAAAATCAAAGGACCAGCATCCTGTTTTTCAATGGCTCTCGGAAAAAAGAAAAAATGGCTGGAATGACCAGGAACCTTCCTGGAATTTTTCGAAATACCTGGTGAATGAAGAAGGCCACCTCACACATTATTTTGATCCTGCGGTTTCTCCCTTGAGCGATGAAGTGAGAAAGGCGGTGCATCATTGAAGCCATTGGCTATTGGCCTTTAGCCTTTGGCTGACTGGCTCATGATTTTTGAATAACATTTTTATACCGCAGAGACCAGCCTTCGCTGAAGCTTGCGCCTCCCTATAGCTTCAGCGCATGCGTACGGATGTCAAAAGAAAAAGAGATTGCGCCGAGGTGACTGGATTCAAAGATCATAGGATTATCAGGATTGAGCCTTTGCGTTCATAGTGTCTTTGCGTGAAACTTCTTTTGACTTTTTACTTTTGAATTTTGACTTTCATACGTCTTCTTCAATTAGCTAGCTTTACCGCATGAACTGGATCATACTCATTATAGCGGGTTTATTTGAAGTGGGCTTCACTACCTGCCTGGCCAAGGCAAAAGAATCTTCAGGGAATGAATTTGCCTTATGGATCACCGGGTTCTTTATTAGTTTGGGAATGAGTATGCTGTTGCTGTACAAGGCAAGTCTTACGCTACCACTTGGAACTGCCTACGCGGTATGGACCGGCATTGGCGCGGTGGGAACGGTAATCATCGGGATCATATTTTTTAAAGAGCCTGCTGATTTCTGGAGATTGTTTTTCATCACGACTCTTATTGCATCAATTGCGGGATTAAAATTCGTTGCCTCCTCCTAACCACAGCTATGCGCCATGGCGTCCATGTCGATCTTCCTGGGAGCGAATTCATAACCGCTGTACTGCATGATAATTTTTCCAAGGATGCCTTCCACTTCATCCACTTCAGAAACTGTTACCAGTTGCAGCCTGTACTCTTTAATATTCGGCAGCCCTTTGAGATAGTTGGTATAATGGCGGCGCATTTCATTAATGCCGGGCTTGAGCCCTTTCCAGGCGACTGATTTATGCAGGTGCTGGCGGATCACTTCCACTCTCTGCTCAATGGATGGTGGAGCGAGGTGGGTACCTGTGCTGAAAAAATGTTTGATCTCGTTAAAGATCCAGGGATATCCAATGGCAGCACGACCAATCATGATGCCATCCACACCATAACGGTTTTTATACTCCAGCGCTTTTTCAGGTGAATCAATATCGCCGTTACCAAATATGGGAATATGAATACGCGGGTTGTTCTTTACCCTTGCGATCGGTGCCCAGTCGGCGGATCCTTTATATAATTGGGCTCTTGTACGGCCATGGATCGCAAGAGCCTTGATACCTGTATCCTGCAGCCGCATCGCCACTTCTTCGATATTGATACTGGAATCATCCCAGCCCAGTCTTGTTTTGACTGTTACCGGAAGTGTGGTTGACCTAACAACAGCTTTGGTAAGACGCACCATCAAATCAACATCTTTAAGTACGGCCGCACCTGCACCTTTTGTAACAACTTTTTTTACCGGGCAGCCAAAATTGATATCAAGCAGGTTGGGATTAACCGTATCAACAATCTTCGCGCTCAGCGCCATTGCTTCTTCATCACCGCCAAAGATCTGGATGCCCACAGGTCTTTCTTCTTCGAATATGTCGAGCTTCTGCCGGCTTTTGATGGCATCACGGATCAGGCCTTCACTGCTGATGAATTCCGTGTACATCAGGTCAGCTCCATTCAGCTTGCATACGGCGCGGAAAGGCGGATCACTCACATCTTCCATGGGTGCAAGTAAAAGAGGGAAACCAGGAAGTTCTATGTTGCCGATTTTTACCATCATTGCATCAACAGGTCTTATCTTGCAGGACCCGTAAATCAGGGCCGCAAATTATGAACTTATCACTGCAGGATAGCAACAATAACAATTCCAAAGGAGTTTCGTACACCTCCGGTTTCTTTATGCTGCTGGGTTTTGCTTTGCTGGGACTTGTAGTTGCCTCTTTCATTTCCATAGGGCTGGTGACCGCTGTTGCCGGGGGAAAGATCCAGGAGGCCATGAAGGATCCCGCAAATGCAGACCTGATCCGGATCATGCAGGTTTCCAGCATGGTGATCAGCATGTTCATCCCTGCCCTGGCCGTGGCTTATTTACTCAACCGTAAACCCTTCAGACTGCTGGGATTCCGTGCCAATGTGAACATCAGCCAGGTGGTGATAGTTATGGCACTGATGTTCCTGGCACTTTTTGTTGCCGGTGCCTTTGGTGTGGTGAACAAGGAGATCGCCGATGCATTCGGACTGAAAGGCTGGTCTGAAAAACTGGAGAAGACCTATAATGAACAGGTAGCCATCATGCTGGACATGAAAAGCATCGGGGGCTATTTCACCAGTCTTTTTGTAATGGCATTTGTCCCCGCGGTATGCGAGGAAATGCTGTTTCGTGGTGGCCTGCAGAATTTTTTAACCAGGGCTACCAAAAATCCCTGGGCCTCCGTGATCATTGTCAGTATCATCTTCAGCCTCGTGCATTTTTCAGCCTATGCCTTCCTCGTAAGGATTTTTCTTGGACTCATGCTGGGACTGATCTATCATTACACGCAAAACATCTGGTTGTGCATCCTGGCGCATTTTTTCAATAATGCACTTGCGGTTAGCAGTGTGTATTTTATGATGCAGCAGGGAAAGGGAATGGAAGAAGCCATGAGTAAGGAGATCTCTGCTGCCTATTGGGGATTCCTGGCATTACCACTGATCTTTATTTTATTCAAAAGCCTGCGTAAGAATTCACCTGTTGATGAGGCGCCGGCGGCAGTCAACCAGGAAACCAAATATGATGGCATTTAACTGGCAAACACTCAAAACAAGATCCCTCTCCGCGGCAGTTTTTGTTGTGGTGATGCTCACCGGCCTTTTGTGGAATGAATGGTCCTATTTCCTGCTGTTCACATTGGTACATTTTGGTGCCTGGACCGAATACCAGAAGCTTGTGGCCAAATTCAACACAGGCTATTCCAAAACAAGCTGGATGCACCGGTATGGTGTGATGATCGGTGGCTGGTGCATCATGCTTTTTCTTACCAATTACGAACTGGCTATCGGCTCGCTTGCCTTAACGGATATTGGATTCTGGGCCGGGCTCCTGATGGCCATCCTTTTGCCGGCGATCATGTTCCTCGATTCCAAATTATTATTCCTGAATAATATCGGCTACTCGCTTGTAGGATTGCTTTACATTTCTTTACCACTGGCCCTGCTGGTTGACCTGCGCACTCACTGGAATGAAGAAGATTACAGGTTGTCAATGACCATTCCCCTGCTGATCATTTTTTCGCTTTGGATCAATGATACCATGGCCTACCTGGTTGGATCTGCTGTGGGTAAAACCCCTCTCTCAAAGATCTCCCCTAAAAAAACATGGGAAGGCACTGTTGGAGGTGTGTTGCTTACCGTGATCACCATCAGCTTTATAGCATCTACTACTGACAGGTTATCAGTTGCAGATGCCGCTGTGATGTCAGCACTTGCCGCCATTAGCGGCACACTGGGCGACTTGTTTGAAAGCAAATTGAAAAGGATGGCAGGGGTGAAGGACTCAGGCAACATCATGCCCGGGCATGGAGGTTTCCTTGACCGTTTTGATTCCATACTGTTTGCCGCTGTTGTGGTTTGGCTCTATGCCATGTTCCGTTTTGGTTAATCTTTTTTCGCAGTCCTCAGCCAGTCACGCAGCCCTTTATAAATCTTCTTTGCCACATCATAGTGGAATTCTGAATCCAGGATCTTTTTTTCGTCTTCTGCATTGCTGAGAAAAGCTACTTCAACAAGACAGTTGGGATATTCAGTAGGTCCGCTCAGGGAAAAATTAAAGGCGCCGATGTTGCCGAAATTATTCAACCCAAGTTCCAGCATCCTGTCGAGTATGTGTACGGTAAGCTCGCGAAAGCCTGGATAACGGTAATAAGTACTCACACCACTCGCATTAATGTTACCGGAAGAATTAAGGTGGATGCTGAGCAGCACATCGGGATCTTTTTCCCTAAGCAGTTGTGTACGCTCTATCATACCCAGGTCCACATCTTCTTCCCGCGTCATATAAACACTGAACCCTTTCCTGCGCAGGTAACGCTGCAGCTTTTTTGCCATGAGCAGTGTATAATCTTTTTCCAGGATGCCAGAGTTCAAACCTTTTGCACCGGTATTGCTTCCGCCGTGGCCCGCATCTATTGCTACAGTAAGATGTTTGGGTTTGAGAGAACGGGGCTGCCTTTTGATACGCACCTGCAAACTATTTTTATTGTACACGATGGAATAACCCCAATGCTGCCGGTGTTTCAATTCAATGGTGACCCTGAACACATCATCTTCCACCTGTTCATACCAAACATTTTTGATCTCTCTTGCTGTTTTCAGTTGTGTGATCCAGTTGGTATTGCTGGTAGCACCGAATATATCAATCACGATCCGGGATGGGTTTACCTGCTGAATGGAACGGTAAGGCAGTCGTTCAGGAAGTGCAACCGACAGGTAATCATATTTCGAATCACCCCAGACCCTCCAGCTCGAAGTAAGATAAAACGGCTGAATGGTGGTAGCTGTATCAGGCGCAAACTGGTTTTTGGGAATGAAGGCGAAATGCGCACGTGAAAGTTTCACTTTATAGTCATTACCCATACTGTCGACCACTTG
>CAYWSQ010000012.1:0-32556 GCA_964460925.1 uncultured Flavisolibacter sp. | reverse complement strand
GGAAAGTCCATTTGTTCACCTGCCTGTTTACATTGATATACGCAGCATTGATATTTTCCTCATAAATGAAATGGTTGGAACGGATCTGGTCCTTAACCCATCCGCCGCCATTATTGTTTTCATAATCCACCATATTATCATTGCGGACCCAGCTCGCCTTTAAACCCATTTCAATCTTGCCATTCCTGAATGGTCTTACATAATCAGTTCTGAAAGAATAGATGTTGATTTTGGCTGGGATATGGCCGCGCAGTTCAGTATGGCCGATCTTATTAAGAGATGCATCATAAATATCGGTGAAAAGGAACATGTCTGATACATTGCTGTAAGTAACATAATCAAAATCGGCTGTGAGCTCCCTGCCGGCTGAATCAAAACTGTGTTTCCAGTTAATGTTCCCTGTGAAATTTTTGAATTTGATATCATTATCCGTTTCGGTGATGAGGCGCCTGCGCAGGTTGTTATTGAGATCACGCATATTGGCAACTGTAACCGGTGTGGGATGGCCATTTACGGAAAGCCCGCTCGCCACGATACCAAATACATTCTTCTTATTGGCATACCAGTCCATGCCCAGCTTGAGGGTATGATTGAAATTGGCAAATTTGAAACGGGTCTGCTGGTCGGTATAACCCTTCACCTGTCCGTCTGCAGCGTCAATCTGTTTGCTTTCCATATCCATGGTATTCCGGCCACAGAAAAAATTAGGATTATAATTTCCAAAAATGTTAATGCTGTTTTTCCTGTAATTGAAGTTGACGCTGTTCTGCGATTTGGGCATCATATACAGTGTTCCATCAAGATTGTAAATACTGGTAGTTGCCCCCAGCATGATATTGCCATTGAAACCATTATTCTTCCCTTTTTTGGTACGGATGTCAATGATGCCGGAATTCCCGGAAGCGTCGTATTTGGAAGAAGGATTGGTCATGATTTCAATAGTCTCCAGCGCTGAAGCCGGCATATTTCTCAGCAGGGTGGCAAGATCGGCAGCCGAAAGAAAGGTTGGTTTGCCATCCATCATCACGATCACTCCCTGCTTGCCACGAAGACTGATCACTCCATCATTATTGACCATTACACCAGGTGATTTTTCAAGAATCTCAAGAGCAGTGGAACCTGCACTTGTGGGAGAAGCATCTACATTCACCACGGTTTTATCAAGCTTGGTTTCAATGAAAGGTTTCACAGCGGTAATGGTAATATTATTCATATTCCGCGGAGCAGGGCTAATTGCCAGGTCAGGGATCTTCACATCAGCATCTGAGTAATCAAAAGGAGCTGAAAATTTTTTGGTGAAGCCCACAGAGGTAACCGACAAAAGATATTTTCCTGTTTTGATACCTGTGAAAAGGTATTGGCCTGACTGATCTGAAACGGCAATTTTTACAAGAGCAGAATCGGTGGAGCGCAACAGGGAAATGGTGGCCCCTGGCAGTGCTTTTCCAGCATCATCCTTTACTGATCCCGATATGCCGGGTGTGGCCTGTGCCATCATGGCCAGGCTAAGGACCATGAAGCAACCGAGGATGAATAGCTTTCTCATTAGTTTTTGATTTTGGTTTTCGAAACTCTATCAAATATCAAAACACCGCAAGGCTTCACTGACTGAATTGTGACAAACACTGAATAAACTGTTGTAAAGGGGTATTAGTTCATGCCAATACACCAGCGGTAGAATCAGCTTACCAGCAACTCATTTGTGAAAAACTGTTAAAGCGGCCTGTCAAAAACAGGCCACTTTAATAAGATATCAATTACCTACACCAACACGGTTCATTTCCTCGCTGCTGTTATTCCTTTTCTTTGGACCACCATTCATTTTTCCTTTGGCAAAACGAAAACTGAAACCGATGTTTACAACCCTGGAGTCATTGCGTTCGCTGATGGCCGCGTCAACAGTTCCGTATTTTGAACTGCCCCTGAAACGCTGTGACCATAAAACATCCCTCACCGTTAAACGGATGGTACCTTTTCCCTTGATCACCTGCTGGCTGAACCCGATGTTCATTCCACCCATCGGGCTTGATTTGAATACACCTTCAATGGCTGCGGTCCTGAACCAACCGCTCAATTCACCTGTCAGGGTTTTATTGATCTGGAACTGCTGCGATCCGTTCAATACAAGTGAGGTGCCTTCAATCACCACTGGTGTTACACCAACGATTCCTTCAAACCTGTTATTGAAAACATTCACATAAAGACTGTTTCTCCACCATTTAGTTACAGGCATGTTGGCGCTCACTGCAATGCCATACTGCCTCTGGCTGGCGATATTGTCCTGGCGAACAAAAGTTTCCTTAGAAGCTTCGATCTGGTCGAGCACCTGCTGGATGATGTCGGTAGTTCTTGTATAGTTTAATGTAGTGGTCAGGAATCCCTTATAAGTATGGGAGAGTTCAATATTATGGCTGAACTGTGGTTTGAGATTGGGATTACCCTGCTGGTAAGTGTATTTATCGAGGTACTCGATA
The DNA here is from genome assembly GCA_964460925.1 of uncultured Flavisolibacter sp. Taxonomy (GTDB): domain Bacteria; phylum Bacteroidota; class Bacteroidia; order Chitinophagales; family Chitinophagaceae; genus Flavisolibacter. The sequence continues at coordinate 30,082 of CAYWSQ010000012.1, read as the reverse complement.
AAAGGATTCAGGCTTTCATAGTTAGGCCTGCGGATCCTTCTTCCATAGTTCAGACCGAAATTGTGTTTATCGCTTGCCTTATACTGGAAGAAAGCGGTAGGAAAAAGCTGCGTGTAATTACGGGTGAAAGATGTGTCTGTGGCAACGATGTTATTGTTTTCCAGTTTGTAACCATCGGAGAAACCTTTTGAAACAGTATTCTCCAGCCTCAGGCCCAGTTGAGCACTGAGCTTTTTGCCCAACGGCGCACTCAGGTTAAGGTAGGCAGCGTTGATGTTCTCCTCATAATCAAATCCATTGGTACGTAACAGGTCACTCTCTATAGCACCATTATTCATCACATGATAAATAGCCTCGTTGTCTGTTTTCACTATGCTGGTTTTCAAACCGGCTTCAAACCTTGCTCCTTTTTTCATTGGCATGGTATAGTCCACGCGGCCACTGTAAATATTGATCCGCTGAGGCAGTCTTCCATATAAAGTATCACCTGCCTGTGATTCACTGCCGAACGCATCGTAATAATAATTGCTAAGCGACTGGTCATTGCCTGCGTTATAGGTCATAAAATCCAGGTCGGCAGTAAGTTCCTTACCTGTGGAATCAAGCACCTGGCGGAAATTAAGGTTGGTGCTGAAATTCTTCCATCTTTCCTCCTGCAGCGACAAGGCCCTGGTCTGGCTCTGGAAGACCATGCTATTGTTATATATATTGGTAGTGTTGTTGTTCCTGAAATCATTCCTGTTGGTGAACCCGGAAAACACAACACCGATGGTAGTGTTCTTTCCAGCGAAATAATCTGCACCCAGTTTAGCATTCAAAAAGCTGCCCTGGTTTTTCATCCTGGATACCTGGTCAAAATGAGTGACCACCTGCTTGGTATTTTCATCAAGAAAATTTCTTTTGATACCGAGGCGGTTACTTCTTTCGCGGTAACTATGACTGAGATTGGTAAACAGGTTCCACTTACCCTGGCGGTAATTAAACACCAGGCCTTCATTCAGTTTTGGTAAAAGTCCCTGTCCGTAGTTGGCGTTCACCGACCCGTTGAAACCATATTGCCTGGTCTTTTTTGTTTTGATATTGATGATACCCGCGTTTCCGGCCGCGTCAAATTTTGCAGGTGGATTGGTCATGATCTCAATCTGGTCGAGCTGGTTGGCATTCATATTCCGCAGCAGGTTGGCCAGGTCTGAACCACCTAATTGCGTAGGGCGACCATCAACCAAAACCAGCACTCCCTGCTTTCCTTTGAGACTGATATTGCCATCTTTGTCAACCGAGATCCCGGGTGATTTCTCAAGCACTTCCAGGGCCGAACTTCCAACATTGGTTACGGAAGCTTCCACGTTCACAACGGTGCGGTCAATTTTTTGTTCTATGAGCGGTTTTTTAGAAGTGATCACCACCTCTCCCATGGTTTTTGACTGCGGTATCAATTCTATGGTTTTGATCTTAATCTCAGCAGATGTGCCATTTACCTCGATCAGTTCAGAAAATCCTTTAATATGACCTACTGCTGAAACCATTACCATGTAAGTGCCCGGTGCCACCTGGTCAAATACGAACTGGCCGGTTTTACTGGCAACCGCAAATTTTACAGTAGAAGAATCCTGGGCACGAATAAGCGCTATGGTAGCTGATTCCAGGGTTTTGGCACTCCCGTCAACCACCGTTCCGCTGATCCGGGAAGGTGTAGTTTGAGAGAAGGTGGCCAGGCTGACCAAAGCAAGAATGAGGGTGAAAAGCTGTTTCATTTCGGTTTATTTAAAATACTTGGTTATTTATATTACGATCCAAAACTAGGTACTATGCAATATCAAGTACATTGTTTTAAAATAAACGGCCTTAAAACCTGATGGCCGGTAGATCGTTGACAGAAATATGACGTTGGCAGCAAAAACAGGTTACAAAATCAACCAGGTTAATGATGGAAGGAAAAACCTGACGATAGATGGCCACTAGCCAATAGCTATTGGCCAATGGCCCTTAACTTGCAAGCAAAAAATGCGCATCGATTTCAGATCAGATACGGTCACGAGGCCAACACCTCCAATGCTGGAGGCAATGATGCAGGCCCGGGTGGGTGATGATGTTTTCGGCGAGGATCCTTCCATCAATGAACTGGAGCGGGTTTCGGCGGAAATGTTTGGAATGGAAGCGGCTTTGTACTGCCCATCCGGCACGATGACCAACCAGGTCGCCATCAAATGCCATACTGTGCCGGGAGATGAAGTGATCTGTGATCAAACAGCACATATCTATCAATATGAAGGCGGAGGCATCGCTTTTAATTCAGGAGCTTCGGTCAAACTCCTGAATGGAGACCGCGGAAGGATTAATGCCAGCCAGGTTTTGGAATCCATTAACCCCGATGATGTGCATAAGGCTCGTACCAGCCTGGTTTGCCTGGAGAATACTTCCAACCGTGGCGGGGGCAGTTGTTATGAAATGGAAAGCATCGCCGGCATCAGGAAGGTTTGCGATGATCATCAATTGCCGCTTCATCTTGACGGTGCACGCCTGTTCAATGCCCTGGTGGCTAAAAATCAAAAAGCCACAGACTATGGGCAACTGTTTCATTCCATATCCATTTGTTTGAGTAAAAGCCTGGGTGCCCCTGTTGGAAGTTTATTACTGGGAAGTTCAGGCTTCATCAAAAAAGCACGCAGGGTGCGCAAGGCTTTTGGCGGTGGTATGCGCCAGGCTGGATTTCTGGCGGCTGCCGGCATCTACGCACTCCGGCATCATATTGAAAGGCTGGAAGAAGATCACAAGCATGCCCGTTTGCTTGCGGATGCATTAGAGCAAAAAGATTTTGTTTCCGAAGTACTGCCGGTTGAAACCAATATCATTATTTTTCATTTGCACCCCCGCCTGAAATCAACTGAACTGGTAGCTGCTTTGAAAGAAAAAGATATCCTGGCCTATGCCATAGCACCGCATTCAGTAAGGCTGGTCGTACACCTTGACATTACCTCTAAAATGATTGACAGGACCATCGAGGTCATTCAACAACTGAAATTTTAAACATGTTCCCTACTATCAATCCCACAACAACGAAAAGCTGGAACCAACTGGAAGCGCATGCGGAAAAAATGCAGGAAGCTCATATCAGGGACCTGGTGGCCAGCGATCCTGACCGTTTCATAAAACTTGCTTTCTGCCTGAATGATATTGTCATTGATTTCTCAAAAAACATTATCAATGATGAAACACTCTCCTACCTTATTTCACTGGCTGATGAATGTAAACTGAAACAAGCCATTGAGGCCATGTTTAAAGGTGATCCCATCAATGCCACCGAGCAGCGTGCTGTATTACACACCGCTTTGCGGAATTTACCGGGCAAGCCAGTATATGTGGAGGGTAATGATGTAATGCCGCAGGTACAAAAGGTGCTTGAGCAAATGAAAATATTCACTAACAAGGTCCACAGTGGTGAATGGAAAGGATTTACAGGTAAAAAAATCAGGAATATCGTCAATATTGGTATCGGGGGCAGTGACCTCGGACCTTTTATGGTAACAGAAGCGCTCAGGCCTTACCGTGTTGAAGGCATAAAATCATATTTTGTTTCCAATGTAGATGCCACACATATCGCGGAGACCCTTAAAAAACTGGATCCGGAAGAAACACTTTTCCTGGTTGCTTCAAAAACCTTCACCACCCAGGAGACAATGACCAATGCCCACACGGCAAGATCCTGGTTTTTGGAAGCAGCAGGTGATGAAAAACACATTGCCCTTCACTTTATTGCCCTCTCCACCAATGAAAAAGAAGTGACCCGTTTTGGCATTGACAAAGCCAATATGTTTGAATTCTGGGACTGGGTAGGCGGCAGGTATTCACTCTGGAGCGCCATCGGGCTATCCATTTCACTGAATATTGGTTATGGAAATTTTGAAGAATTGCTGAAAGGCGCACATAATGTAGATGAACATTTTCGAAACACGCCATTTGATAAAAACATTCCAGTTCTCATGGCGCTGATCGGCATCTGGTACACCAGTTTCTTTGATGCGCAAACCGAAGCCATCCTTCCTTATGACCAGTACCTGCACCGTTTTGCCGCCTACTTCCAGCAGGGCAATATGGAAAGCAATGGTAAAAGCGTGGACCGCAACGGGGAGGCTGTTGATTATTCAACCGGACCGGTGATCTGGGGAGAACCCGGCACCAATGGCCAGCATGCTTTTTACCAGTTGATCCACCAGGGCACGCACCTGATCCCCTGCGATTTTATTGCACCGGCCATTTCCCATAATCCTATTGCAGACCATCACCAGAAACTTCTTTCCAATTTTTTCGCACAAACCGAAGCCTTAATGAATGGCAAGGATGAAGAAGAAGTGGAAAATGAATTGATAAAGCAGGGTAAAAGCGTGGAAGAAATTGCGAGGCTCGCACCATTCAGGATCTTTACAGGCAACAGGCCAACCAATTCCATCCTGGTAAAAAAGATCACACCTTTCAGCCTGGGTGAACTGATTGCACTCTATGAGCATAAGATCTTTGTTCAGGGCGTGATCTGGAATATTTACAGTTTTGACCAATGGGGTGTTGAACTGGGTAAACAACTTGCCAACCGGATACTTCCCGAACTTGGAAATAATGAACCCGTAAGTTCACATGATGTATCTACCAATGGGCTGATCAATGCATACAAAGAAATGCGGAAGCGGTAATATAAAATGTCCAACTTTCTGGATTTAACCCATTCATGAAAAAGAAGCTAATACTTGCCACAGTTATTCTTGTAACAATTGGAGTAATTGGGTTATACTTTTTCAATAGAAGCTTCAAATTGGTCGACCTCAGTACAATAAGTGTTTCAACAGATAATGACTTATCAAAATCGAATGTTCAAATAAAAAGAGGGTTTTATAGTATTGATCACAAGAACGATCAGGAATTGTTTTTAAATGATAATGGTGATCGAACAGTTTACAATGGGATGCAGAATGGCTTGCTAAACACTGATTATGGAGAAAATGATTTTTTAATTACCTATGATAACAAATATTATTTCCAGTTCAGGCACTTTATTTTCAACAGCAATAATCAGCATTCATACAACTTTTCATTATTCAAAAAGAAAGACTCTATTTATGTCAAAGCAGACATCAAAGGCGAAGACAAAATGCAGTTTACAAGACCCATGTGTCTAATCAGCAATGCAAAATTTCTACGATGTAATGTGCCGATTGACAGCAATAAGGTGATTTATAACATGACAGAATTGGAATAGAGTTAAAGTTGCCAAATTACTACCGCAAACATTGGTTTTGCAATAGTCTGGCCGATGGAAATTCATTCATCAACAAGCCGCTATCTGGCTTTGGGTATCAGCCGGGCGTTATAAACTGAGCTTATAGTTCTTAATTTCATCATAACTAATTCAATTCGGCATTTGTATTGGCTGATGAACATAAAATGTCAGCCCATAGCAAAGCCGGCTCTCGGAAGTCCTAACCGGCAATCTTAATTCTTCACCAGCCTGATGGTAAACATCTCTCCATCGGCCCATGCCTGCAGGATATAAGTACCCTTAACCAATGTTGAGGGCAACTGCCACCTGAGCTGGTTCTGGCTGCGTGAAAATTCCGCAGCATGAACGAGTGCTCCGCCCGCATTATACAATTGCAGTTTCACCCTACTTGCCTCCCTGGTGAGCCTGAGGTCGAGGTAATCGCTGAATGGATTATTGACAACCCTGATTTGCTGCTGCTGCGCTGAAGACCGGATCAACACGATCTTGCTTAGCTCCTCCTTTCCATCGAGATCACGCATGCGGAGCCGGTAATAGTTCACCGGCAATACCTCGGTATCCTTGAAACTGTAACAGGTTCTTGCCTGGGTGTTGCCGGCAGCGTTCAACTGTCCGATAGCATGATAAAGCCTTCCATCAGGTGATTTCTCAATGATAAAATCACGGGCATTCCATTCGGTTTCTGTTTCCCAATCAAGGAGAATATGATTGCCAGCTAATTTTCCTTCAAAACTGGTGAGGGTAACAGGCAGTGCAGCAAAAGGTGCAGAAGTGAACATACCACGGCCATGGGTAGCCGCTAATATCGTCTGGTCTGAAACCCGGTAACTGAGCATGTCAACGCGTACATTGGGGATACCCGTTGCCTGTGTCCATACAGTAGTGAGGCCACTGGTGGATGAGGCCGACCATACCCCAAGTTCTGTTGCCAGCATGATCTGACCACCTGCAAACATCACCCATCTTACTGGCATATCAGGAAGATTGATATTATTATTATCAAGACTGGTCCAGGTGCTGCCACCGTTCAGGGTTTCGTAAACACTAGCCACGCCGTAATTGGACACGGTGATTACGATATGATTGGCATTACCCGGCTCCACATCTATAGAGGAAATATATTGCCCGGCAGAGATTGCAGCAGGCAAAGTGATGGTAGTGGCAACGGGTGTTGTATGTGTATTGGATAATCTTACCAGCACCGGTGTAACACCGCCCGAAAATGCGACCCATACCCTGTTGGCCGTATTGGGATCAGCTTTCATTGCTGAAACCTGCCGGGTACCTGCTGCAGGAATATTGAACTGTTCTGCAGACAAACTACCGGCATTGATGTTTTTCACTCGCAGGATATGTCCTCCTGTATATCCCATGAATAAGATATTGGAGATATGATCATAGGCAGCAGGATTGATGAATCTTCCTTCACCGCCATAATAGGCATGCTGGTCAAACTGGTTGCCGCCATCCCTCGACACCTCGAAATAACAATTGGTATAGCTGGCTACCTGGATCGAAGGATCATCCTGGTCTATAAAACAATACCCGCCATCACCGCCAAGCGCCTGTACTGCATTCCCAAGACCAGGCATGGAGAACCTATGGGTGCCATTGTCCTGTGAACCGCCAAGCAGGTAATCGGAACCGGCAGTTGGATGGATCGCACCTGAATAATACTGGATAGTTTGATACCCTGCATTCTTATCTGTATACGTAGTTCCGTTATCAGGTGAATAGTAGATACCCCCATCATTCACCACGATCAGTTCTCCCGGGCTATTGGGAAAAAAATAAAAATTATGAATATCTGCATGGATTACGGGTAATGAACCGCAGCCGCCGGCCCATTGCGTATTCTGCTGCCAGCTTTGTCCGCCATCAGTAGATCTGATCACATCTACGCCACCGGCAAATACCGTCTGATCGTCATCAGGCTTTACCGCGATGCAGAGGTCGTACCAGGCCTGTCCTCGTGAAAAATCAGAAGATGACATTGAACCCTGGTCGCACCAGGAAGAAAAATTATCAATAGCTGTCCAACTGGCCCCGGCATCATTACTAACCCTTATGCCACCGATCGCAGGTCCGGTACCCTGCAGCAAAGCATAGATCCTGTTATTATTGGTGGGCGAACAGGCAATGGCTATCCTTCTCCAGTACGACCCTGGTTCCTGGGGAGGAGGCGGGGTTACATCAACCCAGTTGCCGACATTTCCAGCGTTGATACCTGCAGGTGAACGGAAGATCTTTCCGATAGTGGTATCGGTTGTTGCCGGGGCAGTATAGGAAAAACCATTATCGATCACAGTAGCGTACAGGTCTCCATTTTTTGACAGGGCGATATCATAGCCTGCGAAATCAAAAGCATTATTACAGGTGCCACCGCCGGTGTATAATCCAATTACACGCGTCCAACTGCTACCGCCGTTGGTAGATTTTAATATTCCACCATTATTGCAAAATGAAGCACTGATGCCCGAAGCATACACATCACCATTGGGACAAACAAGTATATCCTGTACAAATGAAAAATCGTTGCGGTTGGCGCCGCCGGTAGTAGTGGCAGGCAGGAGGTTCCAGGTGATTCCTCCATCAATTGATTTGTAAATACCTAACCCCCTTACCGCGTCAATATTATTAAAACCTTCACCGGTACCTGCATAAATGATCAATGGATTTGAGGGATGCTGTGCAAGAGCTGTTATGGCGAGGTTAGCTGAAACTGCCAGCACGGGATTCCACTCCGGGGTGGAAGATTTGAAATTGGATGTCTTCCATAACCCCCCGGACACACTGCCGGCATAAACGGAATTTCCACTGGGATCGGCAGCATCAATAAGGAGTGTACGTGTTCTTCCCGACATGTTGGAAGGTCCACGTTCCACCCAGGTGAATGCGGGGGCATCCATCATTCTTGCCTGCATGGTTTTGATACGCTGTTCAGCCAGCATTAGTCTTTCAACAGGCACATAACCTAGGAGGGGGTCGCGGGTCATTTCAACCTCCCTCTCATATCTTTCCTTTTGTGCTGCAAGTTTGTGGGCAGGTCCTTCTGATTCTTCCAGGGATACAGGGTTTACCGGCAGAACCACCACCCTGTTGGAAGATGGGCCTGAACAGGCAGAAAACAGGACAGCCACTATCATTAAAGACGGGAATAAAGAAGACAGTCTGAGCATTTTATTTCAGTTAACATGAATGGTCTTTGGAAGGATATGACATTAACCACAGGGGAAAAACTCACTGTGATGCATAACTGAAAACGGAGGCAAGGGTTTAGAAAATCAATAGGAAATTAGGGCTTTTAACCCGCCGCATTTACTTAAAATCGTATAAAAGGCAGCTTCTTACAAATATTAGAAAAACAAGATATAAAAAAAGCCCCATCAAGGGGCTTTCTCAGTAAATTTTTTTTTGAATTACCATTTATCAACTTCTTCGGAGTTGCCTGGGGTGGCGGCCTGTGAAACCACGGGCTCCGGATCTGAAACCGGGAGTTCTACTTCGGAACCATTAGCCGACATGATCTCTTCGCCTTCATGATCCAATTCTGAATCTTCATGGTTGTAAGCATCAAAATCAAAATCAGGCATTAACTGTGTCTTTACATGATCAACCGCTTCGGTAAGGGCTTTAATGAATTTATTGAAGTCCTCCTTGTACAAGAAAATCTTATGCCTGTCGTACCCGTTATCATTAAAGCGTTTGCGGCTTTCTGTAATAGTGAGGTAGTAATCATTTCCACGGGTAGCCCTTACATCAAAAAAGTAGGTCCTGCGTTTGCCGGCACGGATCCTTTTGCTGTAAATGCTTTCCATTTTCTTGTCGTTGTTGTCGTACGCCACTTTTGTAATTTTTACAGTTAAAAATATGTTTTGGTTTGGAACGTCTACAAATATAATTATGTTTTGTCAACAGCCAAATTTGCGCCGGAGCCGCTTTCATCCTCTTCCTGCTGCTGTTTGAGAAACATTTTATAATAGGCTCCTTTGAGCTTCATCAGATGGTCATGCGTACCTGTTTCAATAATCCTTCCTTCTTCCAGTACAATGATTTTGTCAAAATTAAGCAGGCTGAATATCCGGTGGGTGATCAGGATGGAGGTCTTGTGCTCCAGGTAGTTTTTCAGGTTGGCTATAATCTGTTTTTCTGTCCTGGCATCCACGGCACTAAGGCAGTCGTCAAGTATCAGTAAAGGTGCGTCTTTCATGAGCGCACGTGCAATGGATATCCTTTGTTTTTGCCCACCGCTGAGCATCACCCCCCTTTCCCCGATCTCTGTTTCGAAACCTTTGGGAAGCCCTTCAATATCCTTATCGATAACGGCAAGCCTTGCGGCTTCCCGGATCTTTTCGGGATCGTGAGCGGCTGCACCAAAAGCAATATTGTTTGATATGGTATCACTGAACAGGAATCCATCCTGAGGTACATAACTGATTTGTTTGCGCAATGCAAACAGGTCTAGCTTACGGATATCATTACCACTGTAGGTGATACATCCATCAGTTACATCAAACATCCGCATGAGCAACTGGGCCAGCGTGGTTTTTCCGCTGCCTGTCCTGCCCACAATCGCTACCTGCTCCCCTTCCCTGATCTCCAGGTTAAAATCCTTTATGGCCTGCACGCCGGTATGTGCATAGGTGAAATTCGCCTGCTCCATTCTGATGCCACCCGAAAGGTCAGGTAGTTTTGCGGCAGCACCAGAGCTGATGGCAGGTTCTGTTTGAAGAAATTCGTTCAGCCTTTTTTGTGATGCCGAAGCCCGCTGGATCATACTGGCAGTCCACCCGATGGCGCTTACCGGGAAGGTGAGCATGTTGATATAGATCACAAATTCAACAATCGTATCAATACCAATATCCCGATGACCATTGATATAATAAATGCCGCCGATCATAATGGTAAAAAGGGTGCTGAGACCGATCAGCAGGGTCATGGAAGGAAAATAAAGCGCCTCCACACGGGCAAGGCTCACTGCCTGGCTCCTGTAATCCTCACTGTTCTTTTTAAAATGATCAAAAATAGGTTTCTCCTGTACAAATGATTTGATCACACGGATCCCGGAATAGGACTGCTGCGCATTGGTGGTCAGTGCACCAAGGGTTGCCTGCAATTTCTCACTCTTGCGGTGAATGATGGTGTTCACATAATAAATGGTGATGGCCAGAAGGGGAAGCGGGGCAAGAACATAAAGGGTTAGTTCAGGTTCTCTCTTATACATAAAAAAAACGCTGAGGGAGATCAGGGTCACCAGGTTCACAAGGTACATGATGGCCGGACCCGTAAACATTCTGACCCGGCTTACATCTTCAGCCATGCGGCTCATCAGGTCACCGGTACTTTGAACCTTATAAAAACCTGCATCCATTTTCTGGTAATGTTCAAAAACCTCGTTTTTTTGATCGTATTCAATATGCCGGCTCATTACAATGATGGTCTGCCGCATCAGGAACATAAAGAAGCCACGAAGCAGGGCAAGCACCAGGATCACTATACCGCAGATCACCACTACCTGGATACTGGTGACTTTCATCCCTTCTATCAGGCTGATCATTTTTTGAACAGCGATATCATACGAAGGCAGCTTCCTGGTTCCGGGATTATAACCCGGCAGGTTCCTTTGTACAAAGTCAATGATATAACCCATGATCTGGGGCTGCAGCACGTTGAAATAGTTGGAAAGGATGATAAAAAAAATTCCTACAGCCAGCCTTGCCTTGTATTTCCAGAAATATTTATTGAGTGCTTTGAGATGCTTCAAACTTCAGAATTGAGGTGCAAATGTACTACAGTCAAAAAAAGAAGGGCCGTTGACAAGTATTAACGGGGTTACCTGTAAATTTAACGGTATTTATAAACCATGAATCTGAATCCGGATAAGTTCATCTCTTCATCGAGGGCGGTTGAAACCGGCCTGCACACCATCAGCAATGCCAGGGGCACAAGCGCTGCCATCACGAATTATGGAGCTCGTATCGTAGCACTCTGGGTTAATGATCCTGAAGGCAGGCCTGTTAATGTGGTGGTGGGCTTTGACAGTATTGAGGGTTATTACAATTCAACTGAAACTTATTACAGCGCTATTGTGGGGAGGTATGCCAACCGGATCGCGAAGGGAAGATTCAGCCTTGATGGTAAGGATTACCAACTGGCAATTAACAATGCACCCAACCACCTGCACGGAGGGCCCAACGGGTTTCACAACCAGGTCTGGACCTTTGAAGAAAAATCAGAAAGCAGTGTAAGGCTTTACTATCTATCAAAGGATGGTGAAGAAAATTATCCCGGCAACCTGGAGGTTAAAGTGACCTATACATTGACCGAAGAAAATGAACTGGAGATCAACTATGAAGCTTCAACCGACCAGCCCACCATCATCAATCTCACCAGCCATCCCTTTTTCAACCTCAATGGACAGGGCAGCGGCAGCATTGAACAGCACACCCTCCAGGTGAATGCGATCTATTACAACCCGGTTGACGCAAACCTTATCCCGGCCGGTATATCACCGGTAGCAGGAACCCCGTTTGATTTTATGTTACCCGCGACCATTGGAGAGCGGATTAACCTGGATGAAGAGCAGCTTAGTTTCGGGAATGGTTATGACCACAACCTGCTTTTGGACGGCACAGGGTTCAGGAAAGTGGCCGAAGTAAAAGGCGATATTTCGGGCATCACCATGGAAGTGCATACCGACCAGCCGGGCATGCAATTGTACAGCGGCAATTATATGAAAGGTGAGAACCGGATCGGCAATGGGGAGATGGACAGGTTCCGTGAAGCTTTCTGCCTCGAAACCCAGCATTACCCGGACGCCCCCAATCAACCAGATTTCCCTTCCACCAGGCTGGACCCGGGTTCTTTATTTCAATCAAAAACAGTTTACTCCTTTCCCTAACCCTTCTTCATCCCTCATAAAACTTGATTCACCGAATTAATAGAATTTTAAGCGAAATGCCTCCGCCTGCACAATTTTATTCCTGTTATTTTGGTTTATTATTACTGTACGCTTTGATCCCTTATAATCTAATACCTTTTGTATGTTAAACCACCGAACTACCGTACCATTCAAAGAACACGATCCTGAGTTAGCCAACCGATGGTCTGAAGAAAGAGCCCGGGAATGGTATGATAAAAATGGATGGGTCGTGGGATGCAATTTCGTTCCAAGCAATGCCATCAACCAGATCGAAATGTGGCAGGGCGATAGTTTTTCACCTGAAATCATTGAGAGGGAATTGGGCTGGGCAGCCGGACTTGGTTTCAACACCATGCGGGTTTTCCTGCATCAACTGGTTTGGGAGGATGATCCGGACGGATACCTGCAACGCATCGAACAATATCTTTCCATAGCCCATAAACATGGCATCAAAACCATGTTCGTTTTATTTGATGCAGTTTGGGATCCTTTTCCCAAACTTGGAAAACAGCCAGCTCCCCGCCACCATGTTCATAATTCAGGATGGGTGCAATGCCCGGGCTATGATGTTTTGAATGATCCTTCCAAGTACGATGAACTGCACAGTTATGTAAACGGTATCGTATCATTTTTTAAGAATGATGAGCGTATATTGATCTGGGATCTTTTCAATGAACCAGACAATATGAATCTCACCAGCTATAAGGATGATGATTACATCGCCCATAAGGCTGAGCTGTCCATGGCGCTCCTGAAAAAAACCATCAACTGGGTTCGTGTGATCAATCCTGACCAGCCCATTACCATGGCACCCTGGCAGGAGAACTGGCATGAAAGCCACAGGGTGTCCGCACTCGATGAATACATGTTCAGCCATTCCGATATCATTTCCTTCCATAACTACGAAGACAAAAAGAACCTGGAGCAGCGCATCCTGTCCATCAAACAACGATACAACCGGCCCATGCTCTGCACCGAGTATATGGCCAGGCCATTCGGAAGTACTTTCCAGGAGATCTTACCGCTATTCAGGGAGCATAATATCGGCGCCTATAACTGGGGACTGGTAGCAGGTAAATCGCAGACTCATTGTCCCTGGGACAGTTGGTCGAAAGAATACATTAACGAACCGGAACTTTGGTTTCATGATATCTTCAGGGAGAACGGCGAGGTTTATAAAAAAGAAGAAGCTGAATTCCTGCGCTCATTTATAGCACAACAAAAAAATCATTATCCCAAAGTTGCCTGATAAGCAGAATAACATTATTAAGACCTGCCTGCAGGTCTTTTTTTCAAAAAAAAATTACAAGCAATTATCAGGGTACTGACGTTGTAATGAAATTCACCTACGAAAGATTAACAGCGCCCTGCATAGAAATTTTAAAACTGGCATAACCCTGCAGTAACATATGTATGAGTATGAACTTCTACATGTGATTATTATAGAAATCAGGGATTTATTGATTGCACCGGAAAAATTGATGGCATGTAAATAGCATCTATAGGGCATGATCAAAAATATTGATGACCCCTCATGCGCCTTCCTGAAAAATATTGACCTCGTTTGCTTCAGCCATTTGCGCTGGGGATTTGTATTTCAAAGACCCAATCACCTGCTCAGCAGGTTCTCCAGACACCAGCGTGTTTTTTTTATTGAAGAGCCAATCTTCCATGATTTCAATCACGAATTGAAAATTGAAAATTACAATGAGAATCTTTTTGTGGTTACTCCACACCTGAAGCATGGGCTGTCAGAAGAAGAGATACACCATGGCCTGCGTAATTTGATCGCGCAATTATTCAGCGAGAAGAATATCAGCAGGTTCATTTCCTGGTACTATACACCTATGGCCTTGCCTTTCACCGATCACCTGGCGCCTGAGATGGTTGTTTATGATTGTATGGATGAGTTGTCTGCATTTAAATTCGCTCCTCCTCAATTAACCTTACTTGAAAAAGATCTTTTCAAAAAAACTGACCTGGTGTTTACCGGGGGAAACAGTATTTACGAATTCAAAAAACACCAGCATCATAACATTCATCCTTTCCCGAGCAGCATCGATAAAAATCATTTTGGGAAAGCAAGAACATTTACTGCTGATCCGGCCGACCAGGCACATATACCCCATCCGCGTTTCGGATTTTTTGGTGTGGTAGATGAAAGGTTTGATATTGAAATGATAGACGCGGTAGCAAAGGCAAGACCTGAATGGCATTTTGTAGTACTCGGCCCTGTAGTGAAAATTGATCCCGCCACCCTACCCAATTATGAGAATGTCCATTACCTCGGTGGAAAAAAATATGAAGAATTACCTTCTTATCTCGCAGGATGGGATGTAGCCCTGGTTCCATTTGCCATGAATGAATCCACCAGGTTTATCAGTCCCACCAAGACGCCCGAATACCTGGCTTCAGGCAAACCGGTGATCTCCACTCCCATCACTGATGTGGTTCATCCGTATGGTGAAAATAAACTGGTGCATATCGCCCGTAATGCTACGGAGTTCATAAAAGCTGCGGAAACAGAGTTGGGCAAAAAAAGAAAATCAGCATGGCTGAACAAGGTAGAAGATTTCCTTGCATTCAATTCATGGGACCGTACCTGGGGACAAATGGTAAGGCTCATGGAAAGCACTTTGAACAACTCAACACTAAAAACAAATCTTGAGGAGAAAGCATATGTTTGATTATCTCATAGTAGGTGCCGGTTTCGCAGGCAGCGTAATGGCTGAAAGACTGGCCACACAGGCCAACAAAAAAGTTCTGATCATTGACAAAAGGAATCACATTGGCGGAAATGCCTATGACTATTATAATAACGAAGGCATCCTGATACATAAATACGGTCCTCATATCTTCCATACCAATTCAAAAGAAGTTTTTGAATACCTGGGCCAATTCACTCCATGGAGGCCGTACGAACACAAAGTGCTGGGCAGCGTGGATGGGCAGCTCGTTCCCATTCCAATTAATCTCAATACTATCAACCAGCTCTATGGATTGAACCTGAACAGTTCTGAAGTGGAAGGTTTTTTTGCTGAGCGTGCAGAAAAAGTACCCAGGGTTAAAACCTCAGAAGATGTGGTGGTGAGCACCGTAGGCCGTGAACTGTATGAAAAATTTTTCCGTGGCTATACCAGGAAAATGTGGGACCTCGATCCTTCTGAACTCGATGCAAGCGTAACGGCAAGGGTGCCTACAAGAACCAACCGCGATGACCGCTATTTCACCGACACTTACCAGGCCATGCCGCTGCATGGGTATACCCATATGTTCAGCAACATGCTTTCGCATGAGAATATCAAGATCATGCTGAACACGGATTATAAGGATATCATTGACATCATTCCTTTCAAGAACCTGATCTTTACCGGGCCGGTAGACGAGTACTTTGACTATTGTTATGGCAAGCTCCCTTACCGCTCACTGGAATTCAAATTTGAAACGGTTGACAGGGAAGTATTCCAGCCTACCGGCACAGTAAATTATCCCAACGGGCAACTCTACACCAGGATCACGGATTTCAAATACCTCACAGGGCAGGTTCATCCCAAAACTGCCATTGTATATGAATTTCCCAAGGCAGAAGGGGATCCTTATTACCCTGTACCCCGCCCTGAGAATGCTGAACTCTACAAAAAATACCAGCAACTGGCGGCAACCATGACCAATACTTATTTCGCCGGGCGGCTTGCTACCTACAAATATTATAACATGGACCAGGTGGTAGCGCAGTCCCTTACCCTGTTCAAAAAACTGATGCAGGAAGAAAGAAAAGAAAGTTTTGTGAATGGAAAAACAGTTAATGGACAAACCAACAGCATATTGCAATCCTGAGATCTGGGGCGGCATTGAATGTACCATCAACAGGGTTGGTGATGACTATTACGACCAACTGGAATTTTCCGGGCATTATTACCGGGAGGGAGATCTTGAGCGGATGCTGGAGCCCGGGTTCAAAAAAATGCGCTATCCCATTTTATGGGAAAAGCATGAGCCGGAAGAGAATGTGGATATTGACTGGTCGTGGACGGAAAAACAACTGGATACTTTAAAGAATAACAATACAGATGTGATTGCAGGACTGGTTCATCATGGAAGCGGGCCAGCCTTTACAGATCTGCTGGATGAACAGTTCCCTTACAAACTGGCGCGCTATGCAAAAAAGGTGGCAAAACAGTTTCCCTGGATTGAATACTACACTCCCGTAAACGAGCCACTTACCACGGCAAGGTTCAGCGGCCTCTATGGACTCTGGTACCCTCACAGCAAAGATGACCTGGCATTTGCAAGGATGCTGATTCATGAACTGAAAGGAACGGTACTGGCCATGCAGGCTATCCGATTGATCAATCCATCCGCGAAACTGGTGCAAACCGAAGACCTGGGCAAAACCTACAGCACTCCTGCGCTGGACTACCAGGCAAGATTTGAAAATGAAAGAAGGTGGCTCACCTTCGACATACTTAGCGGCAGGATGAACCGGGAACATGCACTCTGGAACTATTTCATTGATACCGGCATTAAAGAATCAGAACTGGTTTTCTTTTTGGAGAACCCCTGCCCTCCTGACATTTTTGGTTTCAATCATTACCCCACATCTGAAAGATACCTGGATGAAAACCTCTCCCTCTATCCTTCGCATACCCATGGCAGTAATGGCCGGCACCGCTATGCTGATGTGGAAGCTGTGAGAGTACAGGTGGACCAGGAAACAGGCCTGGAAGTTTTACTGAAAGAAGCATGGAACCGCTTTCAAACCCCGATGGCCATTACAGAAGTGCATATTCATTGCCACCGCGAAGAACAATTACGCTGGTTCAAATATGTTTATGAAAGCTGTACCCGGTTGATACAGGAGGGAATCACTATCAGGGCTGTCACAAGCTGGGCCCTGCTGGGATCATTTGGCTGGAATAAACTGCTTACCGAACCGGGAGGTGATTATGAACCGGGCGCATTTGACCTAAGAGAAGCAAGGCCCAGGCCAACAGCGCTGGCAGGTTATATTAAAAAACTGATCAGCAAACAAAATGATCACCATTTTCTGACAGAAGAGAAAGGCTGGTGGCAAAGGGAATCCAGGTTGATCTATTCCAATCCAGGCCTGACCAAACAACTCAACCAGTCTGCAGCGCCATTGCTGATCATTGGTAAAAACGGAACTCTCGGAAGAGCATTCGCCCGCGTATGCAGGGAAAGATGCATCCCTTATTATTTAGCGGGCAGGGAGGAATGTGACATCAGCAATCCTTCGGCAATTGAAAACATGGTTTCAATGCATAAACCATGGGCCATCATCAACGCGGCCGGCTTTGTAAAAGTTGATGAGGCTGAGCAGGCAATGGATGACTGCATGAAGGCCAATACATCCGGACCACTTAACCTCGCAAAAATTTGCAGTCAACTTGGCATTCAACTGGTAAGTTTTTCGAGCGACCTTGTTTTTGACGGTAAAAAACCCACACCCTATGTTGAAAGCGATCTTCCTAATCCCCTCAACATATATGGAAGAAGCAAGGCTCAATCGGAGATCAATCTTCAGAAAGAATGTCCATCAGCCCTGATCATACGAACCAGTGCTTTCTTCGGACCCTGGGACAGTTATAATTTCGCTCACTACGTGGAAAAGGCACTCAGCCAGTACGAATCCATACCGGTTGTGCGTGATATTTTTATCTCTCCTACCTACGTACCACACCTGGTACACGCTACCCTCGATATACTGATTGACCAGGAATCCGGCATCTGGCACCTTGCCAACAAGGGATCTGTTACCTGGGCAGCTTTCGCAGAAATGATCGCAGACAGCTTGCACCTCAATAAAGGACTGATCCGCAAGGTCAATGCTTCTTCAATGAAATATGCAGCTAAAAGGCCATTCAATTCGGTTTTGGGAAGTGAAAAAGGATATCATCTTCCTTCGTTTGAATCGGCTTTTGATGAGTATATCAGGAGCCGGAGAACTGAAAAAAGGCAGGTAGCCTGATCCCGATTTAATAATGCTTTAAGAATCCAGCTACAATTTTCGAAGTCTTCCACCGTTAGGAACATACAAGGACCTCTGCAAAGGATTGTTGTTCTGTAAAAAATTTTTTATGTACCAGTCTTATCTGCTGCTCCGCAACAATGAGCAATCAGGTCCGTACTCCCTTGAACAACTACTTCAGCTTGAGCTGAAACCTTTTGATCTCGTTTGGGAAGAAGGCCGCAGCGCGGCATGGAGGTATCCCGGTGAGATTGATTCACTACAGGCATTCATGGAGCTGCCTGGTCTTAATGCACAATCCCCGGTGAGGAATCAACCCGTTTCGCCGGCTGATTCTCCAGGCACTCCAAAAAAAGTATTTGTAAGCATGCCCGGTAAAAAACCCGCGCCTGCCGTGCCAGTGAATATTGAAGAACCCGATGCAGGTACTATTACAGGCAAGATCGAACCCCTGCCCTTTTCCCATCCATATAAAGAAAAATCCGAACCGGCCTATTCTTATTTTCAGAAGAGTACACGAAAAAACAAGATCTCTGCAAGACAGATTATGTTCCTTTCAGCAGTTTGCCTTGCCGCGGCACTTTCCTGGTATTTCATTTCAAATGAAGACGTACCCCTGCCTGATGTAAAACCACCAGCCACCATTCTTTCTTCCATTCCATCGGCGGCACCTGTTGAAAATGAAGCTAACCTACCCGTACCCTCTTTACCAGAAGAATCAAAACCGAAATTGTTAGTACAGAAGGATACAAGACCTTCCAAAAAAACCAGGGTAGATCAGCCGGCTAAACCTGAACAACTTCCCGGTAATAACCTGGCTATAATCACCAATCCACCACCCGTGATAAATGAAAGGAAAGAAGCGGCCCCGGTTGATGAAGCAGATATTTCTTTGGAGGAACAACCAACACCAAAAAAAGAAAAAAAGAAACTCAGGGAAGTTGTGCGGAATATTTTCAGCCCGAAAGAAAGAGTAAAAGCTGATGTGCCTGCGGATGAAGCTCCCTTACCTGCCACCGGAAGAAAGGCCAGCAAAAGAGGCAACACTGGTGAATTGGTAACCGCGGGTGAAGCCGTGCGTAATAATATCGACATCAGCTCCAATGACAAAGGCAACTGGATGATGGGCATCAGCGGTATGAAGGTTACCGTTCGTAACCGGAACAACCTGCCCTTAGCCTCAGTTGTTGTGACTGTCTCCTACCTTGACGTGAATAATAAGCTTCTTGAAAAAAAAGAATTGAATTTCAGAAATATCTCTGCAAACGGGAAAATGACACTCAATGCACCTGAACATCGTTGGGCGGACCATACCGAAATCAGCCTGGCTTCAGTGGAGACTGTGAAGGATGCCTATGCCATGGACAGATAAAAAAAGCTTCTGATTTACAGAAGCTCTAAGGTTTTCAGGAATTGGTGGCTGGTAGTTGTTTCAGATAATGGATATGAATTTTACATCTTCAAGTTAACAAGCCTTTAAGATATATCGGGCAGGTTTTTCTGCCGGTGTGAATAAACGAGGGTTATGCACACCGGCATTTTTGTTGATTTTGCTGCATTACATGCGAAAACAAAAATTTATCAACACCAATAATAAAATTATTTGAATGGGGGAATGATCTGTGTTAAGGGCTAAGACCCGGTGAGTCTTTACCTTTGCCGTTAATCAAACAAACAGATCATGTGCGCTGCCAACAGTGATGCAAGGCCTGGCCTGGTACTAAGCGTTCTTCAAAACAAATGTCCCCGCTGCCGGAGAGGCTCACTCTATAAAGAAGGAAATCCTTATCATCTCAAAAGATTTATGCTGATGCATGAACGCTGTCCGGTGTGCAGCCAGCCGCTGGACATGGAACCCGGATTCTATTATGGTACGAATATGGTCAGCTATGCACTTGCCGTGATCTTCAGCATAGTGAGCTTTATATTATGGTGGATGCTAATCGGGTTTTCATTACAGGATAAGAGGGTGTTTCTCTGGCTGGGCATCAATGCCGTATTGCTGGTATTGCTGCAGCCTCCCCTCATGCGTTTATCCCGCTCGCTCTGGCTTAGCTTTTTTGTGCCATACAGCAGCAGGTGGAAAGAGGGAGATGTACTTGAACCGGAAAGGGTGAATAAGGAACAGGCTAATAATTGGTAATTCAGTTGATTGCAGACAGTAACTGTATGCTGATGGAATCGGTGATATAAATGATATTCGGTTGACCCTCCTCCTTCCCTGCCGCAGCCAATTGAGTTACTAAGTGTGAGAGTGGTACTGTAAGATTGCCATGTGGCAATAATATGTGGAGTTCCTGCCTGGTGACTTTCAACAAAGCCTCTCCGCTGCCTTTTAACGATACCAGCGCTTCATACAATTGATCCGAGTAATTGAACCTGATCGTAAAGATTCTTGACATAAGTAAATATCACGTCTAAGTTCGTCATAGCTTTCGCGCCGCCTGTTTTTATTTATCAACGCGAAATTGTTCAGATAAAAATAAAACTCACAAAACCACATGTGAATAAGTCAGCTTGCTTTAGTATTAGGATGCCTGCAGATCAGCCAGTACTCGATAATCATCCGTATGGTGTTTTGTATTTGCCGGAAATTATTTTCTTTTTTAAAAAACCCCTGCACCATCAAATCATAGGCTTCCTGAACATAGTTATGGGTTACGCCGGTTGTTAAGAAAACAAAAGGAATGCTTTTTCGCCTCAGCATTTCATCTGCATTGATCTGCCTTCTTAATTCAAGCCCGTTCATACGTGAAAGGTTCACATCGGAAATAATGATAAAAGGCTGTTCGGTGGTAGTTTTGAGATATTCAAGTACTTCTTCCCCGTCAGTAAAAAATCTAAGCGGGTTTTTTATGGAAAGGCTTTCAAACACTTCCTTCATGATTTCCTGGTCATCAAGATCATCCTCGGCAATAATGATGGGGCCATTCCTAGACATTGTATAAAATTTTTAAACTTTAAAATTATCGATTGTCAAATCGATTGAACCTGTTCAGGCTGCATCAATAACAAATAAATCAGGATATAGCCCTGCTCAGTTTTTCACGCAGTATCACCTCTTCTGTAAAGTCCTGTAGAACCGACAAAATATGAGTCACTTCTCCTGCTTTATTTCTCCTGAATACTTTTGACCGGTTCCGTATCCAGATCAATCCATCTCTTGAAGCAATCCTGTATTCAATGGTATTGATCACATCATCTCTTGAATCCTGCATTTTTTCATTGAAGCTGACCAACCTTTCCCTGTCCTCGAAATAAATGATCTCCAACCTTCCCTCATATCCCATTGCAACCAGTTCTTCCGAGGTATAACCTGTCCATTCTGAAAGACAGTTGTTCAGGTAAACCGGTTCTTTATTCACCAAATCATATACCGTAATGGCATCCGGGGTGGCCATAGTGGTTTGCTGAAGCAATTCCCTGCTTTCATTCAGTTCCAGTTCCTTTTTCTTTTTTTCGGTAATGTCTTCAGTTGTTCCAACAGCTATCTGCTCACCTGATTCATTTCGAAACAGCTTGACCTTATTCACAAAAATCCTCTCCACTCCATCTTTCCTGACCACCCTGTACTCTGTACCCACCGGCTCATGTCCTTCCCTCAGGGCTTTCGCGCGTTCCAACAGGCGGCCCCTGTCATCAGGGTGAATAAACTGGGGGATGGTATCAAATCCCGGTTTTAGCTCGCCGGGTTCCAGTCCGAACAGCCGGAACATTTTATCGGAATACATCGACTCTCCTGTTGAGGGGTTCCAGGTCCAGGTACCCATATTGGCAATCTCCTCCGCATGCTCATAGATCCTGTTCTGCAGTTCGATGGAAGAAAGCAGGTTCCGGAGGTCTTGTTCTATTTTGTACTGCCTGGTTACATCATGAAGAATCCATAAAATGGCAATCACCTCATCCTGCTCATTACGCACCGGTGTGAGAGAAATCTCATGGTAATAATCCTGTTCAATGCCTGATGGAGGATGAACCTGGATCATCTCCCCTTTCAATACCCGGCGAAACTGGTCGTATGTTGGTGTATTTTGTGTATTGGGAAAAACCTCCAATAGATTTTTGCCGATCACCTGTTCCTTACTGAGACCGTAGAACTCTTCACATTTTTTATTCCATACCAGGTAATTCAGATTACGGTCCATGGCTATGATCCGGTCCACTGATGATTCCACCAGGTTTTCTATAAAACTCAGCCTGTCATTAAGTGACCTTCTTAACTCCTGTTCCCTGGTTACATCATGCATGATCTGGAGGATGGATATGACCTCAGTGCCTGCCTCATCCCATACCGGCACAAGCTGGAGCTGGTGGAAGCCCTTATCAGCTACCTGCATTGTTATCTTCTCACCTCCAAGAACCCGGCGGAACCATTCCGCTTCTTCTGTTTTTCTTTTTTCAGGAAAAACATCAAAATAGTTTTTACCAATAACATCCGGGCCAGGCAATAGATAATATTGCTCACATGCCGTATTCCATGCAGTGATCCTGAAATTTCTATCAGTAAATAATACGCGGTCACTGATATTTTCAGTGAGTATGGAGAGTTGTGTGGCCTTGTTAGCCAGATGTGACTGGAGTTCCTGTTTCATGGTCATTTCCCTGAACACACCCGCCAGGTACCCTGTGCCTTCATGTTCGAGGTAATCGAATGAAGCAATCAAGACCAATACTTTTCCACCAAAAGCTATCCTGAACTGCAAACTTCCCGTGGTTTTCTGTGAAGCAGAACTTTTCAGTACTGCATCAAATTTTTTATAGTCATCAGGATGAATCAGATCCATCAGCCATTTAAGACTGACCAGAGAGCGGTTTGTTTTGAGCCCAAGGAGCTGAGCCCATTCCTCACTCCATGTAAATTCATTTTCTTCAAGATCCCAGACCATGCTGGCTGAACCTGTTGCCAGGTTATGACGACTGAGCAGCCAGTTGTTCAAAAATATTTTGTGCTTGTACCCCCTGATCTTTTTTTCGAGGAATCGAAGCATGGTAACGTCCTGGAAGGTGCCGAGTATCAATTGATCCTCTCCCTGGTAGATCATCTTTGATTTAAGGCTAATAAAACGGGTACGGGCATCGGAAAGCAAAACACGGAATTCAAGATCAGGTGCCACCTGGTCTTCCAGCATTTTATGATAGGCTTCCCGGAATAAATCGCGGTCGCCGGGATGAATAAAATCCAGCAGAAAATCCAGGGAAGTATTTGACTGTTGGGCCCTGATACCGCACATGCGGTAAAACTGGTCTGAAAGCAGGGTCTTTCTGCTCATCAGGTCCAGGGTAAAGTATGCAGTGCTGGTTTTAAATTCCCCGAAACGTAATAACTGGCGGGTGAGTTCAGCCCTGTTCTCCGATTCCTTGAAAACCCGGGCGGTATTTTTCTGTTCAGTTATATCCTGGTAACTGCCACTTAATACCGAAGCACCTTCAACATCATAATGCCATTGGGAAATATATCTTACCCATTTTTTAGCAAGTGGAGTTTTGATCCTGAATTCGATATGGAGCGGGAGATGCTCGGAAAGGGATCGCGCAATAAATTCTCTAACTATATCCCGGTCTTCGGGATCTATAAAACCTGAAAAAGTTTCAGGATGGGCATTGAGGCTGTAAGGCGGGAGGTCATGAATGCGGTAGACTTCAGAATCATACCAGGCTGCCTGTGTAAATGAATTGAACCACCAGATCCCTGTTTTTGTAAATTTTCCTGCATTCTGATATACTTCGAGCCTTAATTGAAGTTCCTGGAAACCGGCTTTGGAAACCTGCACCGGCGCTGCCTGGTCCAATAAGAATTTGCCAGGATCCCCATCTGGCTGAAGAGGTGTAATGGCCAGGTGATTTCCGGAAATTTTTTTTACCTCTCCGAATGTGGTGATTACCCTGAAATCTATTGGCCCCGTTGCATTTTCAAGCCAGCCTGACAACTTTCTGCAATCATCAGGATGGATGATGCTTTTCAGGCCTTCAAAAGCCAAAGGTTGTGAGAAGATCACATCACTGCAAAAAACCGCGTCAGCATGAAAATCCCAATGCCACCTGCCCTGCACTACATAGAATACAGAACGCATGTAAAAGGTAACTGAGCGATTGCTGACAACCGGTTCACTAAGATCTATAAGTGCTGCGTCATCCAAGCAGGTAAATTTTCGTTTATGGCCAAGGGTGAAATAACAGGCAACAGGCAAAGTTACCCGGGCAGGTAAGATAAATCAATGTGGTAGACAATAAAATATATACTAACACCATCAAACCCTTAACCTCCCTGATGCATTTAGAAAGACAAAACAACCATTCCATCCATTGCAGAGATATCCACATCCTTTCTCATCATTAACCATTAGACAATAAAACTCATCTGTTGATAAACCTAAGAATCCACGAAAATTTTCAATTTTTGTAGATAATATTCTACAACTGTTTAAATTTTTTTGGGAATTGCTCGTATTCAGGCTGAACAACCGTGGAATTGAATGTTAAAAAGCGGCACTAAATTTTCGCCTCTCCTATCAATAAATCTCAACTAATATGGCCGAAAACAACAATTTATCCAACGGATCAGAACCAAAAAAATCCATCCGCGGTTTTGCTGCGATGGATGCAGAGAAACAAAAAGAGATCGCAAGGAAAGGCGGGCGTGCTGCTCATGAGCAGGGAGTAGCCCATCAATGGAGTTCTGAAGAAGCAAGAGAAGCAGGAAGGAAGGGCGGGCAGTCAAGAGGCAGGAATCAAAATGATGAATCTCCTTTATTATAAGGAAGGACAAAACATTGCGTAAAAAAACCGGCCTGGTGCCGGTTTTTCGTTTTAATTCTTTTTGAAGCGGTAAGCATTCACCGCGCCGTTGCCAACCTTATAGGATCCTTTATGGACGGGCTTAGGCTGGGTTACTTCCACCTTCAGCTTTTTTCCATTCAATTCTTTTTCATGAAGGGCTTCTATCGCTTTTTGAGCCTGTTCTTCATCAGGCATTTCAACGAATCCGAATCCTCTTGAGTTTCCGGTGAACGCATCCATGGATACTTCGGCTGACTCCACCTCACCATAAGGTGTAAACAGGTCACGAAGATTCTCATTGCTTAATGCGTCACTGAAATTTGATATTTGTATATACATAATTTGTTGTTGATTGACAGAAGCCGGCAGGCCGGTATCTGGTAAAGTTAGGCTATTAAGATGCCAGCCTTAATTTTAATTTGCCTTTCGGGTGTTAAAAATCGACCCCGGCCCGATTTTAATGTCTTTTACTGTTTATATCCTCCTTCACCAGGAAGAATCCGCTGAACAAGAATGACTGAAAAAAGAAATGCAGACAGGGAACTGTTAATCTCTTCCCCGGAACTTACACCTGAATATCTTAACGGTCCCGATCTTTTGGACCAGTTGCCTGTTGGGGTTTATGTTTGCGACCTTGAAGGAAGGATAACCAGGTTCAATCAACAGGCGGCTGTTTTATGGGGCCGCAAGCCCTCCTTGCTGCAGGAACATTTTTCTGGCGCTTTGCGTCATTACAATAATGAAGGTGAACCCATAAAACTTACGGAACTTCCGGCAGCAAAATTCCTGCGGCTCGAGAAGGTTTTTCTTGAAGAGGAACTGGTAATTGAAAGGCCTGACCAGGGGCAGGTACGTGTACAAGTCAAAATAACAGGGCTGAAAAACAAAGAAGGGAAAATGGTGGGCATTCTTTGTTGCATGCAGGAAATAAGGTTGCAGCCTGACAGTGAGATTTTGAATTACAAAACTATCAACAGTCTCACAAAAAAATTAAGTATAAAGGAAGCTGCCCTTGACCAGGTTGAAAAAAAATACAGGGACCTGGCCAGTTCATTTGAAAAGATCATAGAAGCCAAAACCAATGACCTGAAGATCAAAAACGATGAACTGAAAAAGAGCGAAGAGCGTTATCATAAAATGGTGGAAGAAGTAGAGGATTACGCCATCATTTTGCTCGATGAAAATGGATTCATCAGGAATTGGAACAAAGGAGCGGAAAAAATAAAAGGTTATAAAGAACACGAGATCCTTGGAAAAAGTTTCCAGGTATTCTACCAGCCCCAGGACCGTGCATCCGGTCTTCCGCTAAGATTAATCAAACAGGCCCGGGATACCGGCAAAGCCATACATGAAGGATGGAGACTCCGGGCAGATGGCACAAAGTTCTGGGGCAGTATCGTACTCACCGCCCTTCATGGCCAGGATAATGAGATCATTGGTTTTTCAAAAGTCACCCGGGATCTCACCGAAAGAAAAATAGCCGAGGATAAGTTAAGAGATTATACAAATCAGCTCAAGTTCCAGAACGAACAACTGGAGCAATTTGCTTATGCTGCTTCCCACGACATGAAGGAACCGCTGCGCAAGATCATGTTTTACAACAACCATCTTGCTGAAACTTCTTCGGACCTGCTTCCTCCAAAAGAAAGAGAATATCTCAACCGCTCCATTAATGCAGCCCGCCGGATGGAAAGGCTGATCAATGACCTGCTGGAATATTCCAAAGCCTCGTCTGAAACACACAAGGCAGAAGCAGTGGATCTTCATGAGATACTGGATGAGATCATCATGTTATATAAGGATGTAACTGACGAAAAGAAAGCTGTGATACGCCAGGAATCCCTGCCTGTGGTACAGGGTATCGCTTTCCAGTTGCGGCAGGTTTTCGATAATATCATTTCCAATTCTTTAAAATACCAGCACCCGGACCGTAATCCTGTGATTGAAGTAAAAGGAGAAATCGTGAGTGGTGAACAGGTCCCGGGCCTGCTGCCAGACCAGCAATATCACCGTATTTCGTTTGCTGATAACGGAATTGGCTTCGAGGATGAATACGCAGAGAAAATATTTGAATTGTTTCAGCGCCTGAGCCATTCTCAGTATTCAGGTACTGGTGTGGGACTTGCCCTATGTAAAAAGATTGCCCAGAATCATCACGGAACCATTACTGCGAAAGCAAAAGAAAACGAGGGCGCCTGCTTTGAACTTTACCTTCCTGCCTGATTTATTTGCAGTAAGACAACATTTCCCTTGCCAGTTCTTCCAGTTGGCGGTGGCTGGCTGGTTTTACAAAATAGGCAGTAGCTCCTTTTTCCATACATTCTTTCAGGTAAGCATTGTTGCTGGAAGTGCTCCATACCAGTTTGGGTATATGATCGAACCTCGGCTGGCTGCAGATGCGTTCCAGCACATTGGCTCCATTCAGCTCCGGCATATTATAATCAAGAATGATGAGGCAGGGAAGATCAGCGTCAATTGCCTGTTCCAGGTATTCCACGGCAAGCCGGCCATTCAATACTGACTTCATATGCGCAAGAGGTTCACAGCTTTTGATGGCCTCCTCGAGAAGTTCGAGATCTTCCTGGTCGTCATCGGCAATTAAAATAAGCATGGGTGTTGGTGGCATACTTGGTTGTTGTCAAAAAAATTGACGGAGCGGCACAAAAGTAAAGAGAAAATAATTTCGTTGATCCAGCACTGTGAATGGATTATAATATTTATGTCATAAGTTTTCCCGTAAAATGACACCTCTCAGGTAAAACCCCTAGACTAGCCCATTATTGCTGTGGGTTACAGGCCAGCTTCCCTTGATAAAACACGCAAATCAAAGCTGTAAGGGGGGTAGTTTTTCCAGGACTTTTTACAGCTCTTCATCGTGGCCAACACAAACTACACGAAACTATGAATTATAGAGTGCCTGGTAATACGTACCAGGAGGTGCAAGACCTCTAATGGCCTACTACAATGGTGAAAAGTTCCCTTGATTTACGTTATTGCCGGTAGTGGGGGGACATTTTTTTCCCGGGCTATAAATTATTATTTACAGGTATTAACTTGGCGGCAAATCAAAACTAATGGAGAATTCCAACAACCTGTTTTCACTCTCAGTGGATCCTGTTACCAAATCTCACCTGTCTGATGCATCCAAATGGGCCCGGTTCCTGGCTATAACAGGGATGGTATCCCTTGCCCTGCTGATACTGGCCGGCATATTCCTGGCTGCACAGATCAGTAAAACCTCCGGGGATTTTGGAGGCGAGGGTTTTGAAACCAATAGCGGATTGGGAGCAGCCATGGGCGTAGGTGTTATAATCATGTACCTGGTTATTTCGGTGATCTGGTTTTTTCCCCTGTTGTTCCTGCTGCGTTTTGCCAACCAGGCAAAAACAGCCATCGATTCCAATAACCAGGAACAGCTCAACAGTGCTTTCCAGAACCTTAAGATCTGTTTCAGGTATGTAGGGATCGTAACCATCATCGGTATTGCACTCTACCTGCTGGCCTTCATCACCACCCTCACCAGCGGCCAGGGTATTTCTTTCTAATTCATTTCTCCTTACCCATGATGAAAAAACTTTGGTTTCTCAGTACCCTGCTGATGATCCTGGATTCCGCAAAAGCACAGGATGTGCCGGATACGGTTAGTGTAGGCGTGTACATCACCAGCATTCATGATATTGACTTCAAACAAAAGGAATATGCCCTCAACCTCTGGCTCTGGCTGACCTATAGTAATAAGGATTTCAATTTTCTTGACAACCTTGAAGTGCCACAGGCTAAATCAGTTGAAAAATCTTTTTCCACGATCGACAGCAGCGGGGATAAAACCTATATGCAGATGAAATTACAGTGTGTAATGAAAGATAGCTGGAGGATCACTAATTTCCCTTTTGACAGACAGACCCTGAGATTTTCTATTGAAAACTCACAGTTTGATTCGCGCAGCTTAATTTTTGTAGCTGATACAGTAGGTGAACATTTTGACCCCAGATTTACCCTGAGAGGATGGTCAATTGACAGTTGCATCATCAGTACAGGAACAAAATTTTACGAAACCGGCTTTGGTGATAAAACACTTGAGAAACCAAGAACTCAATATGGAAATTTCAGGGTAAGACTGAGCATCAAGCGTGATGCCAGTGGTTTGTTCTGGAAAATGTTCCTGGGCATGTACCTGGCCTTCCTGATTGCCTACGTATGCTTTTATATTCATGCCGACGGCATGGATTCGAGATTCGGATTGAGCGTAGGTTCACTGTTTGCAGTAATCGGAAATAAATATATCATTGATTCCGCCCTGCCTGAATCTTCAACTTTCACACTGGTGGACACCCTTCACGGACTCACACTGGCATCCATCTTTGTGATCATTACCGCTACAGCATATTCGCTCTTTCTTGTTAAAAGAAACGAATTTAAAAAAGCAAGGAGGTTTGATATGACGGTAGCCCAGCTTTTATTGCTGGTTTATGTTTTGCTGAATATATGGTTCATATACCAGGCAAGCATTTCATAGAACATCCATTCAGCTTTCCCTTGTTTCACCAGGTTCCGGGTCCTGGCTGCCCCCGGTTTCTCCATGCTCCATATTACCCTCCTGCTGGTCTATATAGCTGATATCAGCAGACTCCTGGTCGTCATGCATAAGATTCCGGCCGAGTCCCCCATCATCATTCCGGGTTACTTCCGGCTGAGGTTTCTTGTCCATAGTTTTTTATTATGATCGAAAGAATGGTGCCAGAATGATGCAGGGCGGGCAGCCGGAGATGGCATGGGTTTTCGATTTAGAGATTTATGCCAGGGAAACATTACTCCGCTTTTATTGATGAGGCTAAGCAGGCCGAAAAAGATCAGCATCCTGAAAAGGCAATTGAACTGTATGAGAAGGCAATCAAACAGGAACCGCTGGAAACTTTCCCTTATATAAGACTGATGATCCTTTACCGCAAAGCAAAAGATGCAGAAAAGGAACTGAAGGTGATCAATAAATCCATCAGGGTTTA
Source organism: uncultured Flavisolibacter sp. (assembly GCA_964460925.1). Lineage (GTDB taxonomy): Bacteria > Bacteroidota > Bacteroidia > Chitinophagales > Chitinophagaceae > Flavisolibacter. The sequence continues at coordinate 122 of CAYWSQ010000012.1, read as the reverse complement.
CAAGGAATATTACGATGAAAAAGCAGGCAGGTTATTGCATAACCGGAAACTGGAAATGGCAGGAAAGGCGCTGCTTAAATCACTCACACCTGCGGGACAAAATCCCGCAACCCTCTATCCTG
>CAYWSQ010000011.1:0-33340 GCA_964460925.1 uncultured Flavisolibacter sp. | reverse complement strand
TATTGTTACTGGTGGATGGCATACCGGTGAACGACCCTTCCGTGATCAGCAATTATTTTGACCTTAATTTTTTTCACCCCTCACAGATCGAAAGAATTGAAGTACTCAAAGGAGGGCAATCCACGCTTTATGGCAGCGATGCGGTAGCCGGTGTGATCAATATCATCACCCGCAGGCAGGCCAGCCGTAAAGCGATTCCTTTTGCATCGGCCAGTTATGGCAGTTATGGAACCTTCAATGGAACGGCCGGCATCAGGGGCCGGGGAGAAAATTTTCAATACAACCTGGCCTATACTTACAATGGCAGCAAGGGATTTTCGGCAGCTTATGATACTTCAGCAGGAAGAAAGGACAGGGATGGTTTCCGGCAGCATATTGTAAGGGCTGATCTTGGCCTTGCCATCACAAAGAACCTGTACTGGAACATCCTTGGTTCAACTAGTAGCTACCAGGCCGACATTGATGCGGCAGCCTATACCAATGACAATGACTTTACCATTGAAAATAAAAATTTCCAGGCTGGTACCGGGCTTACCTGGAAACATGGCCGCGGTTCACTGCGCCTGAATTACCAATACAATCATGTTGACCGTTTTTATCTTGATGATTCCACGGACCGTGCTTCCTTCTCTTATTACTCCCGCAGCAATTATATAGGACGCACCCATTTTGCCGAACTGTATGAAAATTATAGATGGGATCGATTTTCATTGCTGGCGGGCATTGATCACCGGATCTACAATACCACGCAGGAATACCGTTCGTTAAGTATGTTTGGCCCCTACGATTCCAGGCTGGATGATACTGCCAGGATGTGGCAGACCAGTCCCTATGCCTCCCTGGTTTACGATCATAATGACCTCAACATTGAACTAGGCGGACGGTGGAACTATCACAATGTTTATGGAAATAATTTCACTTTTACTTTCAACCCTTCGTTTCTGGTAAAGGAAAAAATAAAACTATTCGCCAATCTTTCTTCCGCATTTAAAACGCCATCACTCTACCAGTTGTTTGATCCTTTCATTGGAAACAGGAACCTGGATCCTGAAAAAACCAGTGTGGTGGAAGCAGGAGCAGAACTTTATCGCGCTAATCTTGTAGCCAGGATCACGCCTTTTTATCATCGTACCAGCAATGCGATCCAGTTTATCATCACAGATCCGGTTTTCTTTTCCGGGAAGTACCTCAATGTCAACAGCCAGGAAAATTATGGTGGCGAATTTGAATTGAATTACCGCAATACCAGTTGGAATGTGAATGCGAACTATACTTATACAAAAGGAAGGATCAGCTCCGATTATACGGAAAGCGGCGGGCAGTTGTCGAAAGACACTCTTTACAATAATCTTTACCGTGTACCGGAACATGCTTTCAATATTTTCGCATCCCGGCGTCTTACACAAAAGATTTCGGTTTCTTCACTTGTCCGCTATTCGGGCAGCAGGCTGGAACCTGTGTATGCCAACATTCCGGCAGAACTCGATGCCTATATGACGATTGATGTTTCAGGGCAGTACCGTTTCAATGAAAAACTGCGGGCTTTTGTTGATCTCAGGAATATCACCAACAAAAAATATTTTGACATCCTGGGATATCATTCCCGAAGATTCAATTTTACAGCCGGGCTTGATGTGCAATTCTAATGGCAGGCAGGTTCTTTATTTTTGCTGAAAACCCAGGGCATGGATGTAGATATAAAGGACCTGCTTACTGTTACTTTCACGCTATTCGCCATAATTGACATCATCGGCTCCATTCCTATTTTGATCTCACTCAAAACAAAACTGGGGGAGATCAGGGAAGCAAGAGCCACGTTGATTTCAGGTGGACTCATGGTTTTATTTCTTTTTATAGGGGAACCATTCCTGAGTCTTCTTGGGCTGGATGTGGGTTCCTTTGCTGTGGGAGGGTCGATTGTGATCTTCATCCTTGGACTGGAAATGGTGCTGGGGGCGGAATTTTTTAAAAGTGAAAAAGATGTGAGAGCATCCACCGTGGTGCCCATTGCATTTCCCCTGATTGCCGGATCGGGTACGCTCACTACTATCATTTCCCTGAAGGCGAACTATACTGAAACCACTGTATTCCTGGCGATCCTGGTGAATCTGGTTATTGTTTTCCTGGTATTGAAATCTTTAAAGTTTATTGAAAGGATATTAGGCCCTGCGGGATTGATAGCAGTCCGGAAATTTTTTGGTGTAATATTGCTGGCCATTGCAGTAAAGATCTTTGCCACCAATGCCCATGGGTTGATAAAGTAAGAGGAGAAAACAGGAACCACCGCACTCCACTCCCACTCTCCGCACTCCCCTTGGCCTCGTAGTACAATGGATAGTATAAGAGCCTCCGAAGCTCCAGATACAGGTTCGATTCCTGTCGAGGCTACCAAACCGGAATTTTTGAAAATCACTTCAGAAATTCCGGTTTCTTTTTCCTCTAAAACGCCCTTCTGACGGGCAATCAGCGCAAATAGTGAATTGATTTTTGTGGTTCGAGTTTCGCCTTTTTTCTTAGAAAAGTAAATTCCTTGGGGAAAGATGATTTGTTGCAGCTCTTGTTTCCTCTTGTAATCGCTGGAAGCCCACAGGGACGGGAGTTCTACGAGAAAATCAAGTGAGCGATCTATGTATTTTTCAAGGTTCGAGTTAGTGAATTGGGTCATCTTAACCATTGCCTCCAGTTCCTCCCTTTCTTTGCGAAACTTAGCCGAGAACTTTTCGTATAGATCAGCCTTGATTTCCTCATTAATGAAGCGTTCTTCCAGCCGTTCAATCTTGTCCTCAAGTTCTTTAGACTTGAGCTTGTATTGTTGCAAATGCACTTCCCTTTCCATATTCAGTGCTGTATAGATTTTCTTTAGCTGAAGTTTGAATGGCTCAATATCTTCCTGTGTAAGGTTCAATTCATTCAGTATGGCTTCAAAAAGAGAGTGGAGTTGTTTGGCGCTTACATTACAAGAACACTGGCTACCGTGATTGCATTTATAATAATAAAGTCCCTTCTTTTTGACAATATAACCCCTAAGGTATTCCTTACAGCTATCGCACTTAAAGAACAGCTTTAGCGGGAGATTTTCATTCATGGGGTTTGCTTTGTAGCCATGTGGGATTTTTGACTTCTCGGCATTGGCTTTTAGAAATAATTCCTTTGAGACAAGCTTTTCGTGCTTGCCTTCCACCATTTCACCCTCTAATAGAGAATGAGACAGCAAACCACAGTAAAAGGGATTTTGCAGGATTTCACTCATGCGCTGATGGGAAACTTTTAATCCTTGCGTTTCCAGGCGCTTAATAATCTCTACCATTGAAATGCCTTCATTGGCTTTCCAAAGAAAGGCTTTACGAAGCAATTTGCCTTTCTCATTAATGACAATAGACTTTTCACTATTAATGGCGACATTATCATAACCCAACGGTGCGCCACAGGGCCAAATGCCTTGCAGAAGTTTTTCTTTCATACCAGCAATGGTTTTTTGACGTCTTAGGTCATTATCGTACTGGCTGAAAAGAAAAAGAATGTTTTGTTGAAGCACCCCTGCCGGGTTATTGGTATCAATGGGCTGAGTTACAGATACGATTTGGATACCCAAATCCCGAAGTTGGCGGGAAAGCCAAATGGCATTGTCCCCTGTACGGCTAAAGCGATCAAGACTATAAACAATGATCTTTAATGACGAGAGCTTTTGCTTTTTACAATATTCAATCAGCTTTTTAAACTCCTTTCGTTCATCACTGGCTGCTGATTCGTATGTGCCGCCGAAATGAGAAAGAATATGATAGCCATTCTTAAGAGCATGCATTTCGCACGCTTTCTTTTGAGTACCTAGACTGAGGTTTCCTTCTGCCTGTTCTTTTGTGGATACCCTGGTGTAGATAACGCAATTTTCTGTATGTACAGCTTTAAGGGAGCCACCTTTAGCGAACTTTCCAAAGCCGTTTACAGTTTGTGTTTTAGTTTTTAATGTTTTCTGGGACATATAGGGCAGTTTTCTGACACAATAATATTGATAATCAGCGCATTATGCAAATTTCGGGCGCATTTAAGCAGCTTTTGATATCTCCTGTGCTTTTTCCTCTATACAAAACGCTTCATAGCAGATGAGTGCCAGTTTATGAAAAGAGAGAATAGCGTTTTGTATTTCTTCCTCCGTAGCATTTCTGTACTTCGGAAATGACCGTATTTCTTTCTCCGTTAAGAACAGTTTTGATTCTTGCTTCTCTACTTTTTCGTTTTGCTGAAGCCAATCCTGTAAATTGACAAGCTTTGACATAGGTTTTAATTTTTAAGCAAACCTATTGTGGAGAAAACTGACAATGTCCGATTTGGGAAGGTTCGGGAAGTTTTGGGAAGAAAAAAGAAGAATTAAAGGACGATACAAACTAATATCAGGACGATACATGGATGGGTTGGAGAATAGTTGCGGAATGATTAGGGATTGATTGAAAATGATTGCGGAATAATTGACATTATCATCTCCAATTTACTCTTCCAAGCATGTAATCTTTCTTCTTCTGTCAAATCTGCACCTTCATGTTCAATCAAATGAAATGCAAAATCCTTTGAAATTAGATTTTTATAGTACTTTCTGTATTCTTCCCTTCCATTTTCTTTAATAAATGAAATTTCTTGTTCGACAAATACATAAAAGTCCTTGTCCTGCGAAGTTTTCTCCCATAAGTAAGTAGCATGTGAATTTAATAGCTCCCAAATAAAAAATTGTTTTGTGGGAGTTTCAACCTTGAATAAAAAGCCAAAATGCGGCTTTAAAGTAAATCGCAGCTTCTCATTAAGGGATTGCTTGTCCCTTGACAAATATTCTAATTGTTTGATATTCTTCGCCAGTCCATTCTCTATTAATATTTCAAGAATATTATTTGCTGACGAATTTAAGACATTAGAATTGTTGCTATTTTCATCGAGGATGCCAAAAATTTCATCATTGTTGAAAACAGATTTGCCGTCGGCCCTTTTTCTAGCAGTTTTTACAAGCATCAATACGCGATCCACCGGTAAGCTTCTTCAATGCTTCATAGGTATCGGGCTTTAGCTCCAATTTGATTTTTGTTGCCATGTTAATCTTTTTCCAAACCTCTGTTATTCACCAATTCTTTTTAAATACCCAATGAGCTTAGTGGTTTTTCGGGTTTTGTAGCCAATCTATAAACTGACCTTTTGGATTCTTACGGCATTTAAAATGGCCAGCAGTGCCACGCCTACATCCGCGATTACCGCCTCCCATAGCGTAGCTACGCCACCTGCTCCTAACACAAGGACAATGACTTTTACTACCATAGCCAGAATGATATTTTGCCAAACGATAGTTCTTGTAATTTTCCCCACTTTAATAGCCGAAACAATTTTAGAGGGCTGATCATTTTGAATAACGATGTCCGCCGTTTCAATGGTGGCATCACTTCCTAAGCCACCCATTGCAATACCCGCATCTGCCAAGGCCACCACCGGCGCATCATTTACGCCATCGCCAACAAAAGCAATATTCTTGCCTTCGGATTTGAGTTTCTGCACCTTTTGTACTTTTTGCTCAGGCAATAAATCACCATAAGCTTCATCTATGCCTAACTTTTTAGCTACTTGATTTACTACTGATTGCTTATCACCTGAAAGCATAACTATTTTGATATTGAGGTTATGGAGTCCTTTTATAGCCTGCTCGGCATCCTCTTTAATCTCATCGGCTATTGTTATGTATCCGGCATACCGTTTATTTACAGCAACTACAACAATAGTATCTACTATTTGCTCTATTTCCCCAGGATAGGAAATGTTGAACTTCTTTAAGAGCTTTACATTTCCTGCAAGCACTTCTTTTCCGTCAATTAGTCCTTTCATTCCATGCCCTGAAATTTCCTCCACACCTTCTGTTTTCGCTTCAATAATAACATTGCCAGCATATTCAGTTACTGCTTTTGCAATGGGATGGGTTGAGTTCCTCTCCAGGGCAGCCGTTAATTTCACTAACTCCTTTTCGTCAATACCTACGGGAACAACTTGCTGCACCTTAAAAACACCTTTTGTAAGTGTGCCTGTTTTGTCCATCACAACGGCGTTCACTTTTGTCATTACATCCAAAAAGTTTCCACCTTTAAAGAGTATGCCATTATGTGAAGCAAGACCTATACCACCAAAATAGCCAAGTGGGATAGAAACTACTAAGGCACACGGACAACTAATTACTAGGAACACCAATGCTCTATAAAACCAGGTTTGAAAATCATAGTCTTCTACTAAAAAGTAAGGAACTAAACAAACAGCTATCGCCAGGAAGAAGACGATTGGCGTATAAACCTTTGCAAAGCGAGAAATGAATAACTGCGTTTGTGATTTACGCGCTGTTGCATCCTGTACCAGTTCCAAAATCTTACTCAACTTGCTATCCTTGAATAGCGCATCTACCTTCACTTCGGCAATAGTATTGAGATTAATCATTCCTGCAAATATTTTTTCACCTTTATACTTCGTATCCGGTTTACTTTCGCCAGTAAGCGCTGCGGTATTAAAAGAAGCATTTTCAGATAGCAATTCACCATCTAAGGCAACTTTCTCTCCCGGCTTTATTTGGATAGTTTCATTTAATGCAACTTTTGACGGATCAATTACCTGGGTAGCACCATTCCTTAAAACCGTCACCTGGTCAGGGCGTATATCCAAGAGTGCTTTGATGCTTCTCTTAGCTCTATTGACTGCAGCATCCTGGAACCATTCTCCGATCTGGTAAAAGACCATTACAGCAACACCTTCCTCATATTCTCCAATAATAAAAGCACCTATGGTAGCGACACTCATCAGCACAAACTCATTGAAGAAATCACCCCGTTTAGACTTGCGAAAAGCAAGTTCCAGCACTTTCCTTCCTGCTAACAGGTAAGCAATCAGGTTGATAATGAGCAAAGGAATATTCGGTATTTCAAACTTAAACCCATATTCCAACACCAGCAGGACAATCAAAATTGCTAATGCCAATAGAAGATCCCAATGGCTTCTCCACCCATCCTTGTCCCTTTCTATCCCCCCCCCTGCTTCTGCATGATCGTGACCATCGTCTTCCGCCTGAGCCTTTTCTGTTGGATTATCCGTCACCTTTGATAGCTCATCCAGTTTTAATCCTTCCTCGTGTTTATGATTATGTTCCATAATAATTTATTGAATAAAAAATGAAAGAATTCCGGTTGCCACTAATGTCAAACCGGTGATAATACCTGCATTATGCTCCCATTTATGCCAATTCAATTTCAGCAACCTTTTATAAACTATTCTCACCCAAATATGCATTCCTGCTATTGTTATTACTGAATACATGATTGCGACTAAAGCCATCATATACCAGCCTTTTGTTCCAGCCAACAGAAAGTAAGCTTCTATTTCCATGCAAGGAGAGAGAAACATAGCAAATACCAATGCGGTGATAATGGATGACTTAGTTTTCTTTTCCAACTTTTCCTTTTCAACACTAAAATGGTGATGTCGATAGTGCTGACGAATAAAATACAGCCCGAGCAAAATAAGAACAGAAGGCGCAATTACATGAGTAAAATGGTCAAGATGCTCTGCTAATTCCTCGCCAATAATACCAAGCAAAACGCCAATGATAACGGTACTGATAACATGCGACAAACCAGCGATCAGTGTAATTCTGCTTGTTTCACCTAGTGTCCAGCCCTCTTTTTTGCCGATAGCCAAAACTGGCAACCAGTGATTTGGTATCAGGGCATGAAGTAGGCTGATTATTAAGCTACCTGTAATTATACTTACCATGCCTTTAGTTCATTGTTCCAAGTATTGCTAACAATGACGAAAGGAATACCACGCACTTCCAGCAATTCAATTTCATATGTATCATTTTTAAAGTTATTAAATCAGTCGTCGAACTTGGTTTTTATAATAGTAATATGGTTCCCCATGTTGCTTTTGTAAAAAATCTTCTTCTAAACGCATGGTGATATGAAGAACCAAATAAGCGGCAAATAAAACAGACAATGTGATGGCATTAGGCAGAATTAAGAACATTCCAATAAGGCTTATGATTAGAAACAAAAAGATGGGGTTTCTTGACTTGGAGAATAAGCCCCATGTTACCAACTGTGTTTTGTTTTCATAATCAATCCCTATCCGCCATGATTGTTTCATCTGCAATTGAGCAATAACAATTCCAATTATTGATATGTGCCCAAGAATCAATCCAGCTATCTGCAAATCGGGTCGTTCCAAATATTCAAAAGGGGCAAGCATACTATAGGCGAATTCAGAAAATGAGTAAACTAAAACTGTTGCCAATAACAGTAGAATAAAAACCTTCATAGAACCACCTATATAGTCATGTGCCTTATTATGTTTAGTAGCAAACCGTAATGGGTTGATTCCGGTTTGTCTGTAAACCCTGATGCTTGGCACAACAAAGACCAGAACAATAAATCCAATAAAAAAAAGCGGCAGGTATATTTTCAAAAAAGCATCCATAAACTGTTTTTTTATCAATGCTCAAAATTATTTAGCTTTCTCATGCAATTCAATTGCATTCTTTTCCGCACAAGAATCACATATGCCTTTCGCAATCAAGTTCAGCTCTTTTAACTGGAAACTTTTTGGCAAACTAACGTCAGGTACTTTGTGCTTAGGCAGGCAAAGCGTTTGCTTGCACGTATAACAATGAAAGTGTAAATGCAGATCATAATGCGAACCAGCTTTGCAGGCCTCAGCACATAAAGCATATTTCGCTGCCTCAATACCATCATTGATGCTATGGATTAACCCTTTTTCTTCAAACGTCTTTAGTGTCCTGTAAAGAGTAGTCCTATCAGAATGCTGAAAATCTTTTTCCAAGTCTTGAAGGCTAATTGCACTGCTTTGCTTTTGCAAATACTCTAATACTAATATTCGCATAGCGGTCGGCGCAATATCTTTTGTTTTCAAAACAGTTTCTATTGCTTCGCTCATACTATTCTCTTTTGCTTTAATGTTCGTGCCCTCCTGTATTAGTCATTTTTGCTAATACGAAAAAAGCTCCTTTGGTAATAATTGCCGATTTTGGCGCAATGTTCTTTAGAGTCGTTATTTACGTGTAGCCAACGTATTATGAACCATGTAATACTTGTACCCTTTCAAAGTTTACTGCCGGTTCATCTTTATGGTCACTCCCCGCCTTTTCTTCTTCTGAATGACCTCCTTCCTCTTCGTGATGTTCTTCTGCTTCTTTTGCTTCTGTTTTGACAAAGATGTAATCCTGGCCCTGGTAGCTTACAATAGCTTCGGTAGGCACCGCCGGAACAACAGAAGTGCCAATGCTTATCAGGGCGGTTATGTTCATCCCTTCAATCAATCCTTCCTTATCCCCAAAAACCATCGCATGTATCGGGATGGTTTTAGATTCAGAAGCAAAAGCTGTCCCGATGGAATAAATCTTCGCGTCATATTCCTTGCCCGGATTGTTGGTCAGCGTAAAGTGAATGACCTGGTTCTTGTGCAGTTTGGGCAAGTCCTTTTCGTAAACGAACAAGTCAAGGTGCAGCTGCGAATTGTTCACGATTTCTGCAATGGGGGTGCTTTGATCAACCGGCGAACCAATTTGCGCCGATACGGTGCTAACCGTTCCGCTAATAGGTGCCGTAATAGTAATGGTTGTAATGATGTTGCCTTTGCTAACACTTGCGGCAGAAATACCCATTGCACTCAACTGCTTTGATAAAGCATTGCGGGTGGCATGTAACGTTGCCAATTCCGTTTGTACTCGCTGCACATTTTTTAGCGGGGCGGCATTGCCTTCTACTAATTCCCTTTGCCTTCTAAGTTCAATCGTTGCAAGGTTGATTTGTGCATTTGTGGTTTGCAGTTCCTGCTGTAACCTTGCTACATCGGGATTCACTATTGAAGCTATTGCCTGTCCCTTTTTCACATAACTACCTGGCTGAATGAGCAGGGTTTTAAGAACGCCACTGTTCACGGAAGTAACTAACGCCTTGTTTTGATTGGGGACGGTTAGCGTACCATTTGCACGGATAGAGGTTGTTAAGTTTTTGAGTTCAACCGTTCCCATCTCAATAGCGGCTGTTTTCATTTGTTCTTCTGTCAAGGAAACAATATTGCCTTCGCTATGACCATCTTCCGCATGTTCTTCTGTTGTCGTTTCCTTTGTTTCAACTTTGTTTGAACTTTTACTGCCGCAAGAGAACAGTAGTCCGGATATTATACCTATGATGATGATTTTTTTCATTTTCCTTTACCTGTTTAAGTAATAATTCAATTGAATGGCAGACTGGTTGTACTGATGCAGTACTTCCAGGTAATTCCGTTGTATGTCGATGGCTTGTGTAAGAAACTGCGATAAATCTGCAAAGCTGATTTCACCAGCGCGGTAAGAGATATTTGCTGCTTTGATTATGGCATCAGCTTGTGCAAGCCCTGTGGTTTCATAGAAGCTCAGTAACTCATCATCTTTGCGAAGCTGCTGCACCGCCTGATTATAGTTGCTATTTAGATTGGCTATCTCGTAGGTAATCACTGAACGTTGATAATCCCTTTCCAATTCGGCGGCCCTTACTTTGTTTTTATACGCTGACCTTCCAAAGAGTGGGATTCCCATTGAAACGGAGAAGCCTGAAAATGGATTAGACATACCGTAAAGCCTTTGCGAGAAGAAGCGGCCATCAAGCGTGGGTTTGTTGGCTTGTCTCTGCACATTTAATTCTGCTTCGGAAATGGCGATGTTTTGTCCCTGAAACTCAATAGAAGGATGATTTCGTAATGTGTCAAGCCTGAACTCAACCGTTATCTTTTCAAGGGGCTTTTGTTCAGGCGAATACAAAACAGGTGTGTTGGTTAAGCGTCGTAAAACTTCCTGCTGTGCAAGAATATCTTTTTGCAACATACTTAGCTGAATGCTGATCTCCCTTGACTTGGCAATAGCTGATATGCTGTCAAGTCCAGCACTTTCACCGGTCCTTACTTTAAGCCTTGCAGCTTGGGCCATTGAGTTATAAATGCTATCTAATCGCCGAAATAGCTGCTGCCGGTTTTGCAAATACCAAATGGTGTAGTAAGCACTTTGTACGTCCCGCCTAATTTCTAAAGCCTTTATTTGCCTGGACAGTTCCACAGATTTTACCTGTTCCTGCAAAAGGTTACGCCTTGCCTTGTACACGGTTGGCCATTCCACACTTTGTGAGACACCGATTTTCAAAATCCCTTTTGGGTCTTGCGGGTTGATGTCTTCGTTCTCAACAAACACACCCGTTTTTGGAAGTTCAAGCCATGCACCAGAAAGTGTCCGGTTTTTTTGAATTTGCAAGTCTGATGCCCGAAGCTGAAGATTTGTTTTAAGGGCTGTATCATATATTGCATCAAAAGATGTACGCACCGGATCCGTTTGCCCAAAAACAGTTGCCGATATAAAAAGCGGGGCTAGTAGTGGTACTACTTTTTGAATGAATTTATTGTGGCGCATTTTATTGGAAAAGATGATATAAAGTAGGGGTAAAACAATAAGCGTTAAAACTGTTGCAGTAATCAATCCTCCAATGACAACAGTAGCTAAAGGCTTTTGAACTTCAGCTCCAGCTCCGGTAGATATTGCCATTGGTAGAAAACCAAGTGAAGCAACAGCGGCGGTCATAAGAACAGGACGTAACCGGATTTTTGTTCCCTCTTTTACCCGCTCAATCACGCTATCCATACCATCCTTTGCCAACTGGTTAAATGTTCCAATGAGAACAATTCCATTGAGAACAGCCACACCAAACAAGGCAATAAAACCTACACCGGCAGAGATGCTAAATGGCATTCCTCTAAGAAGTAAAGCAAATACCCCACCTATAGCTGCCATTGGAATAGCTGTAAAAATTAAGATCGCTTGCTTAAAAGAGTGGAAAGTGAAATAGAGTAAAGAAAAGATGAGCAAGAGGGCTATCGGCACGGCTATTTTTAGTCTTGCAGAAGCTTGTTCCAGATTCTCAAATGTTCCGCCGTACGTTAAGTAATAGCCTGTGGGCAGAATGTTACTATTATTAAGTTTTGCCTGAATATCCTGAACCACTGACTGCACATCTCTGTCCTTCACATTAAAACCAACAACCACTCTGCGTTTGGCATCTTCGCGGCTGATTTGTGCGGGTCCTTCTTTGAAAGCCACTGTAGCAACTTGGCTCAGCGGAATTTGTGTGCCGGTATTTGTTGGTATATAAAGATTCGCTACATCTTCAATAGAACTTCTGTATACACTATCTAACCGCACTACCAAATCAAACTTTCGTTCATTCTCAAATACGACACCAGCAGATTGACCAGCAAAGGCTGTACTGACAACCCTGTTCACGTCTTCTACATTTAATCCATAACTCGCAATTCTACCCCTATCGTAAGTAATGGTGATTTGTGGTAGTCCTGCTGTACGTTCAATTTGCGGTTCGGTGGTTCCTTCAACCGATTGAATAACGCTTGCTATCCTTGGTGCTAAGGCTGCTAATGTATCTATATTCTCGCCAAAGATTTTAATGGCAACGTCCTGTCTTACCCCTGTCATCAACTCATTAAAGCGCATTTGAATAGGCTGATTTGCTTCAAAGAAAACTCCTGGAATTGCTTCCAGTTTTTCTCCCATTATTCTGGCTAATTCCTTGTAGTCTTTTGTTGTCGTCCACTCTTCTTTATCTTTCAATGTAATGATAAGGTCAGATGCTTCAGGGGGCATCGGATCAGTCGGTACTTCTGCACTTCCTGTTTTACCCACGACATCTTTCACTTCGGGAAAAGACTTGATAATCCTTGAAGCCTGCATGGATGTTTCAATACTTTGGGAAAGAGAAGAACCTTGTGGCAGGATGCAGTGAAATGCATAATCGCCTTCCTGGAGTTGCGGGATAAATTCGCCACCCATTCGGGAAAAGATCACAAAAGTCAGCACCATCAAAGCAGCAGCTATCCCAACAATGAGATATTTTAATTTGATAGCAGCACGCAGCATAGGCGTATATAACCGGTGGAAAAAATCCATCATGCGGTCAGATATGTTTCGCTTATGCCCAAGATTCTTTGAAAGAACCAAGGCTGACATCATAGGAATATAGGTAAGCGAAAGCAGCAATGCTCCCAAAATGGCAAAGCCTACCGTTTGTGCCATTGGGCGGAACATTTTTCCTTCAATACCCACAAGTGTAAGAATGGGGATGTACACTATCAGGATGATAATTTCGCCAAATGCGGCGCTGTTACGAATTTTGGATGCGGATTTATAAACTTCTTCATCCATTTCAGCTTGAGTGAGTTTTGTCTTCCCCTTTCTCAACCCTAAGTGGTGCATTGTCGCTTCTACAATAATTACCGCACCATCTACAATTAACCCAAAGTCAATGGCTCCAAGGCTCATTAGGTTTGCTGATACTCCGAACACATTCATCATTCCGAGTGCAAAAAGCATGGCAAGCGGAATAGCGGAAGCAACAATAAGCCCTGCTCTTAGATTACCCAGGAAAATAACCAGTACGAATATGACAATCAATGCACCCTCAATCAGGTTTTTTTCTACTGTTGAAATAGCCCGATCAACCAAGGAAGTTCTGTCCAGGAATGGCTCAATTTCTACATCTGCAGGCAAAGACTTTTTTATGGCTTCCATCTTCGCTTTTACCCTCGAAACTACATCAGCACTATTACTGCCTTTTAGCATCATTACAATTCCTCCAACCACTTCATGCTCTCCATTATGGGTCATTGCGCCATAACGTACTGCATTGCCAAAACGAACATTGGCTACATCACTAATTAGTACAGGAATACCGCTTGTATTTTTTACAACAATGCGTCCAACGTCTTCAAGCGAAGTAACCAAACCAATGCCCCGGATAAAATAGGCGTTGGGCTTACGATCAATGTAAGCTCCACCTGTGTTTTCATTATTCTTTTGAAGTGCCTCATATATTTCTGCAATGCTAACATTTAGGGCCTTTAGGCGGTTAGGGTCAATGGCAACCTCATATTGTTTCAGCATTCCCCCAAAGGAGTTCACTTCGGCTACTCCAGCTGTACCATAAAGTTGGCGGGCTACAATCCAATCCTGCATAGTGCGCAAGTCCATTGAGGTGTACTTGTTCTCACTTCCTTTTTTTGGGTGAATCATGTATTGATACACCTCGCCTAAACCTGTGCTAACAGGTGCAAGTTCCGGTGTACCGATGCCTTCCGGTATTTGCTCTTCGGCTTCCTTTAGTCGTTCATTAATTTGCTGACGGGCAAAGTAGATGTCCACGTCGTCTTTAAAAACCACAGTGATAACTGAGAGGCCGAAACGGGAAATGGAACGCATCTCCAGCAAATCAGGGATATTAGCAAGTGTTTGTTCAATGGGATAAGTAACAAACTGTTCCACCTCTTGGCTTGCCAGAGTAGGCGTTGTGGTGATAATCTGCACCTGGTTATTCGTAATATCGGGGACGGCATCAATGGGGAGCTTTGTTGCACTCCATACTCCCCAAATGATGAGAAGCAAGGTCATGATACCAATAGCCAGTTTATTTTTTATACTAAACCTTATAATCTTATCTAACATTATACAACCTTTCTATTGCGTGAATGAATAGGCATTTCGGCCATGGAGCCGAAAGCACATTTATTAAATCAAAAGGTTATACTAATTGCGGGGGCTGCCAAATGGGCAAGGCGACACTGAAAAGTCGTTCGGATATATAAGAAGAATAAGTTGGTTGGTGTGGTATAACGATAGTGGGTGAAGCAGGAAATTTGTTCACTACAGAAAAACCTGCGCAACAAGAACAAATACAAAAGGGCGAGCAGGCATCATCATGGTTTTGATCATTATTCTGAGGTTGTGAATGTGTCAACAATTCATACTTAGCTTCTCCTTGGTCAAAAGAGGCACCATCAGCACACGGGAGTATGCTGAATGCCAAAACCATAAAAGCCATTATATAACTCAGAATTATTTTCAACGGTGCAAAGGTAAAATTGCATTCATAAAATGGCACAATTAATATTGTATCAAGGTTGCAACCGGTGATTTTTAACAGTAGTCATTGAAAATCAATGCAAAGCAGCTTGGGAATGATGTTGATGACAGGCTTCCTGGCATCTTCTGCAAGCTCTGGCGCACTCCTGACAATGCTCATGTTCGTGAAGGCTACATTCTTCTGCACATAGCCTGCAAGCCTCTTCACAAACTTTTAAATACTGATGAGCTACTTCCGAATCTCTAAGTAAAAGCTTCGCACCCAAGAAGCAGACTTCGGAACAATCCCTATCAAGCTCAATGCAGTGAGCCATTGCTGTCACATCTTTTTCTTCGAGGCAAGCCGACATACAACGTTCACAAGCTGAAGCACAATTCATTAGAGTATTAATGAGGTCAATATGGGGATGACCTGAATGATGATGAGTTGGGTTTTGAGTTTGCATTTTTAAAGGCTTTAGTATTAATTCACAAAGGACAGGCCAGTTCTTTTCATCTCCACCTAAGAGATTTCACAAACCTCGAAAGATAGACCTCGAAAAACTCGAACTTTTTGTGGGTTGGTAATTCCTCTAATTATCTCATAATGCTGCTAAATGCATTAAATCTTCAAAGATTTGGTTCGAGTTTTCAGCCCTTGGGGCTACAAATGTCCGTTTTGGGCAGAAATGGGAAGATTTGGGCAGTTTTGGGACGGTAATACCTAATAAAGGTCAATATTACCCGACAATTGGTTCGAGCTACCTTTTGTCATCCTGCATTTTCTTCATACATGCACTTCTCAGTTGTATTTAAGTATTTGCTTAAATACTTATTTCCCCTATCTTAGCCCTATGAACAACGAGACTTGTATTAGACTGTTTGCCGACCAGGAACAAATAAAGAACTGTAAAGACAAGCTAAAGACAGCACAAAAATCATTTGTAAGTCTATCAAACATATTGGCATTGGCAGGCAATGAAGTAAGACTAAAGATTGTTTACCTCTTGGAAGAAGAAAAGGAATTATGCCCCTGCGACCTTGCCGACATCTTGGGCATGACCATTCCGGCAGTCTCACAACACCTACGCAAGCTGAAAGACGGCAACATTGTAGAGACAAGAAAGGAAGGGCAGACCATTTACTACTCATTGACACAAGAGAACCTCAAAATTTTAAAACCTTTCTTTAAGCATATCAATCAGCAAACACAAAAACTGGAAGCAATATGATAAGCCTTAAATCATCCGGCACACTTTCAGGTGCAGGTATCTTATCTGCCATTGCAGCTTCGCTTTGTTGCATTACACCGGTTGTTGCCTTGCTTGCCGGAAGCAGCAGCATTGCCGCAAATTTCTCATGGATAGAACCAGCAAGACCGTATTTAATTGGGTTATCAGTTGCAGTGCTTCTATTTGCCTGGTATGTAAAACTGAAACCAGCTAAAACAAACGATATGGATTGCAATTGCGAAACTCGGGAGAAGGCTTCATTCCTTCAGTCTAAAACCTTCCTGGGGATAGTAACGGTCTTTTCTATTCTGATGATGACTTTTCCCTTGTATGCAAAAGTCTTTTATCCAAAGCCGGAAATAAAAGCTGCATCCATCGCAGTAGTGGACAACAAACAGCAGGTAAAGTTTACCATACAAGGCATGACTTGTGAAGGTTGCGAAGAGCATGTAAACAATGAACTTTCCAAAGTAAGCGGAGTATTGGCTTACAAAACGTCGTATGCAAGCAGAAGCAGCGTAGTCACATTCGACAAGTCAAAGGTTGATGTAAAGCCCATTGAAGCAGCCATTAACAAAACAGGTTACAATGTAAAAAGCTATGAGGTTATGAATGCATCGAATACAGCGGTTTCATTTTATGAAGCACCATTAGTTTGTCATGCAGCACCGTCAATCGGTTGTGGCAGCAAAGCAAAATTTATGTTGGTTGACTTGGAGAAATACAACAAGGAAGTAGAAGGAGCTTGGCTCAATAAAACGGGAACTGTTGTTGCTGTAAAATGGAACAATAATACAAACGAAAGCAAGAGAACACAAATCATTGATGCAGTCAGCACCAGCCACAATATTCAGCTTTCACCTGTGTCTTCAACAAAAGCCACCACGTATACAAAAACATTTCCCAACAGCAGCCAGTGGTTCAAAGGCAAGGAAGTAGACAAGCTAAGCCAGGAAGAAGCGCAGATTATTGCAAAGAACACCATTGCAGGCTACAAAAAAGAAGGGCTGATAAAATCAGCATACGAAAAACAGTTTCAGGCAGACATTGCTAAGATTTACGAAAATCTGTTTCTTTCCATTTCATCCTACAAGGACCTGACAACAGAAGCCTATAACAAAGTGGAAGAACAAATACAGCAAGCCGGCGAAAAGTATGTTGGTAAAGGCAACATGCCACGAGTGGAGCTTTGCGTATCCGGTGAAGAAAAATGTGAGAAAGACAAATCATGTTCACAAGGCAGTGGTAAATCTTGCTGCGAAAAGAATTAAATGAAAATGGAGAAAACAATAACGCTACAATCAACAATCACTTGCCCTCATTGCGGATTTCAGAAAGAAGAAACAATGCCGACAGATGCCTGTACTTATTTTTATAAATGCACTAACTGCGAAACAATACTGAAGCCAAAGCAAGGGGATTGTTGTGTATTTTGTTCTTATGGAACTGTAAAATGTCCACCAATACAGGCAGGTAGTTCCTGCTGCTCCTAATACTTTTTAATGTTGATAGATAAATACCTTTCCGCTTATCATTTTAATGAGCATCATTCTATTGAAATAAACGGTTTTTTAAGTGGTATTTATCAAAAGATGCTGCAGTGTAATTTTAGCAACAGTGCTTTAATCAAATTTCTTTTCAGGCTAAGGGGAATGTCAAAAGATGTTTACTCAATAGAGCATTTGACAAAGATGGGTTTTATTAAACTCGATGAAGAGCCAGGCAGGGAAATACTTTTTGGAATGGTGACAGACAACCCCATGTTCAACACCTGCCATTCAACTATTTCTTCAAAGGATTTCCTGCAAAAAGCAGATGGCAACATCATTAAGGCAGTTATCAATTTTACGATACAGGATAAAAGCAATTCAAAGCATATCATTTCCACAGAAACAAGGGTTTGGTGTGGCAGTAAAGCAATGAAGCGAAAGTTTATGTTCTATTGGTTCTTTATAAAACCATTTAGCCAGCTTATACGCAAATCCATGCTCAAAGAAATGAAAGGGCATATACAGCAAACTGCAAAACTAAACTGACAGTAACATGAGAATGCAAAAGACCATACCTGCCTTGCCGGTTCGCAGTATCGAACAGTCATGTGAATATTATACAAACAGGCTTGGTTTCAAAATCAGGCATCAGGAAGAAACTTTTGCTATTGCAGTTCGTGATGATATTGAAATTCATTTATGGCAATCATGCGACCACTCCTGGAAATGGCGAAGCATATTATTAGCATTGAAGCCAATAGCAACAGGTGCAGAAAGTTTCATTGCCGGTACAGCCAGTTGCAGAATTGAAGTCACCGGTATAAAAGAATTATTTGAAGAATACAAAAAGCGAGGTGTGTTGCATAGCCCTGATACAGAACTAACAGACCAATATTGGGGACATAGAGAATTTCCGGCAGTAGATAATTGCCGCAACCTGCTAACTTTTTATGAAATGATTTGAACAAGTCGTCAACATCGGAATATAGACCTCGAAAAACTCGAACTTTTTTCTGGTCGGTTTTACCCAGAAATACCCAATAAGGGACATAATTGCTTTAAATCTTGTATTAAAAAGTTCGAGTTTTCAACCCTTGGGGCTACTCCTGCCGCATTCTCAAAATTTTATAGAGAAGCGGCTTTTACAATTATGCAAAAGCTGCTACTGAAATCAATACAGGTGAAAGTATTTCTGCGAACCTATTTACAGTTTTATACTAATATTCATACCCTTTAGGGTATATTATCAAGCATTTTTCACTAATTATACCCTATAGGGTGCAATCTAAATAATAATGGTAATTTTATACCTTAAAGGGTATAATATGCACCTAAATATTTTATCGGAATTTTTAAAAGAAAAACGAAAGCAGGCTCAACTCACGCAGCCTGAGCTAGCAGAGAAAGCCGGGGTCGGCCTACGTTTTATTAGAGAACTGGAGCAAGGAAAAACATCATTACGAATGGATAAAGTAAACCAGGTGCTTAAATTATTTGGGCAAGAGTTGGGCCCGGTGTCCATAAACCGTCAAAAATTGATTGATGAGGAAAGCTAAGGTTTATATGCAGGATGAACTTGCAGGATACTTATCCGAAACTGAAGATGGGTACCATTTTATTTATGACCGGAATTATTTACAAATGCCGGGCGCTGAAGCGGTAAGTCTAACACTTCCACTGTCAGATAATGGGTATGTTAGTTCAGTAATGTTTCCCTTCTTTGATGGACTGATACCGGAGGGCTGGCTTCTGGAAGTAGCGGAGCAAAACTGGAAAATAAACCAGCGGAACAGAATGGGATTGCTACTGGTCTGTTGCCGTGATTGTATTGGAGCGGTGAGTATAGTTGAAACATAAAATATAAATGGATAATGCGCTGTTTATATTGCTATAAAGAACTGGAGCATGGCCAGATGGACTTCCATCCAGCCTGTAGCCGTAGGATGTTTGGGAAACCACAGCCTCCTATCTTGCCCTACACAGAAGAGCAGATGCTTGAATTGGGTGAAAAAGTGATTAAAAACCAAATAGCAATTACAGGTGTACAGCCCAAACTTTCGCTCGATATTGAAAAAAGGTCTAAAGATGATACGGAAGCCAAAACGCCTGGGCGGTTTACCATTGTCGGTCTGTGGGGTGGCTATATATTAAAACCCGCTACAAAAGAGTATCCTCACCTGCCGGAAGTAGAAGACCTAACCATGCACTTAGCTGAATTGTCGGGAATTGCAACAGTTCCGCATTCTCTGATAAGGTTACAAAACGGCAGCCTTGCTTACATAACCAAACGAATTGACAGGGTAAAGAAAACCAAGCTGCACATGGAAGATATGTGCCAGTTAACAGAGCGGTTAACAGAAGACAAATACAAAGGGTCGTATGAACAAATAGGAAAAGCTATTTTAAAGTATTCTGAAAATCCGGGATTGGACCTGATCAACTTTTTTGAACAGGTCATCTTTTCTTTTTTGACCGGTAATGCTGATATGCACCTGAAAAATTTCTCTTTAATCAAAGACCCAAAAACCGGTTATATATTAGCGCCCGCTTATGACATGGTAGCTTCTGCGCTAATTGTTAAAGGTGATACCGAAGAACTGGCATTGAATCTTAATGGCAAAAAGAGAAAAATAGGCCGAAAAGATTTTGATACAGTTTTATTCTCTTTTAAAATCCTGGATAAGAGAGCAATTGAAAACATTTATCAGAAATTTTCTACCAGCATTGAAAAATGGATGGAGTTTATTCCACAGAGTTTTTTGGCTGAAGAATTAAAAAATCAATACAAACTTTTGATCAAAGAAAAAGCAGCTAAACTGAATCTATAATGTGTTCCTGATGAAGATAATTGTTGAACAAACAATTATGCAAGGCCAATGGTTGTGGATTTTAAAGCCAGAGGAGACGATGGTAAAGCACATGAATGAGCGTAAGAAACCCGTGTCAGTTTACATTATGAGTTTTCCCATGGAGATTTAAAGATTACTAAGAACTATTGATGAAAGAAAAATCTGCAAAGATCAACCATAGTTGAATAAAAGACACATCGACAAATCATCAGGATCCCCTCAGCTCAACAAAACGATATACGTTTTTCATACTTTCAATCGTTATTTCTGTACTAAACCAAAAATTTATGAGAATAACAATATTGCTTTGCAGCCTGATGTGCTGGATCCACCCTCTCCATGCTCAAAATACATTCAGGCAAAACACCTTTTACATAGAATCATTTGGGAACAGCATCAGTATTCTTTCGCTCAATTTTGAAAAACAATTCCAGGCAAGGCCGGGTCTTGGCTTCCGCGCAGGGCTGGGCTATCATACTGACGAGAAGTTCCCGCTATCCATACCACTAGGATTCAATTATCTCATCCACATAAGGGATTACCGTTCCTTTATTGACCTTGGTGCCGGTGCTACCATTTCCAATGCCAGCGAATTAAAAACCCATCAACAGGAATTGCTGACCGGGCCGGGAGCTGGTGAAATCATTGCCAGTTATATACCTTCCCTAGGCTACCGGCAGCACCTGCTTAGCGACATGCTCATGTGGCGCGTTGCATTTTCCGCAGTGGTAAATAAGTACAGGAGTTTCCCCTTCATCGGGCTTTCAGCAGGATTGCGCCTGTAATTGTCAAACCTTGATCTCCCCTTCAATAGAATCATCAAGCGTTTTGCCCATAATGGCACCTGCGATCCTTTTGATAAATCCAACAGCCTGGTTATGCTTGGTATCCCAGTAATAACCTTCTTCCGGCGCCACTTTAATCACTGTGATGCGCGGATCATCCACTCCTTCAGTGAACCAGGTCTTTATCATGGGATTCCAGAGCTCCTTGATTTTTTCCTTGTCCTGGCTGATAGTGGCCATACCATACACCACGAGAAAATCGGAATAAGAGGATCCCTGGAAAAGCATCTGCACGGCAGGGTCATTTGAAAGTTCTTCATTCTTGAAACTGTCTTTCGCACTCAGGAACCAGAAGTTTCCCTCATCATCGATCTGCTGAACAGACATGGGCCTTGTATCGAAGGGTTTGCCCTGCCTGATGCTGGTACAAAAAAAGCAGGTGGATGCCTTCTCGGCAAGAGATTTCATTTTTTTAATAGCTGCCTTTCCATGGAGGTCCTGGTAATTGTCTTCAGGTTGTTGTTTGTTGATACTGTCCATGATCTGATACCATCAAAAACAATACCTCTACTTTCTGTTCCTCAGCCATTCAAACCCGGCAATATTCAGCAGGATCAATTCAAATCCATAGATACTGTCCTCTACGGGAATGGTGCCGATGCGGATTCCCAGGTTTTCCGCATTATTATACATCACCACCGGCTCTTCCAGTCCGGTGCCTGTAAGAATACCATTTACAATAAAAAAAGGGATCAACAGGATGGCATACACGCTCACCGCTTTACCCATCCAGCGGGCTCCTGCCAGGAAATATAAAAGAAGGATCACAAGGGCGGTGGTGGTAAAGGTGACAAAAGGATACCAGCGGTCGCGGAAAACAATCCCCAGTGCGATCATCAAAAAACTGAACAGCACAACAAATGTTTTTTCATTTGCCGGCTTCCAGTTGAGATTGTAGAATTTATCGAGGCAGTAATAAGTGAATACACAGGCATAAGGTATGCAAAAAAAGAACAGCACTTCTTCCAACGGCAGGTTGTAAAGATCAATGCCTGTAACATACCTGGGATTGAAACTCCAGATGCCTGCTTCCGTGAATAAAATGTCCCAGATGATAAAGACCGCAGCCACAGCAAAAACAACGGGAAGAAAATACTTCCACATCCTGTCGAAACGGATCCTCGGATGAAAGGAAAAAATAAAAGGAACCAGGATGGTTCCGAGATTGATCAGCAGATAAGTGTACTGCATTATGCACTCCTGTTTTTCAGCCCTTTAAAATACCTGAACGGCACCCAGAGCATCCCGAAACACTCACCATCATGTTTGTCGATATGCTTGTGATGCATCTTATGTGCCCTCCTGATAGCAGCGAAATAGGCATTATCCGTATTACGGAACATCTTGAAACGCTGGTGTATGAATACATCATGCACAAGGAAATAGGCCAGGCCATAAATGGTGATACCCAGGCCAATGAAAAAAAGAAAATTATAATCCTGCCTCAATCCAAAGAATAGGCAGGCAATGCCAGGCAAGGCGAAAATCAGGAAGAAGAAATCATTGTGTTCGAAAAATCCATAAGATTCTTTCTTATGATGGTCGCGGTGCAAAGACCACAAAGGTCCATGCATGATATACTTATGCGTGAACCAGGCCACACCTTCCATTGCAATAAAACTTCCAATCGTGATCAATATGCTCAATACTACACTCATTCCTTACAAATTTAAGAAGTTTACCAGGGGATTCCTGTCAGATCATATTCATTTTATGTTCAACCAGGCTGTTCACCATCAGCCTCAGCTTTTTACCATTATTGATGCGGATGCGGCTGGTCATTACCTTGCGGGCAGACAGCTTCTTGATCTTTTTAAAAAGGGAGCGGTAATACACGTAGGCCAGGTAAACACCACCCCTTGATGAAGCGGGCAGCTTACGGATACCCTGCAGGGCTATTGCAAAATCTTTTTCAATATCGTTTTCAATCTGCTCTTTGGCTTCGGCCGTGAAATCAGAGATGTCCACATTTGGAAAATAGATCCTTCCCAGTACGTTGTAGTCATCCTTCATATCTCTCAAAAAATTGACCTTTTGAAAGGCCGCGCCCAGCTTCATGGCATAGGGCTTTAACTCCTGGTAAGCGGCAGCATTACCCTCGGTAAAAACATGAAGGCACATCAAACCCACCACTTCCGCTGATCCAAGAATGTACTGGTCGTATTTTTCCGGGGTGTACATCTGCTTCTCCAGGTCCATCTCCATACTTTTTAGAAATACATCAACCAGTTCGAGGTCTACATTATAATCGTGCACCACATGCTGAAAAGCATTCAGCACCGGATTACTTGAGATCCGTCCTTCAATAGCCTCGTAGGTATCGCGCCTGAATTTTTCAAGAAGATATTTTTTGTCATAGCCGTCAAAGCTGTCAACGATCTCATCGGCCAGCCTCACAAATCCATAAATGGAATAAATGGGATAACGCAGGCGGTTATTCAGGAAATAAATCCCAAGCGAAAAGCTCGTGCTGTAAGACTGTGTCGTGAGTTTGCAAACACGGACCGACAGGTCATCAAATAATGGTTTCATTTGGTTGTTTCTTTAAATATTTTTCTAACTGCAGCGCGGCAATCTTCCCCGAAATGATACAGGGAGGCACACCCGGACCTGGAACTGTAAGCTGGCCAGCATAAAACAGGTTGGCGATCTTTTTGTTCTGCATCCTGGGTTTGAGCACTGCGGTTTGTCTGAGGGTGTTGGCTAATCCATAGGCATTCCCCCTGTAGGAATGATAATCGAATACAAAATCTGAAACACAATAGCTTTTCTTATAGGTGACGTGATCTTTCAAATCGTTCATCCCGGCAAAAGAGCCCAGCCTGCGCATCATCACTTCATAATATTTTTCGCGGGTCTCTTCAGTATCCTTCAAACCGGGCGCTATGGGCATCAGCAGGAAAATATTCTCATGACCTGCAGGTGCTGCATGCTCATCTGATTTTGAGGTGCAGCATACATAGAACAAAGGTTTGGTAGGCCATTGGGGATCCTTGTAGATCTCGATGGAATGGCGGTCAAGATCCTCGTCAAAAAACAGGGTATGGTGGTGAAGTCCCGGAATTTTTTTACTGATGCCCAGGTAATAAATCAGGCAGGAAGGAGCAAAGGTTTTTTTGGACCAGTAGGCCTCATCATAATTACGAAAAGCAGGAGGCAATAAACTGGATTCCACGTGGTGATAATCAGCCGATGCCACCACGGCATCAGCCAGGATGGTTTCCCCGTTCACCAGTACGCCCTGCACTTTCCTGTCTTCAATAATGATGCGTTCCACTTCAGCATTAAAATGAAAGCGGGCTCCATTTTCAACAGCCATCCGCATCATGCTCTCGATTACTTTACCAAATCCGCCTTTTGGATACCAGGTTCCCAGTTTCAGCCCGGCATAATTCATCAGGCTGTACAGGGCCGGCATTTCCCTTGGCATGGCACCCAGGAAAAGGACAGGAAATTCCATCAGGGCAATGAGCGCCGGATGTTTGAAAAATTTACGGACATGCGCACTGAAAGAAGAGAAAAGGTCCAGCCCCAACGCGGCACGAAACAAGGAAGGATCAGCAAATTCCATCAATGACAAGCCCGGCATCCGTGCCATCTTGTTCATTCCCGTTTCATATTTAAAGCGGGCCTGCTCCATGAATTTATCGAGCTTTTTGGCGCTGCCTGGTTCAAGGGTTTCGAAAACTTCCCTCAGTGATTTATAATCAGCAGGAATTTTCAACTGGTTGTTTTCAAAAACCATTTCAAACCCGGGGTCAAGTAATTCAAGATCATACAGTTCGTTGACCTTATAGCCGAAATCATTGAAAAAATCCTCGAATACACCCGGCATCCAGTACCAACTTGGACCCATATCAAAAAGGTATCCTTCTTCGGTCCTGAACTGGCGGGCACGGCCACCTGGTGTGGCATTCTTTTCGAACACATCAACGGAGTGACCTTTCGCTGCCAGGTAAGCGGCAGCGCTGATGCCTGAAAAGCCAGAACCTATGATGGATATATTTGCCAAAGCTGTTGAAATTTTAAATTACGGAATTAAACAGTATTCAGTTCTATTTCTTTTTCCAGGTCGTCAACCGTTCTCAACCATTTGATCTTTTTATGTTTACCCAATTGGGAAATGAGGCCGGGATGACCGGCAATAAACAGGTTTTTCTTAGCGGCCTTTATAACTTTTTCGAGGTAATCACCGGTTTGTTCAGGATGGTCGTTGTGAACAAGGAACAAAAGAATCCTGCCAGGCTGTACGGAACGAATCACATCTTCAAGAGACGACAATGGCATATTAGCCCCAAGGTATACTGAACGGCTGCCTGATTGCCGGATCAGGTAGTGGGCCAGCAACAAACCAATTTCGTGCAATTCATCTTCTGGTAAAAATAAAAGCCAGGGGGAAGAGGAGGAGGTGGGAGGTGGAAGAGAATCAATGGCGGTATATAATTTTTGCCGCAGAAGATTACTGATGAAATGTTCTGCTGCAGGGGGAATGCTGCTGTCGGACCACATCAGCCCCACCCGGTTCAACATCGGAAGTAAAATCTTTTTATAGGCTTCAGGCATGCCGTACCTCAAGAGGCAGTGAGAAAAAAACTTTTCGAAATGGGCCTCATTGAAATCCATGCCCGCTGCTATTAACTGGCTGATAAAATATTCTTCATGATCGTAGGCTTTTACATCAAGGGTGAAGGCTGAAACCAGTTTGTTGAGTTTTTCATCAGGGAGCCTGGCCAGTTCTGACACCTTGCGGTCCACCTTCATCAGGCTTACAATATTCAACAACCGCCTCAACTGCTCACCATCATAATAACGGGTATTACCCTCGGAACGCATTGGCTGCAGGGCATTGTATCGCTTCTCCCAGATCCTGATGGTGTGGGACTGAATACCTGAAAAACGGCTCAGCTCTGAAATGGAAAAGCGGTTCATAATTTTGTTTAAATTTATAAACTAATATTTAAACAGAAAAATTATTGTTTCTTTGGGGCCCAGATGTTAATGGCTGTTGGCCATTGGCTGCTGGCTATTGGCTTATTTTTATCACCACATGCAAACACTACCCGATTTTTCCCAACCACTCTGGTTCTTTATAGCGATACTGGCTGTTTTCATGGT
This sequence comes from uncultured Flavisolibacter sp., assembly GCA_964460925.1. Lineage (GTDB taxonomy): Bacteria > Bacteroidota > Bacteroidia > Chitinophagales > Chitinophagaceae > Flavisolibacter. Next base: position 6,859 of record CAYWSQ010000011.1, on the reverse strand, counting down.
GGTGTTTTTGAGGTATGTGCTGATAGCAGGATTGTTCTATTGCATATTTTATATCTGGTCACCGGAAAAATGGAGAGAGAGAAAGATCAGCAACAGAACCTATTCAAAAGCACAATTAAGAAATGAGGTGAGGTGGAGCATGATCACGGCCCTGATTTTTGCTTTCGCAGGTGCTCTCACTGCACTGCTATGGCAGAAAGGCTGGATGAAAATTTACACCGATGTAAATGCTTACCCCCTCTGGTGGCTGCCCGCCAGCCTGGTGATTTCTCTATTCCTTCATGAAACTTATTATTACTGGGTACACAGGTGGATGCATCATCCCAAAATCTTCAGGAAAGTACACAAGGTGCATCACGACAGTAATATCACTTCACCCTGGACCGCTTTCAGCTTTCACCCAATAGAAGGTTTGCTGCAGGCCGTTTTCCTTCCACTTGTATTTCTTTTCCTGCCGGTGCATCTATATGTGCTGCTCCTGCAACTTACCCTTATGACCTTCAGCAGCGTGATCAACCACCTGGATATCGAGATTTATCCTAAAAGATTCAGGGAACATTTTATTGGCAAATGGCTGATCGGGGCCTCGCACCATTCATTGCACCACAAACAGTTCAAGTATAATTTCGGATTGTATTTCACTTTTTGGGATAAATGGAAAAAAACAGAGAGCCCGATGTACAAGCAGTTATTTGATGAAAAGACCGGGCAACATTAATGCAGGGAATACTGCCTGGCTTCGATTTCGCTCTGGAATTTTTGGAGTAATGACATTTCAAGATCATCGGCACAGCGCCACTGCTGGTCTTTAAGATAGAGGATGTATTCAGCATGGTCGCCGGAAACCAGATATTGCTTTTGACCAAGAGGAGTAAAATGGTAAGATTCACCTGTAACAGTAGCCTGGAATTCCATAGCGGAAAGTTAAGGCTGACAGCGAATTCATCCGCAGGCTTTTTTAACTTATAAGGAAATGTACTTAGGTAGGCGTGAGGCGTGAGACGTGAGCGTGAGCGTGAGCGTGAGACGTGTGACGTGCTTTGCCAGCTGAAGCTTTAGCGAAGGCTGGAGGCGTGAGACGTGAAGCGTGAGGCGTGAGGCGTGAGTCGGCAATCTGGTGACTCAGACTACAGACTCCCGACTACCGACTTTTGACTTTTGACTTTTGACTTTTGAATTTTGAATTTAGAACTGACTACAGACTCCCTCCTATCCTTTCACATAAATTTCTGAATTGGTGAACAAAAACGTCCTAACTTCTTTCTGTGAAAGCACCCTTACTTTTTATTATCCTCCTCTTAACCGGTTCATTGCTGCAAGCCCAGGATCTTACTGGATTCTGGAAAGGCAGCCTGAGAATGGGTGGAGGCTGCTTTACACAAAACAATATTGAACTGCAACTGAACTTTGTAGGCGACAGTGTATTTGGAGATTCCTACCAGTATGAAAACATCAATTATTACGTAAAGAAAAAAATCAGTGGCCGGTACGACCGTATCAACAAAAGACTGGTTATTCATGAAATGCAGGTGGTGACCTTCCATATCCATGACCACTGCACCATCTGTGTCAAAAATTTTTATCTCTCTTACCGCAAGGAAGGAAAAACAGAAATCCTGACCGGTGACTGGGATGGCAAGGTGCTCAATACAGGGATGAACTGCAGCGTGGGACCTATCACACTATCGCGAGCTGCAGAATCCGACTTCAAGGAGATACCTGAGATCATAGTTGATACCGGTACGCTCAAACTTGATTTTTACGACAACGCCCAGGTTGACGGTGATTCGATCACCATCCTTGTCAACAAAAATATCGTAGCCACTCACCAGCGGCTTTCCACCAAACCCATCACCATTTACGTTACGGTTGACCTCAACAGGCCTTTGCAGGAAGTGGAAATGCTGGCAGAAAACCTGGGCTCCATTCCACCCAATACAGCCATTCTCATCATTACAGCCGGAGATAAAAAATACCAGCTCTTCTTATCATCAACCCAAACCAAATCGGCCATGGTGCGGTTTGTTTATGAGAAAAAGGACGAGCTGGCCACATCCGATCTTTAATAACGCACAGGTTTATCAACAGAAAGGAATATTCATGTGAATTGATGTGAAAATGCGTGGAAAAAATATTTCTACTAAAAATCAATGCTTTATGCTGATTGACTCATGCGAAATTTGATGCTGGCACCGGATTTTTTGTAATTCTATATATGGGCCGACAGCAACCTGCATCCAAAACGAAAATTACCGGATTGAAAACTCCTGTGGTTAAAAAGCTGCCTGCCAAAAAAAAGCCTGCCACCAAAAAACCCGATAAAAAGCTGGTGATCGCCCAGGGTGGTCGCCAATACTTTTCAAGTATCATAGAGCTCATCAAAAGAAGTTTGCCTGAAAGCTCATCCAGCGATATGCCCATTAGCATGAAACCCATGCTGGCTACACTTGTAGATGCACCTTTCACAAGTGATGAATGGCAGTTTGAATTGAAGCTTGATGGTTACCGGGCCCTGGCCTTCCTCAACAATGGATCAGTCGAGCTTAAATCGCGTAATGAAAATTCCTTCAATCAAAAATTCAAACCCGTTTACGAAGCTTTGAAAGAATGGAATATCAACGCGGTTCTGGATGGTGAGATCGTTGTATTGAATGAAGAGGGCCGCCCGGATTTCAATGGTATACAGCAATGGGATAAAGTGCAGGAAGGTCAGCTCATCTATTACCTGTTTGATATCACCTGGCTTGATGGCAAGGACCTTTCCCGCCTGCCGCTATTCCAGAGAAGAGATATACTCCGGCAACTTATGCCGGTTTCAGGCATCATTCGTTACAGCGATCATATTGATGATATTGGTGAAGCTTTTTTCGAGATCGCCAGGAAAAACAATCTTGAAGGCATCATTGCCAAAAAAAAGGATGCTGCCTATATACCTGATTCAAGGTCGAGGAACTGGCTCAAAATAAAAATTGAAGAACAACATGAAGCGATCATCTGCGGTTATTCAAAGAACCGGGATTCTGACAGGTTATTCAGTTCACTTGTACTGGGAGTTTACAGGGAAGGGCGATTAATTTATATCGGGCAGTCAGGCACCGGTTTCACAGAAAAAAGCCAGGCTGAACTGATGAAAAAAATGAAGAACCTGGTGAGCGCCGCCATGCCTTTTGATAAAGATCCGAAGATCGGCAAGCCAACCGTGTGGCTGGAACCCGAACTGGTGTGTGAAGTAAAATATACAGAGCTCACCAAAGAAGGTATCATGCGGCATCCATCCTTCCGCGGATTAAGAACAGATAAAACAGCCGCGGATCTCAACATCGAACAGGCGGCTAAAACAAGTAAATTGCTCGAAGAAATTGATCCGGGAAATAACCTGGTCAGCAGCAAAAAAGTAGAGCAGCTTATCACCATCGACGGGCATGAACTGAGGCTTACCAATCTCAAAAAAACATTCTGGCCGGCAGGCAAAGGCAGGGCTGCCATTACCAAGGGCGACCTGCTCAGGTATTATAATAATATGGCCGATTACATCATGCCATACATGAAGGACAGGCCCCAATCACTTAACCGTTTTCCCAATGGTATCAATGGTGAAAGTTCTTACCACAAAAACATGAATGGCAAGGTGGATACCTGGCTGAATACGTTTAAGCGTTACAGTGATTCCAATGGTGAAGCCAAGGATTTTTTGATCTGCAGCAATACAGCCTCGCTCATCTACATGGCTAACCTGGGCTGCATAGAAATGAATCCCTGGCATTCGAGGGCGCAAACGGCTTTATATCCCGACTGGTGTGTAATTGATCTTGACCCTGGAAAGATTTCTTTTGACAAGGTCATAGAAACCGCTAACGTGGTGAGACAGGTTTTGGACAGCCTGCAGGTACCCTCCTATCCAAAAACTTCCGGTTCAACAGGTATTCATATTTATATTCCCTTAGGCGCCAAATACAATTATGAACAGTCGAGGCAACTGGCTGAACTGATTGCGACGCTGGTGCATGAGGAGCTGCCCGGCTTTACCAGCCTGGTACGCAATCCCCTGAAAAGAACCGATAAGATCTACATTGATTACCTGCAGAACCGGCCGATCCAGACCATTTGCGCTCCATATTCGGTAAGACCCAAACCAGGCGCCACGGTTTCAGCACCGCTTCATTGGGAAGAAGTGAAAAAAGGATTGAAGATTTCCGACTTCCACATGAAGAATATGTCTGACCGTGTAAAATCAGTGGGTGATCTTTTTGAAGGAGTTTTGCAAAAAGGCATTGACCTCAACAGCCTGCTGAAAGGACTCACCCAGCTTATCTGACACAGCCAGTTATTTGCGGCCGAACCATCCTTTTATTTTAGTAAGAAAGGATTCCCTGTTCTTTTTTTCTTCACCAATCAAAAAACCATAAGGCTTTAAAGGCTCTATATGATCGCAAATGATCTTGGTGATACCAAGAAGTGGAATGGCCAGGATCATCCCGGGGATGCCCCAAATCTGCTCCATGCCCACGATACCGGCAATAGTAAACAGCGGGTTAATGCTAACGCCTTTGCCCACCACGAGAGGCTCGAGAATATAGGTTTGCAGAAACTGCACAACCGCATAAGTGATCAGTACACCCATGATCATGGAAGAACTGCCACCCTGCATCACCACAGCCAGCACCGTGATGGCATTCCCAGTTAGATTTCCGACAAAGGGAACGATCTCCAGCATTCCGCAAAGCACCGCGAAAAAGATGGCATTTTTCACTCCTACTATTGAAAAGCCAATGCTGTACATGATCCAGAGACAAAGAATCATCCATGCAAGCCCCGTGAGGTATTTCTGTGCCACTCCCCCGGCTTCATCCATGATCACTGTTGCGTTCTTTTTATTCCCGGCCGGCACCAGCATTAAAACAAATTTCCTGAGGTGGGTGCGGAAGTACAGGAAAAGAAAAACATAAACCAGCACCAGCAGCGCATTGGTCAGAAAACCGCCAATACCCGATACCGCCCCTGTGATCATACCCGATAGCTGGCCCCCTCCTCCCTGTTGTTGTTCTTTCATGATCTCTTCCTGCTTTTTGATGGAGATCCCCAGGTTAGTGCTCACAAAATTTCTTAGTTCCGTGATCTTTTGGTTCAGGTTCCGTTCGATCTCGTCGGAGTTTTTAGAAATATCTGATACCTGCCAGGCAAACATGGCAATGATCCCTGCCATCACTACCAGCAGGATGAGGGTGGAAAGCAGGATGGCCAGCCCCTTTTTGAGTCCCCATGATTCCAGTTTTTGTGAAACCGGGTAGAGCAACATGGCAAAGATGCCTGCAAAGGCCAGCGGAACCAGGAAAGGTTTTGCATAGATCAGGATAATGATCAGCAAAACAAGAAACACCATGATCTTAATGGATTTGGCCAGGCGGTCGTTCATAAATTGAAGATAGAGAAAAGCGGTTAGCCAAAAGCTATTGGCCATTGGCCATTGGCTGTTAGCGGAGGTATCTGTCAACTGTTCTTACTTTTGTTATGCAAAAAATTTTTGTATGAAAAGTTTCGCAGAACTGATCCGGTCAGACAAACCAGTACTGGTTGATTTTTTTGCAGAATGGTGCGGACCGTGCAAGATGATGGCACCCATGCTGAAACAGGTAAAGGAGCAGGTGGGGGAAGTTGGGACAATCATCAAGATCGATGTAGATAAGAACCCGGCGCTTGCGCAGCAGTTCCAGGTGCAGGGAGTTCCAACACTGATCCTTTTTAAACAGGGAGAAGTGAAATGGCGGCAGTCTGGTGTGGTGCCGGTACCAACGCTGGTACAATTATTCAAACAGCATAGCTCTTAACCCGCATACTTTTCTTTCCACCATTTTTCGATGGAGGGAAAGGCGATTTTAAACCAGCTTGTAAAATGTCCAGGACTGGTTTCAAGTTCTTCTTTGATGGCTTGCATTCTCTCATACCGCCAGGATGCCACTTCAAGATCATTTGGAAAAATACCCGATTCATATTGCCCCGCAAAAACATGGTCGAACTCATGTTCCACAAGCCCATTTTCCACTTCGGCACGGTAAATAAATGAAAAGATCTCTTCCAGCTTTGTGCTGAAGCCCAGTTCTTCATTCAACCGGCGGCTGGCAGCGTCAATCGTTTCCTCTCCAGGCAAGGGATGACTGCAGCAGGCATTGGTCCATAACAATCCTCCATGATACTTTGTTGCCGCCCGCTGTTGTAAAAGCATGCGGCCCTGGCTGTCGAAAATGAAAACGCTGAAAGCACGGTGCAGCACACCTTCCCGGTGCGCCTCCATTTTCTCCATGAGACCCGTTTGTTCGTCGTGCTGGTTAACCAGTATCACCATTGTTTTTTCCATACCAGGGCTTAAGTTTCAAAAGTAAAGAGTAAAGGATCAACCCAACAATTCAGCGTTGCGGATGAAGGAGGAAGATTTTAGTTTACTGATGACCGAAGGATGCAGCTTTTTCAAACTTTCAAGGTGACGCTGGTGGTGAAGATCCGTTCCGGCCAGGTCGTAATAATTTTTTCGAAGCAGGTATTCAGCCAGTTCCTGCACCACGGGACCGTAATGACCTGTAAGTGATAATATGTTGAGTTGGAAATAAGCACCGGCGTTCTTCAGATCATCGAATACTTCTTTTTTCCGGGCGAGGTAAGCATAGCGTTCCGGGTGTGCAATGATGGGCTGGTAATTCTGCATCTGCATTTCAAATAAAATATCCTGCAGGTCCATAGGTGCGGTGACCATGGAAAATTCAACCAGCACAAGATTTTCCTTCAGGGGCAGTAAAGGGATTTTTTTCTGCAGTTCTTCCATGAAATGTTCATCCATGAAATATTCCGCGGCCACCTGGAAATCCAG
>CAYWSQ010000010.1:0-33758 GCA_964460925.1 uncultured Flavisolibacter sp. | reverse complement strand
TTCCGACCTCGGAGGTCAACCTCCGAGGTCGGCGTTTTGTTATACCAATCAGTTATCTCAGGTTCATCCTGGAGCCTGGCCAACCGATTTTAGAATTTATTCTATACTCTTAAGATTTAAAATAGAGGGCGGTACCTGATATTTTATTTCCGACCTCGGAGGTTAACCTCCGAGGTCGGCGTTACTTCCTAAAACAGTTCTGAGGAAAACCGCACTTTAATAAAACGGTAATGCTAATTATGCTTCAATATCAATTTAGAGGATTAATTGTCAATGTGAGACTCCTCGTATTCAACAAACAATTCAATAGGCTTGCTAGCTGATGAGATGGTGGCTATTTGTATTATACTGAGCGATGCCCAAAAAACCTGGAAGTGGAATGATAAAAATGCAATATCACTTATCTCTCATCAAAGGTCAGCCCCCATAAAAAAACCTCGGAGGTTGACCTCCGAGGTTGATACACCTCCCGGGCTGTCAAACCAGCATCGTCACGGGATTCTCCATATATTTTTTGAAGGTCTGAAGGAATGAAGCGCCAACGGCTCCGTCCACACTCCGGTGGTCGCAGCTCAGCGTGATCTTCATCATATTACTTACTCCAAATCCATCACCTTTTTTCACCACCACTTCCTTGATGCGGCCTACCGCCATGATAGCACTGTCGGGGGGATTGATAATTGCCGTAAACTCCTCTATATCCATCATGCCCAGGTTGGAAATGGTAAAGGTGTTGCCTGTAAATTCATTGGGCTGCAGTTTTTTGTTCCTGGCCTTTCCTGAAAGTTCCTTGCTCTCGGCCGCGATCTGGCTCAGTGTTTTCTGGTCAGCGAATTTGATCACGGGTACAATCAGACCGTCTTCAATAGCTACCGCTACACCTATATGAATATGATTGTACTGACGGATGGAATCTCCCATCCATGAACTGTTCACAGCGGGGTGTTTGCGTAAGGCCATGGACACGGCTTTAATGATCATATCATTAAAGGAGATCTTTACCTCGCTCACCTCATTCATTTGCGTGCGGGCCTGCATGGCATGATCCATATTGATCTCCATGGTCAGGTAAAAATGCGGCGCACCAAATTTGCTTTCGCTCAGTCTTTTCGCGATCACCTTGCGCATTTGCGAAACATCGCGGTCAGTATATCCTTCTTCTCCGGCCGGCTGGTAGGCAGCAGCGGGAGCAGCAGATTTTTGAGTAGCACCTGCATCCTGCGCAGAAGGTTTGAAATTATCGATATCAGTCTTGGTGATCCTTCCATTATCGCCGGAACCCTTCACCTGTGAAAGATCAATCCCTTTTTCCTTTGCCATTTTTTTGGCGAGAGGGGAAGCCTTGATCCTTCCGCCTTCATCTGTGGACCCTGTAGATTCGGGGGTTGCAGCTACCGGTGCAGCCGCTCCTGATGATTTAGTCTCAGCCTTTGTTTCCTTATTCGCTGCAGGTGCTGACGCGCCTGAACCGGATTTGGAAGCAGCCACAATTGCTTTTACATCCACCTTGCTTTCATCTCCTATGATACAAAGCAGATCGTTCACCTGGATCTTTTCACCCGCCTGAGCACCCTGGTATAAAAGAGTACCGTTCTTATAGCTTTCCAGTTCCATGGTGGCCTTATCTGTTTCGATATCCGCCAGCACATCTCCTTTCTTCACCTGGTCACCTAGTTTTTTATGCCATGATGCCACCACTCCTTCCGTCATGGTATCACTCAGCCTGGGCATGAGCACTACCTCATCCATCTTCGAAAGGTCCATGGACGGTGCACCTGCAGTGGACTGGTTGCCAGCAGGCACATCTCCCTCAGCCTTATCAGTAGTTGTGGATTCCTTTTCAACAGGTTTTTGCATATCAGGCTGGCCTTTCTGCGCACCCTTTCCCGAGGTATATTGAGATATATCCTCACCGGCCTTTCCAATAATGGCCAGCAGTTCATCTACCTGGATCTTGGAACCTTTATCACCACCAACATGCAGCAGTGTTCCTTCCTTATAGCTCTCCAGTTCCATGGTAGCTTTATCCGTTTCTATCTCCGCCAGTAATTCTCCCTTCTTTACAGGATCTCCAATTTTTTTATGCCAGGCAGCTATTACCCCTTCGGTCATCGTATCGCTCAGCCTGGGCATCAGGATCACTTCAGCCATGTGGTTCTTTGATTTTGAGAGCCGAAATTAAAGCAAAACAGGGAAATGAGATTTGTAGTTTGAAGTTTCCCCTGAACCAGGGCCGCGAGCCTGATCATCCGGATTTGGAATAACGGAATCCGATAACTCAATTTAACTGAACAGGTCCCTAAGCTCTTCCTTAAAATCAAAAGGAATATGCTCCAGGCTTTTGACCTTTTGCTGCAGATGATCCCTGATTTCTTCAAAGTTCTGGTGGTGAAAGCTGGAGATACATGCAATTCTTTTTTGATCCATCATTAAATAGAGGTATTCAAAATTTCCGTTTTCTGAAGACAGCACTGAACTCCTGAGGCCACTGATCTCGCTCAGCCCATACTCTTTTGGTTTTCCAAGACCATAATAACCGCTAACAGTAAACCTGTCATGATCCAGCACAAGCCTGGTGGCTTTTTTCCTTAGTTCTCCCAGCAACAGCCAGGTCCAGGCAAAGATCAAAACAGGCACCACGGCAAGTAGCCATAACTGTCCATTGGCATAATACACCAGGGCAATGATCATGGCGCTGGTCAAAAGCCATAACAATGCCTGGAAATAAGACCTTGTGCGGAAACGGGAACTGATAATATGCATCTGAATTAATAATCCAGCTCGAGGCGCAGCCTGTCTTTCAGCTCTTTCACCAGCGGGTATTGCTCAATAATCTTCTGGTATTGTTCCCTTGATGAAAGAGGAATATCAACCTGCACTTTTTCCTGCTGGCCTTCCGCGATGGTGATGCCAAACTGCAATTGTTTGTTGCAAAGTTTCTGCTGTAGGAATTCAGAAACCTTGCTTCTTTCAAAGTCAAGAAATTTCTGGTTGATATTGTTATTGACAATCGCTTCAAAATGATTGCTGTCACGGATCACCAGTTCAGCTACTTCAAAACTTTGCCAGGCCGGGTTCTTTTTGATCTTGAGTTGTTCGATATAAAGATTCCAGGCGGCTTTCAATCCTTCCATTTCAAGTGGCACATCCTGCACTTCTTCGGTGCAGTTCTCTTCTTTGATCTTTTGCCTCAATAAATCCAGCGATCCAAGTTTCACCTTGCCTGGTTTAGCAGGTTTGGCAGGTTTTGATTCCACTTCCCTGGTCTCTACCGGTATTTCCGATGGTTTTACTTTGGTGGGGGCCGGCGTTTCAATAATGAGTTTCACTTCTTCGGCCTGCTTCACTTCCTGCTTTGGTCCCGGCTTCACCGTGGGTTTGGGCTGGGAAGCGGGGTGGGAGGCTATTGGCTGAATGTTTCTGAAGGGGATGGATTTGGCTGAATCAGAAAGTTTTTTTTTCTCAATGCGGCCTCCATCATTGGTGATTTGAAGGGCCTGTGCAAGGTAACAAAGCCTGATGAGCGCGAGTTCTACGTGCAGCCTTTTATTGCGTGCGGAACGGTAACCAATTTCCGCTTCATTCAGGATGTTGAGCGCTGAAACTAAATAGCCGGCTTCCGTGCGGCGTGCAGTCTCTACATATCTCTGTTTGAAACTTTCCACCACTTCCAGCAAACGGGAAACCCGCTCATCTTTACAGATCAGGAGATTGCGAAGAAATTCGGAAAAACCATTCAGCACCATATCACCTTCGAAACCTTTTTTATCAATATCGTCATACAACAGCATGGCCCCGGCCAGGTCCTGGTCGAGCATGCAGTTGATCAGCCTGAAATAATAATCGGCATCCAGGATATTGAGGTGTTCGATGGTGTTCTCGTAAGTAACTTCACCATTGGTAAAACTTACGATCTTATCAAGGATGCTCAGGGCATCACGCATGCAGCCCTCGCTCTTCTGCGCGATCAACTGTAAAGCTGTATCCTGGGTTTTAATATTTTCCTTATTGGCGATGCCTTCCAGGTGATCTACCGTATCCTGAAGTGTGATCCTCTTAAAATCAAAGATCTGGCAGCGGCTCAGGATGGTGGGAAGGATCTTATGTTTTTCCGTTGTTGCCAGGATGAAAATGGCATAAGGCGGCGGCTCTTCCAGGGTTTTCAGAAAAGCATTGAATGCCGCTGAAGAAAGCATGTGTACCTCGTCAATGATATAGACCTTGTACTGGCCTGCCTGCGGGGCAAACCGCACCTGCTCTACCAGGCTGCGGATATCATCAACAGAATTATTGGAAGCGGCATCCAGCTCATGAATATTCATGGAGGTGCCATTATTGAAAGAGAGGCAGGAATTACATTCGTTGCAGGCTTCTCCTTCAGGAGTCTGCTGTTCGCAATTGATGGTTTTGGCAAGGATGCGGGCGCAGGTGGTTTTACCCACACCTCTCGGTCCGCAAAATAAAAAGGCATGCGCCAGTTGCTGGTTCCTGATGGCATTGCGGAGCGTGGTGGTGATATGCTCCTGTCCCACTACGGTATCAAAGGTCTGTGGCCTGTACTTCCGGGCCGATACTACGAATTTTTCCATAACACGGCTGCAATCTAAACAATCCCGGAAATCTGCCTGCCACAATATATCCCCAGTTAAAAGGGAGAGTGGGTGAGAAGAATGGTCATTGATCCCGGTCTTCACAGGAGAAGGGGATCAGTTGAGGATGGGATGCCTTTTGAATTCTTTTGTCCTGTCGAAAAGATAACGGTAGGTAGTGAGTTTCCTGCTTTGGGCCACATCACCAATACCCTGTGCCACGTTGAGCATTTTAGGGTTGAAATCACCAATCCACTGCATTTCGTATTCTGTATATTCAAAAGAATCCTTCCTCACGGTTTTATACGCTTCTCCCACAATGAATGCATCAATCCCTTTGCCCTGGTATTCCGGAATGATGCCGAATACCAGCCCTGTGAATTTTTTACAGGGTTTGGTTTTTTTGACCCAGAGGAATTTGAGTTTATGCAGCAGGTCAAACTTCCCGTTAAGATGTTTGAACCACTGGTTGAGATCGGGAATATTGGTGAAGATGCCGATAGGCCTTTCATCTTTGTAAGCAAACCATACGATTCGTTCATCCATCACCGGCTTCATTTTTTTGAACATCAGCACCACCTGTTCCTTCTTCATTTCTTTAAGCCCTCCATGACCGGCCCAGGCCGCGTTATACACTTCCGCGAAATCAGTCGCGTATTTTTCCAGCCTCGATTTTTCAATCTGTCTCACCGTAAAGGCGGGGTCTTTTTCGTACTGTGCATGCCGCTCGAAGATCTTGCTGCTCAGGAGCTGTTTTGGATTCATGCCCAGGCATACCTGGTGGAAGAATGGCCTGAAACCATACTGCTCAAATAATTGCTGGTAGTAAGGAGGGTTGTAATTCATGCCATACAGGGGCTCCTGGAAACCTTCTACCACCAGTCCCCACCAGCGGTCGCGTTCACCAAAATTGATGGGGCCATCCATGGCTCCCATTTCATTTTGCAGCAGCCAGTGCCTGGCCACATCAAACAGCATGTCGGCAGCTTGCTGGCTGTTGATGCAGTCAAAAAATCCAATCCCGCCTACCTTCACATCATCGCCCTTATTCCTGTATTTTTTGTTGGTAAAAGCGGCGATGCGCCCAATCAGTTCACCTTTATCATTGCGCAGCAGCCAGCGGTTCACCTTTCCAAAACGGAAGGTTTTATTTTTTTTAGGATCAAATACATCATTGATGTCCTTGTCAAGAGGGCGGATATAATTTGGATTGCCCCGGTTGATCAGCACATTCACATTTATAAAATCCTTTGCTGCCTGCTGGTCCCTGACTTCTGTGAGCTGCATGGTGCCAAAAGTAAATGATAACAGGGATTTGCAAGAGCAGTTAAATGAAGATGCCGCCTGGGTAAGCGGCATCTATTTTAAAGAAACATTTTTTCAATCAGTTTCCGGTCATGATCATACACATCATCGCGGAAATTGAGCTGGCCTCTTTCATCCACCCAGGCCGTGTAGTAAGTGATCACCACAGGTACCGGGTCTTTGAGCTTGACAAATTTTTCAGTGCCGGCATTCATGGCCGCATTGATTTTGGACGGAGTCCATTCCGGCTGGTCCTGCAAAAGATAGTTGGCCATTTTTTCAGGTTCGGCCAGCCTGATACAACCATGACTGAAAGCTCTCTTATCTTTTTTGAAAAGAGATTTGGAAGGGGTGTCATGGAAATAAATATTGAAACTGTTCGGGAAAAGGAATTTCACTTTTCCCAGTGCATTACCGGGTCCGGGTTTTTGCCTGATGCTGGGCAGTCCGCCTTCACCTCCTGTCTGTTCCATATTCTGGCTGGCGAGGTAATTGGGGTTGCTGGCCATTGCAGGCAGGATCTCATTCTTTACAATACTGGGAGGTACGTTCCAGTACGGGCTGAAAACAACCTGGTTGAGGTCACCGTTAAACATCATGGTATTATGACCTTCCTTACCCACTACCACTACCATGTCAAAAGCTTTTTGTTTGCCTTCATACATATGCAGCATGAACTCGGGGATATTCACCAAAATCAGCCTTCCGCTTGGCTCTACGGGCATCCACCGCATCCGGCCCAGGTTCATGAGCATCTGCTGCACTCTCTGGCCTGCGGTTACATTCAGATCCTTGATCAGTTCAGCGTCGGCTACACCATCGGGTGTGTAACCAAACATCACCTGGGCTTTTTTTACAGCCATTTCCAGCGTATCGGTAAAGAGGGATGATGTATCGGATGCAGGAAGTTCACCTGTTACCTGGAGCCTTCTTTTGAGTGCCACCACGGCGGGATCACTGCTTCCTTTCTTGAGTGATTTTTTGGTATTGATCTGAGGCCATCCTCCTCCCTTCGCAATATTATAATAGCGGCCCAGTTGTTCTTTCAGCAGGCGGTAACGCTCGTGCACATCATCAAAATATTTATCGTCCTTATGTTTTTTATTGAGCAGCGAATCGGCCACCTGCATGGCGTCCTGTTTTTTAAAAGGAATGAAACGCTCCATTTCCTTTCTTTTTACATAGCCGTCCTCGAAATTACTCAGCATGTACATCAGGAAGTGCTGGGTAAGGGTAAGTTCCGTTTGTGTAAAAGATTCAGATGCGCTGGCCTTGAGATTTTCCTCGGAGATCAGGGCTTCCATTCTTTTCTGAAGGGCCTTGTCTTTCAGGGTTGTGTCATTTTCATAATTGGCCGCGTAGTCGTGCAGGTTCCAGAAGCCCAGGGCCTGCTCTGTAAGACCATCCTCGCTGAACCAGGCAAACTGGTAATTGCGGGTATTGTAAAAACTCCGCATGCGGCGGCTGATCTTGTCATCCAGTTTTTTTTCTGTGATGAATTTTTCCATTTCCAGGCTGTCGAAGAACAGGGTGGAGTAGGAATTGGCCTTTGTAATACTGTAATCTCTTTTGCTGACTTTTTTTTCTGATTCGGCTTTGGAGCTTTTTCCTTCCTGGCTTTCACCGTCATTACAGGAAGCAAGGATAAGAAGGCCAAGGCCATACAAAAAGATTTTTTTCATATGGATGAGATTTACAAATCACATGCCTTTAATTGCAGGCTTCGTTTTACCAGCGCTTCAACAACTGTTTGGAAAATTTTATGAAAAACTGTGGAAGAATGATCGCTGTTTTATTCTCACGGTTTCACGCAAAGGCGCAAAATCGCAAAGAAAAACAACCGGGAATTTATATTTGAGTCTTTATTTCTTTGCGCTTTGTCAGCAGAAGCTTCATCGAAGGCTGGCTTTGTCAGCAGAAGCTTCAGCGAAGGCTGGCTTTGTCAGCAGAAGCTTCAGCGTAGGCTGGCCTTGTACGCAAAGAAATAGTGCGGAATATCATTATTGCGTCTTTTTTCTTTGTGCCTTTGCGTGAAACCCTCACTTTTACACTTATTAAATGATTTGATATGTCCAAGTGCAATTTCAGCATCAGCTTCTCAGGAACTCCTGAGGAAGTTTATAATAAGGCTAAAGCCGCGGTAGAAAAACAGGGAGGCAGTTTTTCCGGCGACCAGTCAGGGGGAAGTTTCCAGATCAATGTTTTTGGTAATATCAGTGGCAACTATAGCGTTTCAGGTAACCAGCTTGAGATCGTAATTGAAGATAAACCCATGATGATCCCCTGTTCTGCCATTGAGAATGTGCTGAAAAGCCAGATCGGCGGTTAAAACAGATAAAATCGAATTGGCAATTTACCCATGCCCCCTTACCTTTGCAGCCGAAATTGAAAACCCGCTCTGAAAAGGGTTTTCAAAGCGAAAAAATCCTCTTTTAAAAGCTAAATATGGCAAAAGTCGGTAAGGTAAAACAGATCATCGGCGCCGTTGTGGACGTACAGTTCGAAGGCAGCCTTCCTGAAATCTATAATGCATTGGAAATAAAAAGGGAAAACGGTGACACCCTGGTACTCGAGGTGCAGAACCACCTGGGTGAAGACAGTGTGCGTACAATCGCCATGGACGGTACCGAGGGTTTGACCCGCGGTGTTGACGTGGTGGATACCGGTGCTCCCATCACCATGCCGGCCAGCGACCAGATCAAAGGCCGCCTGTTCAACGTAACCGGTGATCCTATTGATGGACTGCCTCCTGTACCAAAAGTTGGTGGCCGTCCCATTCACTCCAAACCCCCGGCTTTCGAAAATCTTTCTACCGCTTCCGAGATCCTTTTCACAGGTATCAAGGTAATTGACCTGATCGAACCTTATTCCAAAGGTGGTAAGATCGGTCTGTTTGGTGGTGCGGGTGTAGGTAAAACCGTATTGATCCAGGAGCTGATCAACAATATCGCCAAAGCTTATGCGGGTGTATCCGTATTTGCCGGTGTGGGTGAAAGAACCCGTGAAGGAAATGACCTGATGCGTGAGATGATCGAGGCTGGCATCATGAACTATGGTGAAGCTTTCAAACACAGCATGGAAGAAGGCGGATGGGATCTTTCAAAAGTAAATATGCAGGACCTGTCTGAATCCAAAGCGACTTTTGTATTCGGACAAATGAACGAACCTCCCGGTGCCCGTGCCCGTGTGGCCCTTTCCGGTCTTACCATTGCTGAATACTACCGCGATGGCGATGGCAGCGGAAAAGGACGCGACATCCTGTTCTTCGTAGATAATATCTTCCGTTTTACCCAGGCCGGTTCAGAGGTATCAGCCCTTCTTGGCCGTATGCCTTCAGCGGTGGGTTACCAGCCTACGCTGGCAACTGAAATGGGTCTGATGCAGGAGCGTATCACTTCAACCAAGAATGGTTCCATTACTTCCGTACAGGCAGTATATGTACCGGCGGATGACCTTACCGATCCGGCCCCGGCAACAACCTTTGCCCACCTGGATGCCACTACGGTATTGTCGCGTAAGATCGCTGACCTTGGTATCTATCCCGCGGTGGATCCACTGGATTCCACTTCAAGGATCCTGACTCCTGCAATCGTGGGTGATGCGCATTACAACTGCGCCAACAGGGTGAAACTGATTCTCCAGCGTTATAAGGAACTGCAAGATATTATTGCCATCCTGGGTATGGATGAACTGAGTGATGAAGATAAACTGACGGTAAGCCGTGCACGCCGTGTACAGCGTTTCCTTTCACAGCCATTCCACGTGGCGGAGGCCTTTACCGGTCTGAAAGGTGTGCTGGTTCCGATTGAAGAAACCATCCGTGGTTTCAATATGATCATGGACGGTGAGGTGGATGAATATCCTGAAGCTGCGTTCAACCTGGTGGGAAGCATTGATGATGCCATTGAAAAAGGTAAGAAATTACTGGCCCAGGCGCAGGGATAACTCCTGCCCCCAAAGGGGTTTTAATGGATAATAATTATTAACCTTAAATTTTCCATTGAGTTGGAACAAAGGGTATGACTTTAGAAATATTGACCCCGGAAAAAAAGATCTACAGCGGCGATGTATATGGTGTGCAGATGCCAGGTATCAGCGGTTCGTTTGAAGTGCTTGACAAACACGCACCTCTTGTGAGTGCTTTGAAGGCAGGCAGGGTGAAAGTGCTGAGAGATAAGCAGCATACCACCAGCTTTGATATCCAGGGAGGTTTTGTGGAAGTCCTGAACAATAAAGTGACCGTATTGGTTGAAGGCGCGATCGCTGTTGACTGATCTTCGTTACATATAATTTTAAAACTCCCGTAATACGGGAGTTTTTTTATTTGTATCAGTCATCGTCATCATCTTCTTTTCTCCGGATCTTAAAAATCCTTCTTGGTTTTTTTCCTGTATTGATTTTAGAAAAATACCAGAAGAAAGCCATCAACATGAAAAGAAAGAAAAACAACATGATTGTTGAATTGATTTTTTGAATGAAATTCTTCCCGGGTATTTCTTCAATCAGTTCAGTTGCGGGTCAATCGGGAAATTGATCATCATTTCATATTCACCGCCGAGGTGTTTGAGGGAATCTTTCCAGATCTCTTCAGCATTGGGATGAAAAACAAGTTTACGTACAGCCTCCACCGTTAGCCAGGTCTTTTCATTCATCTCGGTATCAAGTTGGCCGGCGCTCCATCCGGAATAACCAATATAGAACCGGATCTTTTCAGGGTCGGCCTGCCCGCTGTTGATCAGGTTTATGACCGCATCAAAATCACCGCCCCAGTACACACCTTTCATTACCTCCACGCCACCGATAATTTCATCGGGGTAACGGTGCAGAAAATGAATGGTATTCATCTGTACAGGTCCGCCATAATAAACCGGCAGCTTATGACCTTCCACTTCGGGAATCAGTTCATCAAGTGTGTTCTCATACTGGCGGTTCAAAACAAAACCAATCGTGCCATCCTCCCTGTGTTCGGTCAGGAACACAACAGTGCGCATAAAGTTGGGATCTTTCAGGAAGGGATCTGCGATCAGCAATGTACCTGGTGCAGGTTGTACCATATGGCAGGTGTATAAGTGTTAAAAATAAGGCATAACAATCTTATGCCACTGATTTTGAGAATTGGCTCAATATTTTTGTAAACACGATTTTTTCCACCATATTGCCTGAAGTGAAACGCATTTTCCCGATAATCCTGATACTGATAACGCTCTCGCTGTTTGGAATCATCTACATCCAGATTGAGTGGCTGAAGAATATGGTGCTGCTCCGGAAAGACCAGGTAGAGCAGAAAGTGGAAGACGTTGCCAGGAAACTGGGTGAGGACCTGACGCAATATAAAGCTGCACCCCTTGCGCCCAACAAGATCTTTCCCGATAATAATTTTTCTTTTGAATATTCCAGGATCTACAGTGTAAGCCAGCGTTTTACTTCGCAGGAGATCCATAAAAAAATTGAGGACGCTTTTGCAGCCAACAAACTGGATAATATCCCTTTCGAATTCGCACTCATTACCCAGAGGGAAGATGAGATGCCGCATGCGGAAAGGCAATCCAATAATTTCGCTTCATGGTATGAGGATACCCAGAATCATTACCAGACCCACGTTGCCCTGGTGCCTCCCAGCGCTTCACCTGCTGAAAACCTGGCACCTGATGAATGGCTGATTATTGTTGTGCCCAGTGTAACCGATATCGTTTATAAAAGTCTTCGTCTGCCTATTGGCATAGCCATCTTGTTTACCCTGGTGATCTGTGCTGCATTCGGACTCACACTCCGCACCATGCTGCGACAGAAAAAGCTCAGCGAAATCAAGAACGATTTCATCAATAATATGACGCATGAGTTCAAGACCCCTATCGCTACTATTTCACTGGCGGTTGATGCCATCAAGAATGACAAGGTGCAGCGTGATCCTGAAAAGCTGAAATATTTCAGCAGCATCATCAAAGAAGAGAACCAGCGGATGAACCGGCAGGTAGAAACCATTCTGAAGTCGGCATTGATGGACAGGCAGGAAGTGCAGCTCAATAAAAAACCACTGCAGGTGCACCAGATCATCCGTGATGTGGCAGATAATTTCATATTACGCCTGCAGGAAAAAAACGGTGCGCTGGAAATGGACCTGGCTGCCACTGATGACCTCATTGAGGCAGATGAAGTGCATATGTCCAACCTGGTGAACAACCTGATGGATAACGCGGTGAAATATTCAAAGGAAAATGTACCACCACTGATCAAACTGACCACATCATCCAATAATAAAAAATTTATCATCCGCATTGATGATAACGGCATCGGCATGAGCCGTGAAACGCTCAAACGCATCTTCGAAAAATTTTACCGTGCGCATACCGGCAACATCCATAACGTAAAAGGTTTCGGGTTGGGACTGAGTTACGTGAAGACGGTGATCGAAGGTCATGAAGGATCAATCAAGGCAGAGAGCACGCCGGGCAAAGGCAGCAGTTTTACCATCGAACTTCCACTGAAAAAAGATTAATCATTTCTCCATAAAAAGCTGCTGTCACCATAACTCAGGAAGCGGTAATCATGATCGAGCGCATGCCGGTAAACCTTTCTCCAGTCCTCACCAATAAAAGCACTCACCAGTAAAAGCAGGGTGGATTGCGGCTGGTGGAAATTGGTGAGAATAGCATCTGCCACCCTGAATCGGTAACCTGGTACAATCATCAGGCTGGTATATCCATTAAAAATATTCCCCGTCAGTTTGCTGATGTATTGATGCAATGCTTCGAAACTTTCTGCGGCAGTTATGCCAGGTAACTCCTTATCAAGCTCATAAGCTTCCCACTGGGCCAGTTCTGTTATGTTTTCTTTTGAATGCAGGATTTTCACACCCATCCAGTACATACTTTCCAGTGTGCGCAGGGTAGTGGTGCCGGTTGCCACAATGGTGCGGGCATCCAGTATTCTTTGTACGAGTGACTGCGTAATGGAAAATGGTTCGCGGTGCATTACATGATCCAGCACAGAAGTGGTTTTTACCGGTTTGAATGTTCCGGCCCCCACGTGCAGGGTAATATTTGCCCGATCTATGTTTTTGCGGTCAAGGGATTCAAAAACCTGGCTGGTGAAATGAAGTGCAGAAGTAGGCGCCGCTACCGATCCTTCGCGGTTTCCGAATATGGTCTGGTAACGGTCACTGTCATCCGCAGTTGTCTTTCTTTTGATGTAGGGGGGTAGCGGAATATTTCCTGCTTTATGAAGGATCTCTGCAAAAGTGAATTCGCCCGGCTCCCAGTGAAACCCGATGATAAAATGTTCGGCTTCATAACTGGTGATCTTTGCAGATAGAATCACCTTGTTTCCTTCGATCTCAATTTCTTTCTGCAGCACCTGTCCATGTTTCCATTTGGATGCCCCGCCAACAAGGCAATGCCATTCCACACTGTTATGGCTTTGCAGGGATGATTCCATGGATTGCAGGTGAGGCTCCAGGCAAAAAATTTCAATGGTACCCCCAGTGGCTTTTGAAAATAAAAGCCTTGCCTCTATCACTTTGGTATCGTTCAGGATGAGAGTTGAAGCTTCCGGAAGGTGAATGGGAAGATTGTAAAAATGATCATCCGTGATGAGGCCATTTTGGTACACCAGCAGGCGTGACTGATCACGGTTTTCCAGCGGGTGGACGGCGATCCTTTCTGTAGGGAGGTCGTAATCATACCTGCTGACGAGGTATTGTTCTGATGGTTTGTTCATGCGGCTGACTGCAGCATTTAAGTTTAAAAACAGGGTTATCCACAGCAATTCAGGACCTATCCACAGTTCATCCACATCATTTCTTCATTTTCGCCAGGTTCATCGGTCCAAATCCTTTGCTGGCAGGACTTTCCGCAGCCTTAAACGTGTGGAAAAATTAAACAGGCGAAAATTATCATATGAAAGTGGGAAAAAGTGTTATTTTGTGTTAATTGGAGTCGCCACCATTCCAATCCATTGAAAATGACAGGATTTCTCGGTGAATTTGAATCAACTCTGGACACAAAAGGTCGCTTTTTGCTACCGGCAGGCCTCAAGAGGCAACTCCCGGAAGGCGAAAATACGCGTTTTGTTATCAACAGGGGTTTCGAGAAATGCCTGACCCTTTATCCCAAACAAAGCTGGGAGCCGCTCTATGAAAGGATCAGCAGGCTGAACGATTTCGACCCGAAAGTGAGGGAGTTCAGGCGCTATTTCCTGAACGGTGCTATGGAAGTGGAACTGGACTCAGCCGGGAGGTTATTACTGCCCGGCAACCTGAAGGAATATGCCGGTCTTGAAAAGGATATTGTTCTCGCCTCGGCTATGGACAAGATCGAGATCTGGTCGAACGATAATTATAAAAAGTTCTTTGAATCATATTCACCTGATGACTTTAGTGCACTTGCCGCCAAAGTGATGGGCAGCGGTGAGGATCAGCAATAGAACATCATGAAAAAACCTCTGCAAAATCACGGGAAACCCAAATTGCCTCCGGGTGAATCACCGGAGAGCAGGGAAGCCTACCATATTCCCGTGCTGCTGCAGGAAGTGTTGGAGCAGTTGCAGGTTCAGCCGGGTGGCGTTTATGTCGATTGCACCTACGGAGGCGGAGGACATTCCAGGGCGATACTTGAAAAAGCCGGTCCCTCGGCCCGGCTCATTGCCTTTGACCAGGATGCTGACGCGAAGCAAAACCTGCCGGAGGACGAAAGGATCATTTTCGTTCCCAGCAATTTCAGGCACCTCCAGCGGTTCCTGAAGCTCCACGGAATTGATAAAGTGGATGGCATACTTGCTGACCTTGGTGTAAGCAGTCATCAGTTCGATGAAGCATCAAGAGGATTTTCAATCCGCTTCGACGGTGCACTGGATATGCGGATGGACCAGCGCCAGGAAAAAACTGCGGCTGACATCCTGCAGGAGCTTTCCGAACAGGCGCTGCATAAAATGTTTGAGCAGTATGGTGAGGTAACCAATGCCAAAACACTGGCCCACACTATTGTTGAAGCAAGGAAGACCACATCACTGAAAACAATTGACCAGTTGAAGAATGTTCTGAGACGGGTAGTGAAAGGAAATCCGAATAAATACCTCGCACAGGTATTCCAGGCCTTACGCATCGAGGTGAATGATGAAATGGGTGCATTGAAAGAATTGCTGGAGCAGGCACCGGCTGTGCTGAAAGAGGGAGGAAGGATCGCTGTGATCACTTTTCACTCCATTGAAGACCGCCTGGTGAAACAATTTTTCCGCGACAACAGTTTTGAAGCACCTGAAGAAAATCCATTTTCCAATATCCAACGATCCAAAACCCTGCAGCCGGTAAATAAAAAACCGGTGACAGCATCCGAAGAAGAAATCCGGAAAAATCCAAGATCCCGAAGTGCCAAGCTAAGGGTCGCGCAAAAGACCTGATCCATCCTGAAGAGAACAAAATTTTTTTAAGTGCCAGTAATCAACAGAAAAGAAAAGAGCCCGGGACTAAGCTTCAAGCGCTTGCTGAATTACAGGTCAATTGTAAGGCAGATCCCTTTTTTCCTGTTCCTTGCCCTGCTTGCTGTGATCTACATCTACAACGGGCACCTGGCCGATAAAAGAGCAAGGGAGATAGCACGCACTACCAGGGAATTGAAAGAATTGCAATTTGAATATAAGGATGTGAAAGGAGATGTGCTGGAGCTGAGCACACAGGGTCAACTGATCAATATAGTTGAACCTCTTGGATTGAAAGAGCTCACAAATCCGCCTGTTGTTTTGATCGACAGCAGTGCGGCAGACAGATAAACCAAACCAATTGATTGAACGGTGGAGATCAAAAAGGATATATTATGGAGAGTGTACCTGAGTTTTCTCGGGGTGGTTGCCCTGAGCCTCGTAGTGCTCGGCCGTACTTTCTATATCCAGCAGGTGCAGGGTAAATACTGGCGCTCCATGTCGGACAGCCTCCACCAGAAATTTATTCCCCTCGATGCTGAACGCGGCACCATCTACAGCGAGGATGGACAAATGCTCAGCACTTCTGTTCCTTATTTTGATATCTATATGGATTTTGGGGCGGAAGGCCTTCGTGATAAGAATGGTAAAAGATTCCGCGAGAATCTTGATTCTTTCTCCATTGCTCTTGCCAAATTTTTCAAAGACAAACCGGCATCCCGTTATAAAACAGAATTGAAAAAAGGCTACCAGATTAAAAACCGTTATTACCTGCTGAAAAAAGGTCTTTCATTCGAGGAATATAAAACATTCAGGGATTTTCCGCTGGTAAGACTGGGACGGAATAAAAGCGGTGTGATCGCCGAAGTGAAAAGCAAAAGACTGAATCCTTTTGGCCTGCTGGCAAAAAGAACCATTGGCCTGTCGAGGGATAATGCGCAGAATGTGGGCCTGGAAAGAACTTACGACAGCCTGCTCAAAGGAACCTATGGTAAAAGACTGGTCCGTTTTATTGCAGGCGGCGCAGCCATACCCGTTGAAGGCTACGAGATCGAACCTGAAAACGGAAAGGATATCATCACCACCCTCGATATCCGCATGCAGGACATCGTGGAATCCTCCCTGCTGAAAATGCTCAAGCAGCATGATGCTGAATACGGCACCTGCATTGTAATGGAAACTAAAACCGGGAAGATCAAAGCCATTGCCAACCTGGGACGTGATAAGAACGGTAACTATGGCGAATCACTCAATTATGCATTGCAGACCACTGAACCCGGCTCCACCATTAAACTTGCTACCCTGCTGGCCGTGCTCGATCATGGCAGCAAGATCACCGATATGATTGAAGTGGGTACTACCGGTAATGCTTACGTGGGAGTGAGAAACGTGACTGATGCTGAACGTGCACCCAAATCCCTCATGAGCCTGAAAGAATGTTTTGCTCATAGCTCCAATGTGGGCATGAGTATCGTGGCTTACAAATCATTCGCTGCAGAACCTGATCTCTATAAATCCTATTTACAGAAGTTTCACCTTGATCAAAGGTCTGGCATTGACCTTATTGGTGAAGAAGCGCCGGTGCTGCCAAAGCTTAAAAGAAATAAGGAAGGATTGCATGCCATGGTCACTGCAAGTTTTGGATATGCCATTGAAGTAAGCCCGCTGCATACGCTCATGTTGTACAACGCGGTGGCTAACAATGGCAGGTTGCTGAAGCCTTACCTGGTGAATACCATCAAAAGCAATGGAGTTACCGTGAAGGAATTTGAACCGGTAGTGCTTGATGAACAATTGAGTAAACCCGCAGTGATCAGTGCCGCCCGTGAATGTATGGAAGCAGTGGCCACTGAAGGAACCGCCAAAGAGATCTTCAAAGATCTTCCTTTTCCTGTGGCAGGTAAAACCGGTACAGCCCATGTTGCCGGTGGTAAAATAAAATATCATGACGGGGTTTACCAGGCATCCTTCGCCGGCTATTTTCCAGCGAATGATCCTGCTTATACCTGCATCGTGGTAGTGAAGACCAAACCTCATGCGGCCATTCACTATGGCGGTCAGCTTGCGGCACCAGTGTTCAGGGAGATCGCGGTAAAACTGTATGCGCAATATGTAAAAACAAAGGACCCGGTACGCTATCCATTTACACCAGACAGCAGTGCATTCCGGTATGCCGGGCAGACCGAAGATGTGCGTTCTGTTTTCAACAGCCTCAAGGTTCGGTATACTGATTCGGCCAGCCGTGATAGCTGGACAACAGTTTATGATTCACAGTACAGGCCAGTGGTAAAATCAGCACCGGTAAAAGATAATCAAATGCCTGATGTGCGGAACATGACCATGAAAGACGCGCTGTTTCTGCTGGAAAGCCTAGACATGAAAGTAGTGGTGAGGGGGAGAGGAAAGGTAGTGGCACAGGATATTTTGCCGGGTACAGCAATCAATAAAAAAACAACCGTAACCATTCTATTGAATTGAAAAATTTAAGCGACATATTATACAGGGTCAGGACTGAAGCTCTATCCGGTAACACCGATATTGATATCAATGGTATCGCCATCGATTCGCGCAAGGTGGAGAAGGGTTTCCTTTTCATTGCAGTGAAAGGCTGGGCGGCTGATGGTCACCAGTTTATTGACAAGGCCATAGAAATGGGTGCTGTTGCGATTGTTTGCGAGAAACTTCCTGCAGTAAAGGATGGCATCACCTATGTGCAGGTTTCCGACAGCGCTGAAGCTGCCGGACTCATCGCGCATAATTATCATGACCAGCCTACACGGCAGTTGCGGCTGGTTGGAGTTACCGGTACCAATGGAAAAACCACCATTGCCACGCTGCTTTATAAATTATTCACCTGCCTCGGTTACCGTTGCGGGCTGGTAAGTACCGTTGAAAATATGATAGCGGGTAAAATCATTCCTTCCACGCATACAACTCCCGACGCAGTAAGCCTGAATGCCCTGCTCAGGCAGATGGTGGAAGAGGGCTGCACCTTCGCTTTCATGGAAGTGAGTTCACATGCGGTGCACCAGAAACGCATCGCGGGACTTGAGTTCGCAGGTGGAGTGTTCAGCAATATCACGCATGATCACCTGGATTATCATAAAACCTTTGATGAATATATCAAAGCGAAAAAAGCATTCTTTGACCAGCTTCCATCCACTGCATTTGCCATCACCAATCTTGATGATAAAAGAGGCAGCGTAATGCTGCAGAATACGGCGGCTAAACAGTTTGGCTACAGTCTGAAGACCATGGCCGATTTTAAAGGAAGGATACTTGAGAACAGTCTAACCGGCCTTGTGATGAATGTGAATGAACAGGAAGTTCATTTCAGGCTGATCGGCGAATTCAATGCCTACAACCTGCTCGCGGTGTATGGAGCAGCGATCTGCCTGGGAGAAGAAAAAGCCTATGTGCTGCAATGCCTGAGCAATACCACCGGTGCGGAAGGAAGGTTTGATTATATGATCTCCGCGCGGGACAGGATCATCGGCATCGTGGATTATGCGCATACACCGGATGCCCTGGTGAATGTGCTTGAAACGATAAAAAAATTAAAGCAGGGGCATGAGCAGGTGATCACGGTTGTGGGTTGCGGCGGTGACAGGGATAAAACAAAAAGACCGGTGATGGCTGATGTTGCCTGTGAGCACAGCGATCGCGTGATTTTCACCAGCGACAATCCGCGCAGTGAAGATCCCTTGAAGATCCTGGAGGATATGGAAGCGAACCTCGCTACAGCATGGAAAAGAAAATCCATTTCCATTGCCGACAGGAAGCAGGCCATCAAAACCGCGGTTGATATGGCAAAGCCCGAGGATATCGTGCTGATCGCGGGCAAGGGTCATGAAAAATACCAGGAGATCAACGGGGTGAAACATCATTTTGATGATAAGGAAGTGTTGAAAGAAATGTTTGAGCTGCTGGGTAAATAAATAATTAAAAAGAAACAGGCATGTTATATCACTTATTTGAATGGTTTAAAGCTGAAGGTATCAGTTTCCCTGGCAGGGAACTCTTTGGCTTTATCACTTTCAGGGTGCTCACAGCCGTGATTCTTTCCGTACTCATCACCACCATCTATGGTAAAAAACTGATCCGCTACCTGCAGCAGAAACAGATCGGTGAATCAGTACGTGACCTGGGTCTTGCCGGGGAGCAGCAGAAAAAAGGCACTCCTACCATGGGAGGTGTCATCATCATCCTTGGCATTCTCATTCCGACTTTATTACTGGCAGATCTCACGAAGGTGTATATAAGGTTGATGATCTTTTGCACCATCTGGTTAGGCGCAATAGGCTTTATTGATGATTACCTGAAGCTGCGTGCAAAAAAGATCGCACTGCAGAAAGGGATGGCCTATAAAAAAGGTGATGCTGACGGACTTGCCGGCAGGTTCAAAATCTTTGGACAGATCATGCTGGGCATTGTTGTGGGCGCCACACTTTATTTTAATGACAACGTCACCATCTGGAGAGAGTTCCAGGGCGATGCTGCCAACACAAACGTGGAAGTGTTTGAAAGGGAAGTGAACGGCGAAACCAAATATTTCGTTCCGGCCAAATCATTTGTCACTACCATTCCTTTTGTAAAGGGGCATGAGTTCAATTATTCAAGACTGCTGCCTTCTTCCTGGAGGGATTATACATGGGTGCTTTACATTCTCGTAGTGATATTTATTGTAACTGCTGTATCTAACGGTTCCAATATCACCGACGGCCTCGATGGCCTGGCCACCGGCACTTCGGCTATCATCAGCGGCACGCTGGGTGTGTTTGCTTACGCAAGTGGTAGTCTCATGTTCGCCGACTATCTCAATATCATGTACATACCCAACCTGGCGGAGTTGTCCATTTTTATTGGAGCCATGATCGGGGCCTGCGTTGGATTTTTATGGTATAATTCTTATCCCGCCCAGGTTTTTATGGGAGATACGGGAAGTCTTACACTGGGCGGACTGATAGCAGCGCTGGCAATAATAGTACACAAGGAATTACTGATACCAATTATATGTGGAGTGTTCCTGGTTGAGAACCTGAGCGTGATGGCACAGGTGACCTGGTTCAAGTACACAAAGAAAAAATACGGAACCGGCAGGAGGCTTTTTTTAATGAGCCCACTGCACCACCATTACCAGAAGCAGGGATACCACGAGGCCAAGATCGTTACGCGATTCTGGATCATTACCATTTTATGTGCGGTAGTGTCTATCGTGACACTGAAGCTGAGATGACATGTAATGAAAAACCACCATCGAGAGGTAACTATGAAAAGCCAATGTGAAGTCCGACGACCGTTGTGGTGATCATCTAAATGTAATGCTGTTGAAAAACCAGTTCCGTACACGTTAAAGACAATGAGCAAGAGACTGGTCATATTGGGAGGAGGTGAAAGCGGCGTGGGCGCAGCCCTGCTGGCGAAGAAGGAAGGTTATGATGTGCGCCTCATGGATGAAGGTTCTTTGAAAGAAGTTTATCGCAGGGAATTAAAAGATGCAGGAATACCATACAATGAGCAGGGTATTGATGAAGACCTGTTGCTTTCAGCCGACGAGATTGTGAAGAGCCCGGGTATCCCGGAAAAGAATCCATGGATGGAAAAGATTAGGAAGAAAGGCATCCAGGTGATCAGCGAGATCGAGCTGGCTTACCGCCACAAGGGTAAGAGCCGCATCATCGCCATCACGGGAAGCAATGGAAAGAGCACTACAACCTCTCTGATCTATCACATCTGCAGGCATGCCGGGCTGGATTGCGCGCTGGTAGGCAATATTGGTTACTCTATTGCCAGGCAGGTTGCCATGGATCCAAAGGAGTTGTACGTGGCGGAGATCAGTTCTTTCCAGCTTGATGATATCATCACATTCAGGCCCGAGGTGGCCCTGCTGCTGAATATCACCGAAGATCACCTGGACCGGTACGATTACCAGTTCAGTAAATACATCAGCAGCAAATTCCGCATCGCGATGAACCAGACTTCAGAAGACCATTTCATTTACAATATAGATGATGAAGTGATCACAAAATATTTGGAACAAAACCCCATTAAATCAAACCTATTACCGATCAGTATGAAGCAGAAAGTTGATAAAGGCGGATACATCAAGGATGACGAACTGCATGTAAAAGTGAACCAGGAACAACAGCAGATGAGTATCTATGATTTTGCCCTCAAGGGAAAACATAATCAATACAATACTATGGCAGCAAGTGTGGCAGGGGCAACCATGGACATCCGGAAGAACAAGATCAGGGAAGCGGTGCAGACCTTCGAGAATCTTGAACACCGCATGGAACCGGTGGCCACGGTTAGAGGGGTTGAGTTCATTAACGACAGCAAGGCAACCAATGTCAATTCCACATGGTTTGCCCTGGAAAGCATGACCAAGCCTACTGTGCTCATACTTGGGGGGATCGATAAGGGTAATGATTACACGCTGCTGGATGAACTGGTGTTGAACAATGTAAAGGGAATTGTTTGCATGGGGATCGACAATTCAAAGATCCACCAGGCATTTGAAGGAAAGGTTTCCTCCATCGTTGATACGGCCAGCGCGGAAGATGCTGTGATAGCAGCCTACCAGATGGCTGTGCCGGGTGATGTGGTTTTGCTGAGCCCAGCCTGCGCCTCATTTGATCTTTTCAGGAATTACGAGGACAGGGGAAAACAATTTAAAGAAGCAGTAAAGAATCTTTAAGTCTTTACAACAGAAAAATAATACATGCCGCACCAGGACATTAAATTCTCAGAGCTGAACATCAAGCCGGCCCAGATCCTTAGAAGCACCAGGGGTGATAAGGTGATCTGGGCCCTGGTATTGCTGTTGGTGCTGGTGTCCCTGCTGGCGGTGTACAGCGCAACCGGATCACTGGCCTATAAGATCTACAAGGGCAATACGGAAGTGTACCTGTTCAAGCAGATCGCTTTTATCGCCATCGGTTTTTGCGTGATCTATTTTGCCCACCGGGTAAATTATACCATCTATTCAAAGGTGGCCAAGATCCTCTTCATTCTTTCCATCCCGCTGTTGCTTTATACTTTATTTTTTGGGGTGACCATGAATGAAGGCAGCCGCTGGATCAGGGTGCCGGTGATTAACATGACCA
The DNA here is from genome assembly GCA_964460925.1 of uncultured Flavisolibacter sp. Classification (GTDB taxonomy): domain Bacteria; phylum Bacteroidota; class Bacteroidia; order Chitinophagales; family Chitinophagaceae; genus Flavisolibacter. Next base: position 11,344 of record CAYWSQ010000010.1, on the reverse strand, counting down.
TGCAGACTTCCGATCTTGCCAAGCTTGCCCTGTTTATGTTTCTTGCCAGGTTGCTGAGCCGCAAGCAGAATAAAATCAAGGATTTCAAAAAAGGTTTTCTGCCTGTGATCCTTCCCGTGGCGCTGACCTGCCTGCTGATCGCACCCGCGAATCTTTCCACCGCGCTTTTACTGGGAGCAAGTTGCATGGTATTGCTATTTATCGGCAGGGTAAGTGCCAAACACCTCATGCTGGTGATAGGTGTAGCGCTGATACCAGTAGTGTTCCTGGTGATGGCTGCCGTGGTCAAACACAAATCTGCTTCCGGTGCCGAAGAAGTGGTTGCTGTGAACAAGGAGAAATCTTCCAGGCTCTTTGCACGGGTGGAGACCTGGATCGGAAGGGTAGAAAATTTCATGTACGGATCGGCTACCGAAGTTATGGATGATGATAACTACCAGGTGAACCAGGCCAAGATCGCCATTGCACGTGGAGGTTATTTTGGAAACGGTCCGGGTAACGGAGAAGCAAGAAATTTTTTGCCACAGGCATATAACGATTACATCTATGCCACCCTTATTGAAGAATACGGGCTCATAGGCGGCGCATTCATTTTATTTATCTACCTGGTATTCCTGTACAGGAGCATCAGGCTATTCAAAAAATGTCCGTTTGCATTCGGCGCATTCCTGGCTCTGGGACTCAGTTTTACACTGGTGATACAGGCTATGGCCAATATGGCGGTGAATGTGAATCTCTTCCCTGTTACCGGTGTTACCCTCCCGCTGATTAGTATGGGAGGAAGCAGTTTTCTTTTCACCTGCCTTTCCATTGGAATTATATTAAGTGTTGCAAGAAATGTGGAGCAACTGGAAGGGAAAGAGGATGAGAAAGAGAAACAGGAACAGGAACAGGAACAGGATGAGGAGGAAGAGGAAGAGGAAACAGAATTAGAAGAAGAACAAGAAGTAGAACGAGAAGGAGTGATCGTGTGAGTATGGCAAAAAAATTCATCATAGCAGGCGGTGGAACAGGCGGGCATATCTTTCCCGCAATAGCCATAGCCAATGCGCTGAAAAGGAAGGATGAGGAATGTGAGATCCTTTTTGTTGGCGCAAAAGGAAAGATGGAGATGGAAAAAGTGCCGCAGGCAGGTTATCCCATCAGGGGACTTGATATCGCGGGTTTCAACAGGAGTTCTTTGATCAAAAATATCGGCCTGCCTTTCAAACTGGTGAAAAGTTTTTTCCAGGTAAGAAAGATATTCAGCGGGTTCAAACCAGATGCGGTGATTGGTGTGGGGGGTTATTCTTCTTTTCCTGTGCTCCGTTATGCGCAGGCAAAGGGAATTCCAACTTTCATACATGAATCGAACTCCTTCGCGGGTAAAACAAATATCCTGCTGGGTAAAAAAGCAAGTAAGGTATTTGTGGCCACTGAAGGCATGGATAAGTTCTTTCCATCCGGAAGTATCGTGATCACGGGTAACCCTATCAGGCCTGCCATCACAGAAGTGGGAGCTATTTCAAAAGAAGAAGCACTAGCTGCCTTTGAATTGCATCCCGGCAGGACCACTTTGCTGGTAGTAGGAGGAAGCCTTGGGGCACGCACAGTAAATGAAGCCATGGCCGGCGGCATTGACCAACTACTTTCCGAAGGACTCCAGGTGATCTGGCAAACAGGAAAGGCAGACGAAGACAGGTGGAAGGTATTTGAAAATGAAGGTGTGTGGGTAGGGCCTTTCATCATACAGATGGAAAAAGCCTATGCGGCAGCGGACATGGTGATCTCAAGGGCCGGGGCGATGGCAATTGCTGAATTGTGCGTGGTGAAAAAGCCGGTGCTTTTCGTACCCTTTCCCTTCGCGGCGGAAGATCACCAGACAGTGAACGCGAAAGACCTGGTCAGTAAAAATGCGGCCATGATGGTGAGGGACCAGGAAGCAAAAGAGAAAATGATCAGCGCCATACTTGACCTGGCGAGAGACAGGAACAAACAGGAAACATTTAAGAACAATATCGGCAGGTACGCGGTTACGGATGCAGATGACAGGATCGCGGCGGAAATAATGAAAGTTTTGAATTCATGAACAGCAGTCAACATACATCGCAAGCTTTAACTACACTGAATGGAGTGCGGTCCGTTTATTTCATTGGCATCGGCGGCATCGGCATGAGCGCAATCGCCCGATACTTTATTTCGCGTGGTATTTCGGTTAGCGGTTATGACAGAACTGAAACTGTGCTGACCAAACAACTGCAGTCGGAAGGCATCAGCATCCATTACACCGAGAACCTGGATCTCATACCAAAAGATGTGGACCTCGTGGTTTATACGCCTGCCATTCCAAAGCAGCAGGCGGAACTTGTATGGTACCAGCAAAACCATTTCCGGGTGGTAAAACGCAGTGATGTATTGCAGGCCATCAGCGGTGATACTTTCAATATTTGCGTGGCGGGCACACATGGTAAAACAACGGTGTCAACCATGATCGCCCATATACTCCGGCATACCGGTTATGGATGCAATGCTTTTTTAGGCGGCATTTCTTCCAACTACGGAACTAATTTCTGGAGCAGCGATAACAATGTATGCGTGATAGAAGCGGATGAATATGACAGGAGTTTTCTCAAATTAAGTCCCGATGTTGCCGTGATCACTGCCATGGATGCTGACCATCTTGATATCTATGGCGACGAAGCTTCGGTGCAGCAGGCATTTATTGATTTTGGAAATAAGATAAAAGAAGGCGGCTTACTGGTGAGCAGGTTTGGCCTGAAGCGTGTAAAAGAAGTGAAGGCCGGGCGCAGGATCAGTTACAGTCTTCAGAATGATTCGGCTGATGTATACGCGGCCAACATTAAAATGGAAGAAGGCGGATACCTCTTTGATGTGCACGTGGCTGATGAAATCATTGGTGATGTATCGCTAAGAGTTGGTGGAATGCACAATGTGGAGAATATGCTGGTGGCTGTTGCCGTGGCCCATGAGCTGAAGATCGGCAGCGCTAAGATTCGAGATGCAGTTGCCGCTTACAAAGGTGTTCGCAGGAGATTTGAATATGTGTTGCCGCCGCGAGAGCAGCAGCCTGGGGGGTATGTGCAGCCTGTGCTGATTGATGATTATGCACATCATCCTGAAGAACTGAGGCCCTTGCTGAAAAGTGTAAGAAGTCTTTTTCCGCAGAGAGTGGTGACGGTTATTTTTCAACCACACCTTTTTTCAAGGACACGTGATTTCGCGGAAGGTTTTTCCGAAGTATTATCCATGGCTGATAACCTGGTGTTGTTGCCAATATACCCGGCGAGAGAACTACCTGTAGAAGGAGTGGAGAGTGAAATGCTTTTGGAAAAAATCAAATCACCAGTAAAAAAAGTGATCAGGAAAGAAGAACTGCAGTCATGGATGGAGTCGCATGAGATCAACAGGGAGTTTGGTGAAGTGATCGTAATGGCGGGTGCAGGTGACATAGATGCCCTGGTTCAACCAATTAAAAATATCCTGGAAAAGAAATAAGACTTGAGCAAAAAAGAAATCATACGAAGATCATTGATGGTTACAGCCTGGGTGCTGGTGATGACAGGCATGACCGTACTGCTGGTAGCTGCCAACCGCAAACAGCAAACGCATGTTTGCCAGGCCCTGTATGTAAGCATGCGTGGTGAAGGGATCTATATTGATAAATCTGACATCACCCGGATCATTGAAAAGGTATCAGGAGGCAGCCTGTTGAATAAGCGGGTGCTTGCCGTGAAACTGAAACACCTGGAGAATTCGCTGGAGGCCAGTCCATGGATCAAAGACGCAGAACTTTATTTCGACAGTAAGGATGCTCTTCATGTTTTTGTAGAGGAAAGGCAGCCGATAGCCAGGCTGTTCACCAGCAACGGCAGGTCATTTTATATCGACAGTTCCGGTCACGTGATGCCCTTGCTGGATAAGCTGAGTGCCAGGGTGCCGGTGGTAACCGGTTTTCCCGGTGGCATGCGCTGGAATGCAAAGGACAGTATGCTAATGGATGAAGTGAAAGAACTGGCAGGTTTTATTTACCAGGATCCATTCTGGAATGCGCAGGTGGGACAGATCGATATCACCCGGGACCGCAAGTTTGAACTGATCCCGGTGATTGGTGATCATGTGATACGGCTGGGAGAGGGCAGCGGGGCAAAAGAAAAACTTAACCGCCTCTATGTTTTTTACAGGCAGGTACTGAGCAAAGTGGGATTCAACAGTTACGCTGCTCTTGACCTGCAGTACAAAGGCCAGGTGGTAGCTGTAAAAAAATCCGTGGTATCACCGGTGGATTCCATTCAACTAAAAAAAAATATTGAAGACCTCGTAATGAGGGCACAACAGCAGATGGGAGATGAAGGACTGGCGCCGGTTCAACCTCTCACTGTTCAAAAAGATTCGACAGTAAGTTCCATGACAGCGACCAATCGGGTTCCTGTGAAAACAATTTCCAACCCTATCCAAACCCAACCCGGGAAAACCAATCCATCCAGTTCCATTGAAGATCCGAAAAAACCAAAGGCCGTAATGAGAAGAGCGGAGAGCGAGAGCGAAGAGCGATAGTAAGAGTGGTGAGCGGAGTGCGGAGTGAAAAGAATTGTACGTGTCATAGTAAATGTTGGAGCCTTAGGGCTTTCCAAATCCTTATCCTGGTGATCCACTTAAACAACTAAAAACAACATAGCATGAACAACGAGCAACCAATTATTGTGGGACTCGACATTGGAACCACCAAGATCGCGGTAATAGCAGGCCGCAAAAATGAGTTTGGTAAACTGGAGATCCTTGGGTTTGGAAGAGCCAACTCAAACGGTGTGAAACACGGGCAGGTGCTGAACATCGATGAAACGATCAAGGCCATTAAAACAGCACTGGAAAATTGTTATGCTTCCAATCCCAACCTGGAAGTGAATGAAGTGTATGTGGGTATTGCAGGTCATCATATCAAGAGCCTGCAAACAAGAGGAGATATTGTAAGACATGATACGGAGAACGAGATCTCGCAAAGGGAGATCGACCAGTTGATCGCAGACCAGTATAAAACCTACATCCCCGCGGGCGACCAGATCATTGATGTGATCCCGCAGGAATATACTGTTGATAATTTTCAGAACATCCCGGATCCTATTGGATACGGCGGCGTAAAAGTGGGCGCCAATTTTCACATCATCACCGGTGATAAGAACGCGATCCGTAATATCAACCGCTCTGTTGAAAAATCAGGACTGATCACCAAGGACCTGGTGTTGCAGCCCCTGGCTTCTTCCGCCGCGGTAATGGCGCAGGAAGACCTTGAAGCCGGTGTGGCCATCGTGGATATTGGTGGTGGTACCACAGACCTGGCAGTTTTTTATGAAGGTATCTTAAAGCATACCGCAGTTATTCCTTTTGCAGGTGAGAACATCACCAACGATATCAAAACCGGTCTTGGTGTGTTAAAAACCCAGGCGGAACAAATGAAAGTGCAGTTTGGATCAGCACTCTCCAATGAAGCAAAGGCAAATGCCTACATCACTATCCCGGGATTGAGAGGCATGCCGGCCAAGGAAATCAGTGTGAAGAACCTGGCCAACATCATCCAGGCAAGAATGAGCGAGATCCTTGATTTTGTGACCTATCACCTGAAGCAGGTAGGCCTGGATAATAAAATGCTGAACGGTGGTATCATACTCACTGGTGGGGGTTCACAACTGAAACACCTCATCCAGCTCACTGAATATGTTACCGGTTTAAATGCAAGAATCGGTCTGCCGAATGAACACCTGGCAGCAGGACATATAGAAGAACTGGCAAGACCAACCTATGCTACCTGTCTCGGTCTTATTTTAAAAGGATATGATGATTATGAACATAAAAGGAAGCAGTTTGAGCATGTGTTCAAAAAAGTTGAGATCCCTGAAGGATTGAAAAGCATTACCGAAGAAGAAGCTGTGGAAGTGGAAGCGGAGAACGGTGTGCCAACAGTGGAACGAAAACGGGGCATGTCCAACTTCTGGGGCAAATTCAAAACCAGTCTTATCGAGATCTTCAAAGAGGAAGAAGACCATAAGCTCTAGCCAATGGCCAATGGCTAATGGCGATTGGCGAAAAACATCATTATCATAAACGTCTAAATCAGAAACAATGATCCATTTTGATCTTCCCAAAGAAAAATCATCCATCATAAAAGTGATTGGCATCGGTGGCGGTGGCAGCAATGCAGTGAATCACATGTACTCGCAGAATATCGAAGGAGTGAATTTTATCATCTGCAATACAGATGCGCAGGCCATCGCGCAAAGCATGGTGCCTAACAGGGTACAACTGGGGCCGCATCTTACCCAGGGACTTGGAGCTGGCGCTAATCCCGAGATCGGCCGCCAGGCAACCGAGGAAAGCCTCGAAGAGATCAAGCGCATTCTTGAAGTGAATACCAAGATGGCCTTTGTTACAGCGGGCATGGGTGGCGGTACCGGAACAGGCGGCGCTCCCATCATTTCAAAGATCTGCAAGGACCTGGGCATTCTTACGGTGGGCATAGTAACCACTCCTTTTACTTACGAAGGAAAGAAAAGGCAGCAGCAGGCCGAAGAAGGCATCAAGAACCTGAAGCAGTATGTAGATACCCTGCTTGTGATCAGCAACGATAAGCTGCGTCACCAGTTCGGCAACCTTAAAATGAGGGAAGCATTCGCCAAGGCGGATAACGTACTTGCTACAGCCGCGAAATGTATCACGGATGTGATCAACAGCACTGGACAGATCAACGTGGACTTTGCTGATGTTTGTACCGTAATGAAAAACGGCGGTGTGGCCATCCTTGGCAATGCGGCCTGCGATGGAGAGAACAGGGCGCAGCGTGCCATTGAAGAAGCATTGAATTCACCGCTTCTGAATGATAACGAAATCAGGGGAGCCAAGTGGATCCTTATCAATATCAACTCTTCCGAAGGGGAACATGAATTCACAATGGATGAAGTGGAGATTATCCAGAATTACCTGTTAAGCCAGGCCGGAGATGACACCGATGTGATCCTCGGTCTTGGATATGATAATACGCTGGGTTCACAGATCGGCATCACGCTGATCGCCACCGGATTCCAGCATAAAGATCCGTTCACCAAAAAGCCGGCAAGTGTAAAGCCAGAGCCTAAAGATGAAAAGATCGTAATGGTGCTGGGAGAGGACCCCGCCCCAAAGCCTAAAGCCACCATCGAACCCAAAAAAGAGGATGTAATGGCCCCACGCCTGGTTGACGAGGAGCAGGCAGAAGCAGCCCAGCCCTTAAGGGAAGTAACCCCCGCCACTGTGAATTTTGTGGGGGAAAATGAAGAAGAGGAAACCGCCGCTGTTCAGCTACATTTGAAGATCAGGGACGAAAAAGAAGAGGCTGACGAAGAAAAGAAAGAGCTGGAACGTAAAAAGCAATGGCTTGATGACCGGTTTGAAAAACTTCGCCTCTCCATTTTGTCCGGTGAAACACCTGCTACAACATCATCTGATAAAAATACTTCACCGGCATCTGCAGTGTCGGGAGGTTATCTGGCCAGACCATCCAATATTTACGCAGAGTCCAAACCGGAAGTATCCACTTCCAAACCTGTAGAAGAACCGGTTCCGGCACCTGTTGCAAAAGTTGATGATCCGGAAATCATAGACATGCAACTGGTGATACGTAATGACATTCCAGCGGCGGAGGCGCCAATGAATCTTCAGACTCAACCCGAAATTGTTCGGGAAAACCAAAAGCCTCACACCGATGACCCTGCGATGCAGGACGCGGAGGAGGATCAAAAAAGGAGAGCAGCAGAACGTTTACAGAAATTGCGCAACCTGTCGTTCAATTTAAATGCTGCTGATCCAAATAACGAGTTTGAATCGGTTCCGGCTTACATCCGCCGCAATATGGAATTATACAACAGCCCTTCTACTGTTGAAAATTTCTACAGCAATTACCAGGTTAAAGACGACGGAAATGGGAAAGGTGCTTCCATCAGCACGATTAATACTTTCCTGGACGGTAAAAAGCCGGATTAATCTCATTGATAGAACTTGCCCTGCAACTGCTTATGTAAGGCTTGTGTTTTTAGTTGTTCCCCGCTGTTTCGGCAGCGGGGTTTTTTATTATTTGTATTTGATTTTATAGCCGAGTATGATTGCAGCCAGTGCCAGCGTAACAACATTGGCGGCGATTATGGGGAAATTTTTACTGAGGATGCCGTAGGTAAGCCACAGCAGTACACCGGTAGTGAAGATCAGGTACATGCCCAGCGAAATACCTCTTGTATCCTTTGTTTTGATGGTTTGCATAGCCTGTGGCACAAAGGAGATGGTGGTAGCCGCAGCAGCAAGAAAACCAATAAGTTCGATCCAGTTCATAATGATAAGATTGCAATTCGCCGGCAAAATAAATCTTCCCCGCAGATCGTTGTGATAAAAGTTCTACAGGCAACCGGGCATTGTGTTTGTAAAAAAAATAAAAAGCTCAGGAGATGGAAGTAGTAATTGTGTATAAGGGAGCTCTGGCATATTATAACATTGTTCGCGAAAAGGATGATGTGTATAGCGCTTATCTCAAAAATTGCAATGGCTTTGAAAAGCCGCAGCATACACTCACACTTGTGAAGAGTATTCGCCACTGGACAGGCAGCGTGGAAGACGATGAATTATTGTTCGAACTGGGAAGGGCCATTGAAAGGCGGCAGGATGCTGACAACCTGTTTCCCCCGCGAAGGGATAATTCAACCATCATGGATAACCTCGTATAAAAAAAAGGGCCGAAGCCCTTTTTCATTTATTCATCAGAGATCTCTTTTTTTATTCAGCCTGAAACAAAGAAACCAGGTGAGTGCAGTGAATATGATGGTATATATGATATGCTCATTCACTTCTGCAAGGATGCTGTTGTATCTTTCTTCGCTGAACCGGCCTACAAATGCTGGAACAGGTATGATCCTGTGAGAAATTTCAAACGGCAGAAATCTTCCAATATCATCCATGTAAACTGAAGCAAGGCCTACCAGCAATTTCTCAAGAATGATTTTGTAGAAAAGAAAGATACCAAGCGCTATGAATGCCTTCCTTGTGATAAAGGCTATGAGGAAGGCTATCGACAACTGGGAGAAAGTCTGCATGAAAAAGTAAAGGATGTATTCCGTTTTCCCCCACATATTGCCATCGCTTTCATCGATGTTAAGATAACCGATCATAATACTCACAAGAATATAGATCAGCGTTGTGATCAGGGAAATGAGGAGTACATCCACAAACTTAGCGGTCATGAACTGGTTACGACTCCACCCGTCAATGATATTCTGGCGGTGGGTTTTGAAAGTGTATTCATTGGTGATGAACATGATCACCAGGATGGAAGGAATGAAAATGAAAATGGAAGAAGCATAGGCAACGGTATGCCATACTTCAGGAAAAGTAAAAGGATTCCCGATCAGGAATTTCATCATCGTGCTGGTGTTGGCATCAGCTTTCTGTACAAATTCCCTGTAGATCTCGTAGAAAATATAATTAACACCCGGATAGGAGAGGGCAACAATTCCCGCCATCCACCAAAAAGCCGGGTAGTTGCGGATCTTCAGCCATTCTGTTTTTATAAGATTACCCATAAGATTTTTATTAGTTGTTGGTTAATTCAAAGAAGCGGGCTTCCAGCCTTTTTTTCTTAAGTAATAAATGATTCAGTACAATGCCTTTGCTGAAACAGAAATTGTTTACATCTTCCAGCCTCGCGCTTCCTTTTGGCAAGGTGAGATGCACGGTGTTATTGGCATCATGAACATGCACATGCTCGCTGAATTCACGCAGCGCAGCAGCTAACTGTTCCAGGTTTGAAGCGCTTACTTCCACCACGTCCTCATCCTGCATGATCTCATCTACCGCACCTGTTGTAAGCAGTTCACCAGTTTTAAGAATGGCAGCATGGGTACATACTTTCTCCACTTCATCCAGAAGGTGGCTGGCCATGATAATGGTATGACCTGCGTTTTTCAATTCAACAATCAACTCTCTTATCTCAGCAATACCTACCGGGTCCAGTCCATTGGTAGGCTCATCCAGCACCAGTACTTTAGGACTGCCGAGAAGTGCGGCCGCTATCGCCAGCCTTTGTTTCATACCCAGGCTATAGGTTTTGAACTTACTTTTCCTGCGTTCAAAGAGTTTTACTTTTTTCAAAACCTGCTCCAGGTCATCTTTAGAGCCGCGGCCACTGATGCTATGTGTCACCTTCAGGTTATCGAGCGCGCTCATGTAATGATAGAAATTAGGTGTTTCCAGCAGGGAGCCGATCTTTTTTCTTTGATCCGGTGATCCGGGCTGTCCAAACCAGAGAAAATTTCCTGTATCGGATTGCAGCACATCAAGGATGATGCTGAGCAGCGTGGTCTTGCCACTACCATTGGGACCGAGGATGCCAAAAACACTTCCCTGCGGCACTTCGAAAGAAACATTGTTCAGGGCCCTGATGCGGCCATAAGACTTGCTGATGTTCTGAAGCTGGAGTACTGCACTCATAAGCGTTGATTTTGAAATTGGTTTTGAAGATAAGGCAAGGCTATTGTCCCGTCAATCTAATTTATACCAATACCCGTTTTAGCGGTGCCAACCTTCTTTTTAGTTTCTTTGTAACTATGGAAAAGGTACTGATAACCGGCGGAACCGGCATGCTGGGAACAGCGCTTAGCCAACGACTGGTGAAAGAAGGATATGAAGTGATCATCCTGACCAGGAAGAAAAGACCCGCTGAAGGGAATATCCATTACGCGGCCTGGGATGCAGAGAAGGGATTCATTGAAGAAGATGCCATCAGGGATGCGGATCATATCGTGCACCTGGCTGGTGCTAATCTTGCTGAAGGAAGGTGGACAGAAAAAAGAAAAAAAATATTCCGAGACAGCCGTGTGAAAACGGGTGAACTGCTGGTTAAAAGCCTGCGCCACATTCCCAACAATGTTAAAACCATTGTGAGTGCTTCCGCCATTGGTTATTATGGTCCCGATCCTTCCATACCCAATCCTGCACCGTTCAGGGAAGATGCTGCACCCAATAATGATTTTCTTGGTACACTCGTGCAACAATGGGAAGGTGCAATACGCCCCGTTGAGCAGCTCGATAAAAGACTGGTCATTTTCCGTTTCGGGATACTGCTCAGTACAACAGGAGGAGCATACGAAGCTTTCCGGAAGCCTTTGAGTTTTGGTTTGTCCACGGTGCTGGGCAATGGAAAGCAGGTAGTGAGCTGGCTGCATATTGATGATGCCACGGGAATGATCCTTGCCGCGCTCAGGAATGCATCAATCAAAGGAATTTACAATGCAGTTGGTCCTCATCCGGTCAGCAATAAAGAACTGATGAAAAGCCT
>CAYWSQ010000009.1:0-34634 GCA_964460925.1 uncultured Flavisolibacter sp. | reverse complement strand
GAAAGCAGGTCACCCTTCCTGATAAGCGACTGTTTCTGCATCATGGCATCGCGGATGGTGGTATCAGAAACGTCCTGTATATAATTGCTGAAACCTTTTTGCTGTGTTCTGCAGGAACTGATCAAGAGCATTATAACCGTGCAGAAGAAAATGAATCTCATTACTGGTGGTTTGTCTGTTGAACAGGGATAAGCTTAGATTTATCAATATAAGCAATAAGCATATATCCCAAACTTTCTATACGTACTTTGGCTGTTTTATTTTGCAGTTCCAGGATGCTGCCCTGCTGATCCATCATCGGTCCGGCGATCACCTGCACCCTGTTGCCTGTTTCAAATTCCATTTTCACCGCTTCCACCTGCTCGTATTCATTGAGAAAACGTTTGATAGTCAGGATTTCTTTTTCCTTGATGATGGCAGGCTTTCCATCCCAGTAAACAAAGTTTACCACCCCGCTGGTCATGCGTACCTGCGCCCTGTCTTCATCACGAATCTTCACAAACACGTAAGATTTGAACAGCGGCTCTTCAATAGTTTTGATACGGTCACTCCACTTGCGCCTTACCTTATTTAATGGACAATAACTTTCCACCCCTTTCTGCAGAAGCAATCCATTCACCTTCTTTTCCCACCGGGGTTTCGTATATATGGCGTACCACTTCAATTGTTCAGGTCTTTGCACAGCTTCGCCACCTCGGTCACAGGCAATTTTTGCAACCAAGCCGGAAAAGCCGTGCAAATATAGTTCTTGGCTGTGACTGGCCCCCCATCAAAAAATACAGATTTAGAATTAGTTATTGATGCGGGCCATTTAAATGGCATTATGAAAACCGATATTGATTTTGGCTATTGATAATCAATCGCAAGGCTTAAACAGGCTTGCTGTATTTTTAACTAAATATCCATTCAACTTGAATCAGCGTTTCTATTCCCTTGATGTTTTCAGGGGTGCCACTGTCGCCCTGATGATCCTGGTCAATAACCCGGGAAGCTGGAGCCATATTTACGGACCCCTTGAACATGCTCCCTGGCATGGCATCACACCTACCGACCTGGTCTTTCCTTTCTTCTTGTTTGCTGTGGGCAATGCTCTTGCTTTTGTTATGCCCCGGTTGGAAAAATCCGGCAGTAGTGTTTTCTGGAAAAAGGTGATCAAAAGAAGCCTGCTCATCTTTTGGATCGGTCTTTTTTTGAACTGGTGGCCCTTCCTGAGATGGTCAGGCGGTGAACTGGAAGCCATACCCTGGACCTGGGTGAATGCATCGGGACAGGAAGGCGGGGTAAGGATCTTCGGTGTTTTACAAAGGATCGCTGTCTGCTATTTTTTTGCTTCCATTATCATTTACTATTTCAAGGCCCGTGGTGCTTTTCTTTCCGCCCTCCTCCTTCTACTTGTTTACTGGCTGCTTTGTGTGATGGGGAATCCTTCCGATCCATACAGTCTTACTGGATGGTTCGGAACTGGGATAGATAAAAAAATCCTTGGTGAAGCACATATGTATAAGGGAGAAGGCATCCCATTCGACCCGGAAGGAATCATGAGTACCCTTCCTGCCATAGCCCAGGTGATCTTTGGTTTCCTGGTGGGTGATTACCTGCTCAAACGCAGGCAACTTCACCAGGCTACGGATACCAATGTCTCTTCTCCCGGCATCAACCCCCTTTTCCAGGTGCTGACCGGGCTGTTCATTGCAGCTATGGCTTTCCTGGTAGCGGGATATGCGTGGAGCCTGAACTTCCCGGTGAACAAAAAGATCTGGACCAGCTCTTACGTGGTTGTAACCACCGGTATGGCAACCGCCATCCTGGCAACCATGATCTATACCATTGAAATCAAAGGTATACGGAACTGGCTTACCCGGTTTTTTGATGTGTTCGGGAAAAATGCCCTTTTTGTTTTTGCTCTCAGCGCCTTTCTTCCCAAAGGTCTCAGGCTGATCAGGATCCCCAATGGCGTTAATGCCAAGGGAGATGCCATATTCATCAGCCCGTGGAATTATCTGTACGAGAAAGTGTACAAATTCATACCTGGTGCTCCAGAAAACGGTTCCCTGGCCTTTGCACTAACTGTGATCCTTTTTATGTGGGCCATCTGTTACTGGATGGATAAAAAAGGATGGTACATAAAAGTTTAAAACAAAAAGCCCGGCTGACGGGCTTTTCAAATTCATTTGTGTCGTTTACCTGTTGAACTGGTAAAAAAGGCCGAACTGAAAGACCCTGTTCTTTACATCATGCTGGCTGTCGTTCACGATATTGATCAGTCCAAGATTATACCTGGCATCCACGCCCAAACCAATTGGAGAAAGATAACCCAGGCCAACGGCCCATGAAAAACAGGCGTTCTCGATCTGGTCATTGATATCCGTTTCACCACCGCTGTATCTTTCCAGTTTTGCGCTGGTAACAAATCCAACCTGGGGACCAGTCTGCACACGGAAACCTTTATTCAGCATTACCTGTAGCATAATGGGAATGTTCACATAATTGATCCTTTCCACACCAAGGTTGGGATATTCAGCTCCCTGCCTGGAATACACTACTTCGGGTTGGAGGGCCAGTGAGCGGTTTAGGTGAATATGTGCCAGGACACCTGCATGAAAATCAGTGAGACTGCCGGTGTTGGCTTCCTGGTTATCTTCCAGGTTGGCAATATTTACCCCCGCTTTGATGCCAAATGATACGCGGGATGGTGATCGTTGGGGTGTATTATCCTGGGCAAAAAGGATGGAATGGCTCAGGAGAAACAGAACGACAAGGGAAAAGGTAGATTTCATAATGGTTAAGTTTTCCTCATACAATCAAAAAAAGAGCCAGCCCCCTATTCCCATCCTCCGGCACATCAACGCGGATGGCTGACCGAAAACTACTCCCCCTCAATTTGTTTCTTTTTCTTCCATTGTTTATGTACGGCTCCATCCATTTTTACGATCCTGGGATAAAACAGTCCGAGCGTATCAACCAGCGCTGATTGTGCCTTCATAACTTCCGTTATATCCTTGTAAGCAAATGGCGCTTCATCGAGCCCTCCACCTAAAAGTTTCACACCATGTTTGGCCAGCACTTCATTGAGCTGTGAGTGGGTGACTGAATTGATCGCAGCAGTCCTGCTCATTCTTCTCCCGGCACCATGTGAGGCAGAATTTACTGAAGCCGTTTCCCCTTTGCCTTTTACTATATATCCCGGAGCGGTCATTGACCCGGGGATCACACCGAGCACATCTTTACCCGCCGGTGTAGCTCCTTTCCGGTGCACGATTACCTCCCTGCCCTCCCAGCTTTCCTTCCAGGCAAAATTGTGATGGTTCTCCACCCTTTTCACTGGTTGCCTGCCCAACTGCCTGGCGATCTTGTCATGAATAATGTGATGACAGGCAGATGCATAATCGCCGGCGAGATTCATGGCCAGCCAGTATTCATGTCCCTCTTCTTCATCCAGCCTTAACCAGGCAAGGTTGGAAGCCTCACCCGCTAACATTCTTTTTTCTTTAGCGATTTTTGTATAGTGATTGGCAATGTTAGCGCCCAGTCCGCGTGATCCGGAATGCGAAAGCAGGCCAAGGTATTTACCTGCTTCAACTCCCAGCACCGGATCTTTTTCAGGAATTTCCACAGTTCCGAACTCGACAAAATGATTTCCGGAACCGGAGGAACCCAGTTGCTTCCATGCCCTTCCCTGTAGTCCTTTCAATAAACCCAACTCTTCAAACTCCTGGCGGTACATCACTTCATGGTCATGTGCCTGCTCAAACATGGAGCCGCTGCCAAACAGTGTGGCTTCGTTCAGTTCCCTGGTATAAAAATGTTCACGCTGATCGAGTTCTTTGGGATCAATATCGAAAATTGACAAACACATCCGGCATCCGATATCCACGCCCACTCCATAAGGGATTACTGCATTTTCCGTGGCCAGCACACCTCCTATCGGTAAGCCATAACCGGAATGCGCGTCAGGCATGAGTGCACCTGCTACGGCCACTGGAAGTTTGGCCGCGGTAAACATCTGGTGCATGGCGCCCTGTTCAATACCTTCACCACCAAAAACATTAAAATCAATGCCATGGGTATTCAGGGCGATTGTTGCCCCACGGCCGGTTTTGGGTTTTGGCAATAAGGCTTCCGCTATCTTACCCAGTTGTCCATCATCTGCATACTGGTTGGGACTTTGCAAAACACTGGCAAGAATTTCCAGCGCATCAGATTCTGATAAATGTTTGAAAGATTTCTCCATGATGTTCATGGCAATGCTGATGACAGGCCCTTCCGGGTAGCCCAATTTTCTTAATTGTTTGCCTGATAATTTTAGTTTCGCCATGTTTCCCTCTTTCTCTTTTTGTTTCTCTTTCTCTTTCTGTTTCTTTTTCTAATAGAATGCCAGAAAATTGGAAATGCAACCTAATGATACAATACATGAATAAATGAAATATAAAAGGCATAGCCGGTAAGGCCAGCCTTCGCTAAAGCTTTGGCTGACGCAGCGGTAGGCGGTAAGTAGAGTCTTTCAATTTGGAGATACATTGAAGAGATCAGTGAAACTATTCATTCACAAATGACTTTACTTACCGCCTTCCCGCCTTACCGGCTATGTATTTATGTATTTGAAATCAAGCCGGATGAATCAGGTAACAATACCCATGCTTGCTATGAACTTTCAACTTTGAATTAAAAAAGCGTTTGCTCCACGCTGTCCACACCCAGCGGCGGCAGGTTATCCCATTGGTAGGGCTCCAGCCTTTCCTTTCCATCGGGTCTTTCTTTTGTGGTTCTTATTGTATAAACTGGATGATAATCCAAATTCTCGGCTGGCATTTCAAATTGAAATAATTCCTGCATCTCTTCATCATTCAAAGATGGATCGAGCCATTTCAGTTCAAGTTCCCTGCTCAGCATTAAAGGCATGCGGTGGGCCTGCTCTCCGCTGTTATGAATCTGGGCCATGAGGGAATTGGCAGCTCTTGTAACAATAGTGAATGTGCCTGTTATCTCTCCCGTTTCCACATCAGCCCTATTGGGATAATGATATAAGCCGGGGAGACAGAATAATTTTCTTTCCCTCAGCCGGATGTAATAAGGCACCTTGTTTTTAAAACCTTTCACTTCCCTGTGTTCGAAAAAACCAGTTACCGGAACAAGACATCTTTTTTTCCGGATACGGTGCCAGTAGCTGCGTTTATCCTCTATGATTTTTTCGCTTCTTGCATTGCACATGCTGCTCCTGCCTTTTTTGATCTTCTCGGGCGTATCCATATATTCCGGGATGATGCCCCATTCAAATGCTTTCATTTTATACTGACCGTCCTCGTGTATGATTACAGGATATTTACGGAAGGCCTGTGCCTGCACGTGCAGGTTCATATCATAACTGATCCCGATTTGCGGATCAATTACCAACCCCGGCAGGTAGTCTGTTACCATTTCAATGCTGGTGGAAAAAGAAATATCGTAACACATCAGCTACAGTTTTCGATTTCCTCAAATTTAACCTTTGCTTCCCTTCCACCGTATTTTATCCTGATATACAATTCTCCAAACTGCATTTCATAATTGGTGCGCACTCCTTCATCACGCCCCGGTTTCCATCCCAATTGCTCAATGTATAAGCGCAACTTCTTTTTCAGGGCTCCATCAACCGGCCTGTCCCAACCAGGTTTTAATACAGAAGCGAAAATTTGAAACCCTGCAGGTTCTGCAGCCGCGGCTTTCAGTCTTTCCCGGTGTTCCGCTTTTTCCCAGCAATAAAGGAAACGGTAACGGTCATGGGAGATAGCGCCATAATGATCCATAGCAGTGG
Organism: uncultured Flavisolibacter sp.; assembly: GCA_964460925.1. GTDB lineage: Bacteria > Bacteroidota > Bacteroidia > Chitinophagales > Chitinophagaceae > Flavisolibacter. The sequence continues at coordinate 28,843 of CAYWSQ010000009.1, read as the reverse complement.
TAAGGCTGTCGTAATGGGAAAACAGGAAACACCTTCCAGGCTGCCCACCCCGCTCAAATTGCTGGCGTACATAAAATATCTTTCCTGCAGCCACGAAAGCATCGAGCAGATCCGCTGTGAATGGATAAAAAGGATTAAAGGGTTTCATGTGGCCTTTGCTTTTGGCAACTGGTCAAAGCGTGTGGTGAAATGGCTGGATAGGTAGTCCTGCTTCAGTTTCCAACGGTTTTCATAGGCCTGAGTGGCAAACCTCACCGTATCTCTTTCAAACTGGCGGTTCACTTCATCAATTGATCGCATGAGACCATTGGATTTTTTTCTTTTTTCACTATCAAACAAAGACCCTTGTATGGTATCCTGCGGCACCAGGTCCATCATCACCACACCACATTTCTGGTAAAGATACCCGGGCTTGTAAATATGGTCGAGGCCCTGCATCGCATACCTGATCAGTTCCGTGGTTAGGTTACTGGCCACTTTAAGTTGCAAGGTCACCGATTGAAAATACTGTTCGTCTGCGGGCCTGTGCGGATTGGTTTGAATGAACACATTCATTTTCCTGGCACAGCTTTTTTCGCGCCTCAGTTTTTCAGCGCAGTTGCTTGTAAATTTTGTTAGTGCCTGCCTGATCTCATTTTTATCGGTGATCAATTCACCGAATGACCTGGAAGTGGTAATGTTTTTTCTTGCAGGTGGCTCCACATCCCATTCAAGGCAGGCAATACCATTGAGTTCATGCAGCATGCGCTGGCCTACCACGCTGAGGTTTTTCCGCACCCATTCCTCCGGGGCCCTGGAAAGATCATAAGCGCTGGCAAAACCGTTTCTTTCCAGCAGGGCTGAGTATTGTTTGCCGATTCCCCAGATAGAACCAACAGAAGTTTCACGTAACATCGCTTCTGTTTTATCTTTTGCATCTGCTGAATACACCCCAATGCCGGGAAACTTTTTTTTCGCGTAACGGTTGGCCATCTTTGCCAGGGTTTTTGTAGCGCCAATGCCTACGCTCACCGGTATCCCTGTTAATCTTTTTACTTTCTCCCTGATCTCCAGGGCCAGCTTGTTAAGATTCGTCCACCTCATGCTGCTGAGGTCTGCAAAGATCTCGTCAATGGAATAGATCTCCGTAACCGGCACCAGTTCCCTGATCACCTGCATCACTCTTGCGCTGATATCACCATACAATGTATAGTTGGAGGAAAACATCCTCACATCTCCCGCAATGGCTTCAGGAATCATGAAGGCAGGCTGAGCCATCTGGATGCCGAGGGCCTTGGCTTCTTCGCTTCTTGAAATGGCACACCCGTCATTGTTGGACAAAACGATCACGGGTTTTTTCTCCAGCCTGGGATCGAACAAGCGTTCACACGAAACATAAAAATTATTACAATCGATCAGTGCTACCATCATCAGGATTTTAATACGTCAATGATCACATGAGTTACCGTTCCCCAGATTTTAAAATCCATCCCTTCTTCCACCTTTACCGCTTTGTATTTTGAATTGGCTGGCATTAAAAACATTCCTTCACTGGTTTTGACGATATGCTTGATGATCATCTCACCATCCAGGCTGGCTACGATAATGCTGTTATTGAATGGTTTGATGGACCGGTCAACCACGATGATGCTGCCATGGGGGATGAAAGCATCTTTCATGGATTCTCCTTCCACCCTGAAGGAAAAAGTGGAGGAAGGATGTTTTTTCAAGTAGGCATTATAGTCCAGGTCCGGCTCCAGGTAGTCATTGGCCGGGGAGGGAAACCCTGCTTTTGCTGTTGCTAAAAATTGAAACACTTCACTTTCCATACACTTCATTAAAATAATTTACCCTGCTCACCCGGCCGTTGAAACTTTGTTCCGTCAAGTTCCCAGCGGTCTTCCGTGAGACCATAGAGTTTTCCATATTTTTTATACTGCTGCGACACCATCTTCGCGATATTGCCTTCACCTCTCATGCGCACACCCCAGCGGCTGTCATTGACCTTACCGTTATGGCTGTCCTCGATCATATGCCATACCTTATCAGCCCTGTCCGGGAAATTTTTATACAGCCAGTCATGAAACAATAATTTGATAGCGCCATTGAGCCGGATAAATGTATAAGCAGTAAACACGGCTCCCGCGTTTTTTGCCGCCAGCATGATCTTCTGCATTTCATGTTCATTCAGCCCGGGAATCATGGGACCCAGCATGACCCCCATTCTGACCCCTGCCTTGCTCAGTTCCTCGATCACCTTCAGTCTTTGCTTGCCGGTGGTGGTGCGCGGCTCCATAGCTCTCCTGATATCCTCGTCAAAAGATGTAATGGATACCATGGCCGAAAGGATATTCTTCCTGGCCATTTCCTGCAGCACATCCTTATCACGCAGGATCCATGCATTCTTTGTAAGGATGCCGACAGGCTGGTTAAATTCATTACAGACTTCCAGCAGTTTCCTGGTAAGACGGAATTTCTGCTCGGCAGGCTGGTAACAATCGGTATTGCCACTCAGCATGATGGGCACAGGTTCCCATTTCGGGTTCATTAGAAATTTACGCAGCAGTTCAGGTGCATTTTTTTTCACCAGTATCTTGGTTTCAAAATCCAAACCCGCGCTATAACCCCAGTATTCAAAAGAATTGCGGGCATAGCAGTAAATACATCCATGTTCACAACCCTGGTAAGGATTCATGGAATACATAAGACTCAGGTCGGGACTGTCAACCTTATTTACAATGGTCTTTGGAAAAACCTCCAGGTATTGGGTTTGCACATCAGGATCGATCCATTCATCAATGCCTTCGATATGCTCCCTTGTGCTTTCCGTCTTTAAAAATTTATTCCGGGTATTGATCTGCGCACCCCTACCTTTTTTGTAGGTATCCAGGTCACCAGGTAATGCTTCCATACTTCGCAGGATTTAAGGATCAGGCATCGCCTGATATAATGATCAGATAAAAAATTTACTCGGCAGGTTAAAATGCCTGCTGCTGATGGCCGCCAAGCAGGGGCGGACTGGATGAAAAAAGGCTTCCCTGTTTGGTAACCACCGGGAGGTTCTGAAAAGCAAATCTTCCTGCCACCTGGTATGCTGATTTTTCCCCGGCTTTTCTTTTAAGAAGAACCAGTTGATCCGCGATAAACCTTCCGGTGAACTGCCTGTGTGAAAATTCCTGCCAGCCTTGCTCAAATTGCCAGGGCTTCAATTTTCTTGCAATGGCTATATGGGGATCCTCCAAAAAATGAGGCTTATTCTCGTTGCCAAGTTTAAACAAACGCTTCGCACCCTTTAGCTCTTTTACGAGGTTCTGTACCGCCAGCCTTGTGGTAACATTGATAAATATGGTATGGGAAGGATAACTTCCGTAATCTTTCAACTCAATTTTAAAAGGAGCCACACCCATAGACACCAATTGCAACCGCTGCATGATTTTCTCTTCCATCATTTCCAGTCCTAAAAAACTCACCAGGGCGATATGAGGTTTTAAATACTTTGCCGAAGGATGTTTATAACTCTCAGCAAAGGCATCCTTTACTTTCAGAATCTTTTGCCATAATTCCTCCTGGGGTTTAAGCACCACGAGGTATTCGTTGATACGGTAGCCGGGCATGGGAAAATGTTCTGGTTCCATAGCTAGGGAATTTTAATAAGATAAAAATACTAAATTTTTTAGCATTTTGTGATATTTACCTTCCCATGTGCATAAATAAATAATCCTTCCCTTAAAGTTGAAAAGCAGGCGTGTAGCGGGCCTGTTGCACTGAAAGCCTCGTGAGAAGCGCATGAATTTTTGCCTTCCCGATCCGGTCGGCCCATTCAAAAGGACCGTAAGGATAATTGGTACCGAGTTTCATGGCTGTATCAATATCTTCCCTGGTACTGACTTCCTGAGACAAAGCAAGGAAGGCTTCATTGATGATGCAACTGATCACTCTTGGAGTAATGAAGCCTTTAATATCCGGGACCCATGCCAGAGTTTTATTGAAGAGAGCAAATAGCTTATCGGCAGCTTCGCGTGTTCCAGGCGAGATAGCTGAGGCCTCCACCTCGGCGCTGCCTAAAAAAGTTGTCCATCCATTGATGCGCACAAAACTTTCATCTGTTTCAGCCAGCGTATGCTCTACGCTGTTGACCACGATAAGATCTGCAGAGCTTTCCAGCAACATGCAGATCCTGGATTCATCAGCAGTAAATAAAAGATCTACCAGCATGCCCGGCGATGAAGGTATTGTCTGGCCATTCTCAAGCCAGGTGATCTCTACCCCTTCCTGCTGACTATGGCTGAGCCATTCATCCCTTGTTGCTTTATCAGCGATAACCGTTACCTGCATCCCACGAAATACAGCAATAATTCCCAAATGCACAAAACGGGCTTTACTGATTTTTTTACTTTAATTCAAATGAAAACAGGTTAATTCGTGTATGGAAAAGAAAATCATCAATATAGCAAATGCACCTGCACCTATCGGGCCTTACAACCAGGCAGTGCTGGTAAACGGCACCATCTATATTTCTGGACAGATCTGTATTGATCCCTCCACCGGCAACCTGAAGAACAAGGATATCCAGGAAGAAACCCACCAGGTAATGCAGAACCTGAGGAACATCCTGCATGAAGCCGGAATGAATTTCAGCAATGTGGTAAAAACCACCATCTTCATTACCGATATGCACCAGTTTGGAGAGATCAACGAAGTGTATGGAAAATATTTTGATTCAAATTTTCCTGCAAGGGAAACCGTGCAGGTATCGGCACTGCCGAAATTTGTAAATATCGAGATCAGCATGATCGCGGTAAAGGGAGAGTGAAACAGCTAAAAGCCCCCGCCAATAGCCATTAGCTTTCTTTAATCTTAACCATGCGCAGGATACATCTCTTTATATTATTCCTGTTTTTCTTCCATCATTCCGGTGGACAGATTCGCACGCCTGATAAAATTTACGGTGAACTTTTCACTGATGTACAGATGGCCCGCATTTTCCCGGATAGTAAAACATTTACTGACTGTATCCCCAGAAGAAACCCAGATTCCATAGTTAAAGATTATATCGCTGTAAAAAACAATCCCAACCTCCGCTTCAGCCTTAAATTATTTGTTGAACATAATTTCATTATCCCTTCGGAACCTGCATCGGTCTATACTACAAAGCATAAGGATGTTGCAGACCATATCAAGTCGCTGTGGACCATACTGAGAAGAGAAAAAGACACGCTGGTTCCCGGGTCTTCTCTTATCCCGCTACCATATCCCTACATCGTACCCGGCGGACGATTCCGCGAGGTTTATTACTGGGATTCTTATTTTACCATGCTGGGACTAAAGGAAAGTGGCGAAATTGAAATGATCGAACATATGGTCAACAATTTTGCTTTTCTAATCGACCGTGTAGGTCATATTCCGAATGGCAACCGCAGTTATTACCTGAGCCGGTCGCAACCCCCGTTTTTCAGTCTCATGATTGATCTGCTTGCAGAAATAAAAGGTCCCCAGGTATACGTGATCTACCAGCCGGCGCTCCTCAAAGAATACCAGTACTGGATGGATCATGGTGCAAATACCAGTCATGTTGTGAAAATGCCCGACGGCAGCATCCTTAACCGGTATTATGACCAGCTTGACATACCGCGCCAGGAAAGCTGGTATGAAGATGTAAAGACCATTGGTCAAACAAACGAGAAAAATAAAAGTTACAGGGCACGGAATCTGCGCTCTGCTGCCGAAAGTGGCTGGGATTTCAGCAGCCGCTGGTTGAAAGATTCAAAAAACCTGGCCACAATTCAAACAATAAATTATGTACCGGTTGACCTCAACAGTTTACTGCACCACCTGGAGCTTACCATTGCCCGGGCCTTCGATGAAAGCGGAGATAAATTGCAGTCGGCCCTTTACAAGGAACTGGCAGCCAAAAGGAAGAAAGCAATTATCAAATACTGCTGGTCACCACAACTGAATTTTTTCACCGATTATAATATTTCAACTAAAAAACCTTCCACTGCACTTACCCTGGCAGGCATGTTTCCTTTTTTCCTGAAAATCAGCGACAGCAGCAAAATGAAACTATATGCCATCAAAACCCTTAACGAGGTTTTTATAAAAGCCGGAGGTGTGGTCACTACCAACAAGAATACGGGCCAGCAATGGGATGCACCCAATGGCTGGGCACCGCTGCAGTGGATCACCATCCAGGGGCTTGAGAATTATGGCAGAAAAGAAGACGCCCTGCGCATAGCAAAACGATGGGTGGAACTAAACCAAAAAGTATTTGCGGCTACGGGCAAGCTTATGGAGAAATACAATGTAATTGATTTATCGCTGCAAGCCGGTGGGGGTGAATATCCTTCGCAGGATGGCTTCGGCTGGACCAATGGTGTATTGCTGGCGCTAATCAAAAAATACAATCTCAACTGATGTTCGACTGGCTCAGGAAGTTGCTTTACAAACCTGTGATGTGGGCCTCGAATAAATTCACATCCAAACCTGACCGTGCCAGGATATTCAAGGCGTTGAGTTCATTGCTCGACTGCATCATCAAACAGGAAAAGAAAAAAGGACTGGTCATTGATTTTGACTGCACCAGGCAAAAGATCATCATCTTCTCCGACCATCATAAAGGAGCACGCAATGGTGCTGATGATTTTACGATCTGCGAGCCGAACTATCTTGCCGCTATGGATTATTATTTTGAAAAAGGATACATCTATATCGCATTGGGTGATTGCGAGGAATTATGGGAGAATATGTTTCTCTCGGTAAAAAAACACCAGCAGCCTGCATTTGAAAGAGAAAAAAAATTCGCGCTGGCCAACCGCATGGTAAAGATTATCGGCAACCATGACCTCTATTGGAAAAATGATCCTTTTGCTCCCTTCCAGATCAAAGAAATCTTTGGAGTGGATATGCCCATGCATGAAGGAGTACTGCTACAGACCAAAGTGAATGAAAGGCAGCTTAATATTTTTTGCACACATGGCCACCAGGGAGATGCGGTGAGTGATGGAAACTGGTTCAGCAAATTTTTTGTTTCGAAGATCTGGGCACCTCTCCAGTCATTTTTGAAGATCAATCCCAATACACCCGCCTACGATGCCAGCCTGAAAAGCCTGCACAACCAAATGATGTATGACTGGAGCGCCACTCAAAAAAACCTGCTGCTAATAACAGGGCACACGCACCAGCCGGCATTTGAATCACTCACACATCTCGAAAGGCTTTACCGCAGCTTGCTATTTGCGCAACAGGAGAAAAGTGAAACAGAAATAGAACAACTTCAAAAAGAGATCCAGGCAAGAAAGTTTGAATACACTTCCATTTCACCGGATTACCTGGAGCTCAAACCAACTTATTTCAATACGGGTTGTTGTTGTTATAATGATGGTGATATAACTGGTATTGAAATAGAGGAAGATTGTATCCGCCTCATCAAATGGAATTCCAAATCAGGACAACCTGTAAGGATGATCCTGGAAGAGTCGGCGCTGGCGGAGTTGCTGGAACAAATGGAGATTTAGTTCAAAGTTCATAGTTGAAAGTTCAAAGTCTTAGTCATCAGAGAACAGCAATACTTTGAATAGCGAACATCGTGTTCGATAAGTCGCATTGAACTCTGATAAACTACTTACCGCCTTCCTGTCTTCCCGGCCTTGTTTTATGAATTAGAGAATGGCCGGGAAGGCGGGAAGACGGTAAGTAAATTCATTTGAAATCTGAATTAACTACAAATTCTACTAAGTACTAAAAGTACACATCATTCTTTAATGACTCTGACTTTGAACTAGACCCTTCCTTCGTCAGGGCAGGCTTTGAACTTTGAACTGATCAAAAACCTTTCTGACTCAAAGTATTATTCTTCCTGTTCACATCAGGTAATTTTTTATCAGGGTCCAGCACCACTTCTTTGATCTTGCTGGTTGAATTAACATTAAAAGTATAAACCGCACCACGCTGCCAGATCTCCACGGGCAGATCAAAGCGGTGCTCTTTTCCATTTTCTTCTTTTACGATCACAAGCACCGGCATCACCATCTGCTCATTATTTTCCAATGTAACTGCTGAACCATTCTTCGGATCCTTTTCATTATACACTACACCGGCCACTTTGAAATCCAGCTTCCAGGTATTGAAAACCCAGCCTCGCCAGAACCAGCTAAGATCCTCACCACTCACATTTTCAATCGTACGGAAAAAATCCCATGGAGTTGGATGTTTATAAGCCCACCTGCGAATGTATTCCTGCAAGGCGATATCGAAACGTTCAGGGCCCAGCACCACATCTCTCAATGCATCAAGCATCATGGCCGGCTTCTGGTAAGCGATCGTACCCAGGTTGTGCTGCTGTATCACATCGGGTGTGGCACCCAGCGGATCCTGCTGGTAAGTGAACGCATCCTCCACTGCTTCATCCATATCAAAAAAGGAAAACTTCGCATATTCACCATTGTTGAATTCTTTTGTTGAAAGCCCGTTGATGAAAGTATTAAAACCTTCATCCATCCAGGCATACTGCCTTTCATTACTACCCACGATCATGGGAAACCAGGTATGTCCGAACTCATGATCAGTTACACCCCACAATCCTGAACCACTCGCAAATGCACTGCAGAAAACGATGCCCGGGTATTCCATTCCTCCAACCACCCCGGCTACATTCACTGCGGCAGGATAGGGATAGGGAAACCATTTTTTTGAATAATGCTCAACACTTCCTTTCACAAACTCAGTACTCCTCTGCCATCCGTCCTTACGAATGCTTTCAGTCGGATAAACACTCATGGCCAATGAAGATTTTCCTTCGGGCAGGTTGATCCTGGCAGCATCCCAGATGAAAGCCCTGGAAGCAGCCCAGGCCACATCCCTTGTATTTTCAATCCTGAATTTCCATGTAAGCATACCAAGTGCATTCTTCGACTTCATTTCCTTCACTTCTTTTTCAGACCGGATGATCACCGTTTTGTCGCTTTTCCTGGCCTGGTCCATCCTCGCCTGCTGCTCCTGGGAAAGCACTTCCTTTTCATTCATTAACGCTCCCGAACAAACAACTACCATATCAGAGGGTGCGGTGATACTGCATTCCGCATTGCCGTATTCAAGATAGAACTCGCCTGCTCCCAGGTATGGATGTGTATTCCACCCGCGGATATCATCATACACAGCCATGCGCGGGAACCACTGCGCCACTTCGTACACCCAGCCATTATCGGTTGAAAGCCTGCCCATCCGGTCGGTTCCATATTCGGGAACTTCAAAGCTGTAATCGATCGTGATCTTCACATTGCTGCCGCCTGCCTTCATAGGTGAAGCCAGCCATACCTGCATGCGTGTATCCGTGGTAATGGTACGGGGACTGATCTTTTTTCCATCAGCTTCCACGCTTACCGAACGGATCTCGTACCCATTGGTATACCCGGCATTGGCCCATCTTCCCCCGGTTTGCGTGGTGGTGGCCGATCCTCTTGAAGTGGGTTTATAAATATTCTGGTCAAGCTGGAGCCAGAGAAATTCCAATTCATCCGGTGAATTGTTGGTATAATTAATTTCAACTGTTCCGCTCACACTGTGTTTCTGCGCATCAAGCGTGCAGGCCAGCTTGTAGTCGGCACGGTTCTGCCAGTAACGCGGACCAGGTTTTCCGCTGGCACTCCGGAAATCATTACCGCTTTGGGGATAAAACTGCGGATCAAAAGTTTTGCGGTGATCATATTTTGTTTGGGCGCCGGCAGTTAAAAAGAACAATGTGTACGCCAGGAACAGGATATTTTTTTTCATTCGAACTTCTTTGAAATTGAAAATTAAAGGAAATGACCTGAGTAAAATATTCAGAATGCTTAAACGGCAGCGATATTAAGAAAACATTTTTTCCGCTTTTTCAACGCTGCCCGGTTTTCCCACATCAATCAGTTTTTCACCTGTATGATCAAAACCCGCGATCTTATGCTGTGGAGCCAGCGCAAGAAAAACATCTATCATGGAAAATTTTCCGGTGAATGGAATCAGGTCCAGCGCTTCCGGCTCCAACAGGGCCAGCCCGCTGTAGGCTTTCTGAAACATATCTTTCGCCTGGATCACGATCTTTTCTTCACCTGTGGATACATTCCGCCAGCCTACCAGCCGGTTGTATTTATTAAAGAGCAGGTAGCGTGACGTATCACGTTCTGAAACAGCCAGGGTGATGAGGGCGTTCTCCTGCTGGTGCTGGCTGAGAAAATATTTGAGATTAAGGTCTGTGAGAATATCCACGTTGATGGTCAGCAGCGTTTCCCTGTACAACAAGGGTTTTGCTTTCAATAGCCCGCCGCCGGTATCCAGTAACTTATCCGATTCATCGCTGATGGTAATGGTACTGCCCCAACCATCATTTTGCGCGATGGCTTCTAGTATTTGTTCCGGAAAATGATGGATGTTCACCACTACATCCCTGATATCATATTGCTGGAGGTATTCGATGTTGCGCTGCAGTAAGGATTTACCATTTACCATTGCCAGGGCCTTGGGGTGGCTATCGGTCCACGGCTTGAATCTTGTACCAAGCCCGGCTGAAAAGATCATTGCTTTCATCTTATTTTTTTTCTTTACAAACATACCTCCTTCCACAAAGCAGTTACAAAGATTTGACCCGGTGATGGCTAATCGTTGCCGGTAGACTAAATTTGTTAGATGCAGCATTTAGTGGAAGCGGTTTCGCAGGTATATGAAAAATGGTCAGGGAAAAAACCTGTACAGGTTGATGTGCTGGCACAGTCGGGCAGCGACCGGCGCTATTTCAGGTTGTATGGTGAAAATAACAACACGGTGATCGGCACACATGGGCTGAATACCAGGGAGAATGAAACTTTTGTTTACTTCGCCCGTCATTTTCACAAGAAAAACCTGAATGTGCCCCAAATCCTTTCCGTAAGTGAGGACGGCACCATTTACCTGCAGCAGGATTTTGGAATTGTTTCGCTCCTGGATATCCTGGAGCAAAAGGGGTTGACGGAAGAGGTTTATGCGCTTTTCAGGGAAAGCTTGCAGCGCCTGGCTTATTTGCAGGTCAAAGGCAATGAAGGACTGGATTATTCCAGGTGCCTCACCAACCAGGAGTTTGGCAAGCAGGCCATTATGGCCGACCTGCTTTATTTCAAATTCTATTTCCTTGACGGTCTGAGGAAACCTTATGACAAGCAAAAACTGATTGATGATTTTGAAGCGCTGAGCAATTACCTTACGCATACCGAGTATAAATTTTTCATGTTCCGTGATTTCCAGAGCAGGAACATTATGGTGGCCCCCGGGAACGAAGTCAAGTTCATCGATTTCCAGGGTGGCATGAAGGGCGCTCCCCAATACGATGTAGCCAGTGCCATCTGGCAGGCAAGGGCCAACCTTCCCGACGAGTGGAAGGACAGGCTGCTGGAAGATTATATGAGTTTTTTTGAGAACGTGGTCGGTCATGAAATCAACCGCGAAGTGTTCCGCTCGCAGTACAATGGATATGTGCTCATTCGCCTGCTGCAGGTGCTCGGGGCTTATGGTTTCAGGGGACTTTTTGAAAGAAAAGCACAGTTCCTCACCAGTATTCCCCTGGCGCTCAAGAATCTCCGCCTGTTTCTGGAAGAGAATCACCTGGGGATATCGGTGCCTGAATTCAAGAAAGTGCTGCAGATCTGTATTGAAGAAGAGATCATTGAAAGATTTACACCCATCCAGGCCAGTGACGATAGTCCGCTGGTAGTGAAAATCTGCAGTTTTTCCTACCGCAAAGGAATTCCTGAAGATGACAGCGGTAATGGAGGAGGTTTTGTGTTTGATTGCCGGGGTATTGACAACCCGGGCAGGCACCATGAATACAAGGAAATACATGGCCGCGACAAGCCGGTGATGGAATACCTGGAGCGGCAGACCCGCATGCAGGATTTTCTAAACAGCGTTTTTGATATTGTTGACATCAGTGTGGAAGAATACATCAAAAGAGGTTTCAGCAGCCTGGCTGTTAACTTTGGCTGTACAGGCGGACAGCACCGGAGTGTGTATGCCGCCGATGCGCTGGCACGACACCTGCGCAACAAATACAAGGTCAAAATCGACCTTTGCCACAGGGTGCAGGAAGAAAAACAATGGAAGAATCCCCTGGTCTGATCCTGGAACCGACGGGTGCCTGCTTTTCTCTAAATTTGCGCGATTGCTATTTATATGAGTTATCAACCTAACAACAAGATCCGTATCGTAACGGCTGCTTCTCTTTTCGACGGCCATGATGCGGCTATCAATATCATGCGCCGCATCCTGCAAAGCAAGGGCGCCGAAATCATTCACCTTGGACACAACCGCAGCGTTGCGGAGATCGTTGAATGTGCTATTGAAGAAGACGCGCAGGGAATCGCTATCACTTCCTACCAGGGCGGACACGTGGAATTTTTCAAATACATGAAGGACCTGCTGGAAGAGAATGGCTGCAGTCATATCAAAATATTTGGCGGCGGCGGCGGTACTATCCTGCCACAGGAAATAAAAGAACTTCAGGATTATGGAATCACCAGGATCTACTCACCCGATGATGGCCGCAAGATGGGTCTTGAAGGCATGATCGAAGATGTGATCCGCCAGTGCGATTTCAACCTGAATGGAAATGGCAGTTACAAAAATCCCATGACCCTTGGTGAACTTAAGGATGTAAGGACCATAGCTCGCCAGATCACCAACGCGGAAAATGGCGGTGCTGTAAATGTTCAGAAAGAAACCGCTGTAAAAAAACCTGTGCTTGGTATTACAGGAACGGGCGGCGCCGGAAAATCTTCAGTTACCGACGAGATCGTGCGCAGGTACCTGAATGCTTTTACAGATAAAACCATCGCGGTAATCTCGGTTGATCCCTCCAAGAAAAAAACAGGAGGTGCCCTGCTGGGCGACCGCATCCGCATGAATTCCATTTCTTCACCAAGAGCTTATATGCGTTCGCTTGCCACGAGAGAAAGCGACAGGGCATTGAGTGAACATGTGCAGGAAGCCATTGACATCTGCAGGGCTTCGGGCTTTGACCTGATCATCCTGGAAAGCGCGGGTGTGGGACAAAGCGATGCCTCCATCCTCGATTATTGCGATGTGAGCCTGTATGTAATGACACCTGAATACGGAGCCGCCTCCCAACTTGAAAAGATCAACATGCTTGATTATGCTGATGTGGTGGCCATTAATAAATTCGATAAGGCGGGTGCCCTGGATGCTTTGCATGATGTGCGCAAGCAATATAAAAGAAACCACCAGCTATGGACGGCTAAGGATGATGAGATACCCGTAATCGGCACCATCGCTGCACAATTTAATGACACCGGGGTGAATGAACTTTTTGAAAAGATCATGGTGGCCATTGAGAAGAAAACTACTGTACGCTTCGGGCAGATCGAACTGCATGCGCATACAAAAGATACCAGCACCAAATCCCAGATCATCCCGCCAAAAAGAGTGAGATATCTTTCAGAGATTTCCGATGAAGTAAGAAATTACAACCGCATTGCTGAAGAGCAGGCTTCCATTGCCTCTAAACTGTACCAGTTACATGGAGCTAGGGCTATCATCCGTAAAACAAAAAACGAAGAAGCACTGGCCCTACTGGAAGAGCAGATCGCTCATTTTGACAACCAACTCTACCCTCTATGCAAAAAACTGATCAATGAATGGGAAGAGACCAGCAGCCGTTACCAGAAAGAATTCTTTGAATACGATGTAAGAGGAAAGATTATTAAGCAGCCTCTTTATACCAAATCACTTTCCGGCACTTCCCTTCCTAAAATTGCGGTTCCAAAATTCAAGGACTGGGGCGACATACTCAGGTGGCGTGTACAGGAAAATTTTCCCGGCAAGTTTCCTTTTACCGCTGGGGTATTTCCACTGAAACGTGCGGAAGAAGATCCCACCAGGATGTTTGCCGGTGAAGGCGGACCTGAAAGAACCAATAAAAGATTCCATTATGTTTCGCTGGACCAGCCGGCGATCCGCCTTTCCACGGCCTTTGATTCAGTTACACTTTACGGTGAGGATCCGGATTACCGGCCTGACATCTATGGAAAGATCGGCAACAGTGGCGTGAGCATCGCCACCGTTGATGATGCTAAAAAATTATACAGCGGATTTGACCTCTGCGACCCGAAGACTTCCGTATCTATGACCATCAATGGCCCGGCACCCATGTTGCTGGCCTTTTTCATGAATGCAGCCATTGACCAGCAGTGTGAAAAATATATCACTGAAAATGGTTTATGGGATGAAGTAAAAAAAGTGCAGGAGGCTAAATACAGGAACACGACCCTGCCAGCTTATTATAATCCATCCTCACCCGAACGTTTGCCTAAAGGAAATAACGGACTGGGTTTGCAATTACTGGGATTGAGCGGTGATGAGGTTTTACCAAAAGAAGTTTACGATCAGTTGAAAGCCAAAGCCCTTCAGCAGGTAAGAGGTACGGTTCAGGCAGATATTCTTAAAGAAGACCAGGCACAGAACACCTGCATCTTCTCCACAGAATTCGCCCTGAAGCTAATGGGTGATGTACAGGAATATTTCATTAACCAGAAGGTCAGGAATTTTTACAGTGTATCCATTTCCGGTTACCATATTGCGGAAGCAGGGGCCAATCCCATAACCCAGCTTGCCTTTACGCTGGCCAATGGTTTCACTTACGTGGAATATTACCTCAGCCGCGGAATGAATATTGATGATTTCGCACCCAATCTTTCCTTCTTCTTCAGCAATGGAATGGACCCCGAGTACAGCGTGATCGGCCGAGTGGCCCGCCGTATCTGGGCCAAGGCCATGAAACATAAATACAAGGCCAACAGCCGTTCCCAAAAACTGAAATACCATATCCAGACATCAGGCCGCAGCCTTCATGCCCAGGAAATTGATTTCAATGATATCAGGACCACCCTGCAGGCGCTGTACGCGATCTATGACAATTGTAATTCCCTTCATACAAATGCTTATGATGAGGCCATTACCACTCCCACTGAAGAAAGTGTGCGCAGGGCTATGGCCATCCAGTTGATCATCAACCGTGAACTGGGTTCCGCCAAGACCGAGAACTTCATACAGGGAAGTTTTGCAATTGAAGAACTGACAGATATTGTGGAAGAAGCTGTGATGGCCGAATTCGACCGCATCACGGAAAGAGGCGGTGTGCTGGGCGCCATGGAAAGAATGTACCAGCGCAACAAGATCCAGGAAGAAAGTCTTTATTACGAACACCAGAAACATACCGGGGAACTGCCATTGATAGGCGTGAACACCTTCCTCAATAAAAATGGAAGTCCCACCATTCTGCCCAATGAAGTGATCCGCTCCACCAAGGAAGAAAAGGAACAGCAGATCCTTAACCTGCAGGCATTCTGGAAAAGGAATGAAAACCAGTCCGCGGCAGCCCTGAAAAAACTCAAGGAAGTGGCCATCAATAATGGCAACCTGTTTGCCGAACTGATGGAGACGGTGAAATATTGCTCACTTGGCCAGATCACGCATGCGCTGTACGAAGTTGGCGGGCAGTACCGGAGGAGTATGTAGGATCGTGAGGCGTGAATCGTGAGACGTGAGGCGTTAGATCCTTATGCGACTTTAAGGAAAATTTCCAACAGCAGGCTACCTCTCACGATTCACCACACGACTCACGACTCACGCCTCCCAATTATTGTTGCCATTCTGTTAACCCTCACCAGCTTATTTTTTTCTTTTTTATCTTGGCTGCACATGAAGCATCTATTACTGGCCGGGCTGTTTGCCTGCCTGTTTTCCATAACTAACGGGCAAACATTTGAGAAAACACTGACTACTTACGGTGAAAAATTCCAGCAGGAAAAAGCTTACCTGCATTACGACAAGGCTTCTTACATGGCAGGGGAAACCATCTGGTATAAGGCCTACCTTATGGAAGATCTTTATCCTTCTCTTACCAGTAAAACTTTTTACGTTGACTGGGTGGCAGAGGATGGCAAGGTGCTCTGGCATAGTGTAAGTCCTGTAGTGGATGGCACAACCAATGGGCAGTTTGAAATACCCTCTGACTACCAGGGTGATTTTATACATGTGCGTGCCTATACCAGGTGGATGCTCAATTTCGACACAGCGTTTCTCTACAGCAAGGATATCTCTGTAATCGCGGCTAAACCCCTAAGGCAGGTAAAAACGCAACTGAATAGTTCCCTCCAGTTTTTTCCCGAAGGCGGTGAAGCTGTCACAGGCATCAGCAACAGGATTGCTTTTAAAGTAACCGACCAGTTTGGAAGGCCTGTGGAAGCAAGAGGTGTGATTGTGGATGAAAAAGGAAGTAAAATCGATTCATTTTTCACCGTTCATGATGGCATGGGCAGTTTGCAGTTGTTACCCCAGGAAGGAAAAAAATATTCAGCACGCTGGAAAGACGCGAAGGGCGCTTTGAAAACTACAGAGCTTCCCTCGTTCAAACCGGCCGGCATCAGCCTGCAAATAATGAATGAGAATCAAAAGGTCACTTTACTCCTGAACAGCGTGGGATTGACGGAACAGCAGAAAAAACTCCAGGTGATCGGCACCATGAACCAGCGCATCGCGTTCAAATCAGAAGTGGATCTATCTTCAACACCACAGGCCAAGCGCATCATCCCTACGGCAAGCCTGCCCTCAGGCATTCTTACCATTACCGTATTTGATGCACAATGGCAGCCACTGGCAGAAAGAATCTGCTTTGTGGACAATAAGGAATATACTTTTCCCAGCTCCATGGAAGTAACGCACTGGGGTCTGGGAAAAAGAAAAAGGAATGAGATCGAGATCAAAATTCCGGACAATATGACCGCAGCTTCCCTGTCGGTTTCCGTAACTGATGCGGCAATTGAAACAGACAGTTCCGAACATATCATTTCCCATTTTTTGCTGAGCAGTGATATCCGTGGCAAAGTGCACAATCCTGCCTATTATTTTTCTGCCAGCCCAAAGGCTTTCCAACACCTGGACCTGGTGATGCTCACGCATGGATGGAGAAAATTCAAATGGGAAGAGGTGGCAAAAGGCGTTCTGCCGAAGATCACTTATCCCAAGGACAGCAATTACCTGGCTTTATCCGGGCAATTATACGGAGTTGCTAAATCACAGCTTAGCGGGACCGATAACATTGTGCTGGTTGTAAAAGAGGATACGGCCACCCGCATGCTGATCATGCCGATAGCTACGGATGGAAGTTTTGGTGATCCCGAGATCGTGATCTTTGATACGATCAGGGTGTATTACAGCCTCAAGTCTAAATTTTTCAAGACCGCCGAAGCCAGGTTCATGCTGAACAGGTTACCAGCACCGAATTATGGAGCCTTCAGTAAAAATTTTGCAGGCAGGGTGGTCTTTACTGATACAGCAGGACAATCAAGACATGTAAAACTCACCGGGGAAACACTCCGCCTGCTGGCCCAAAGCAAAAGCAGGATGATGGAAAATGTTACGGTTACAGCGAAGCAAAAAACCACCATCCAGGAAATGGATGATAAATACACTTCGGCTCTTTTCAAAGGCGATTCCTACCAGTTTGACCTGGTGAATGATCCTTTTACTATGGGCTACCAGACCGCATTACAGTTCCTGCAGGGAAAAGTGGCAGGCCTCACCATTACGGATAATCCGCCCAGTTTAAGCTGGCGCGGAGGAGCACCCGCAATGTATGTGGATGAAATGGTAAGTGATGTGGATATGGTGACCACGATACCGGTTACTGATATCGCCTACATCAAGGTCTTCCGCCCCCCGTTTATGGGAGGCTTCAATGGAGGCAATGGCGCCATTGCCATCTACACCAGGAGAGGTGATGATATGAAGCGGGTGCAGAAAGGATTAACCACCAACCAGATTGCGGGATATACGCTTGTAAAGGAATTTTATTCTCCCAATTACGACCGCTTTGATGTACGGAACGAACAGCCCGACCTCCGGACAACATTGTACTGGAACCCCATGGTGATAGCAGATGGAAAGAACAAAACCATCAAACTGAGTTTTTATAATAATGATGTGAGCGGAGCCTTTCGGGTAGTGATCCAGGGCATGTCAAGTGAAGGACTTCTTACCTATCACACGCAGTTGATGGAATAACGAAACAGCCAGCTCTTTCATTCTTTCATGAAGTGGGAAGTTGTAATTTTGTGCCTCATTTCCATTTTATGAAACGAATATTTCCCGGTTTGCTGATCATTGGTTTTATTGTTTTTGTACCGCTTCAGTCCATGGCATGGGGACTTCTCGGGCACAGGATCGTGGGCGAGATTGCTTCCAAATACCTCAGTAAAAAAACAAAAAAAGAGATCAGCAGGATCCTGGGAACCGAGTCCGTTGCCATGAGCAGCAACTGGGCTGATTTCATCAAGTCAGACTCCACCTACAAATACCTTGACATCTGGCATTATGTGAATTTTGAAAAAGGTTTGAGCTATGATGGCATGCGGGAAGTGCTTGAAAAGGATACTGCGGTGAATGCCTATACCAGAATCAATTTCCTGGTAAGTGAACTCAAAAAGAAAGAACTGGCCCTTGAACAGAAAAGGTTTTACCTGCGTCTTTTAATACATTTCGTTGGTGACATCCACCAGCCGCTGCATGTAAGCCCCGTTGGCACTTCAGGCGGCAACTCCATCCGGGTTCAATGGTTCAGCACACCTTCCAACCTTCACAGGGTTTGGGACAGCCACCTGCTCGAGGACCAGCAACTGAGTTATACGGAATATGTAAAACATATCAACCATACTACCTCAGCCCAAAGAAAAATGTTGCAGGCAGATCCACTCGATAAATGGTTGTTCGAATCTTATACCATTGCCCAGCAACTCATTTCCGGGATCAAAGAAGAGAATCCCAGGCTGGGATACCGGTACAATTTCGATCATATTCATACCGTGGAAGAACAATTGCTGAAAGGTGGTGTAAGACTGGCCGGCCTGCTCAATGAGATCTTCGATAATTAATATTGATGAATCAAAGATTGACCAGATTTTTGGAAGTACACCAATTCGAATGAAGATCAAATCCGCATGAGGAATCGCAACACCAGTATTTCCAAACCTTCAGAAATGATACGCGATTTTCAGCGAAGCAAAGCTCCTGCCTTCATCTGCCAGCCAGGTTTCATAACTTCCTTGTACATCCAGTCCCAGAATGCGAAAACCTATACCCGGTGAAAGAATAACCGCTGTACCGCGGTCTTCATTCATTTTGGCGGAGCCGGATTCCAATTTAAGATAGATCACCGGCAGGCGGTATTTCAAACCGATCCTGATGGGTACTGCGGATAAAGCGGTGGAACCGGATTCTGATTTCCTCCCAAATCTCAGGTAACCTACTGAACCCATCAGGTTGGTTTTGCCCCCTATTTTCAGATCTGCTGCCAGGCCTGCCCCAACCCCGTTTTTATTCATTGTGGCAAAATCTCCTTTAACCCAGGCCGCTTCCATATAAGGACCAAAACTAAATCCTTTCCATTGGGCTTTTAAAGTTAAAGGCATCAGTGCCAGCAGGTTGGCAAGTATAATTATTGAAATTTTCTGTTTCATAATGTAGCTGATTAAAAATTGGCAAAGTGTTTGCCATAGGTACATAGTTACCATTTAGCGCTGAAAAAGAAAAGCTAAAGATGATGTGGATCAAGTGGAGGTTTCAGACTACGGTAACAAAGCAGTAACATCGATTTAAGATTTCGGCTTTTAATTTTACATATTCAAAGCAGATAAATTTTCTCATAAGCAGTTAGTTTTGGTTGCGACCCCTGTTTCTACAGGGGTTTATTTTTTCAAGTATAGATGAGGGTTCCGGAATATTTTCGTTTTTACTTTACCGTAAGCAGCCCCTGCAAATTTTTTCTGCTGGTGTGAATAATTGAGCTGATGATCTGAATTTTTTTTCACCATCATTATTTGAATACTCATCACATAAATCTATCTTGCTACCGGATGACATTAAGCACCTTTTCCAATTTAAACGAAGCACAACAAGCCGAGGTCCTGCTTGACCGCGGAATCTTTCTTGCCGAACGCCTGTATAAAAACTTCACGATCTTTTTATACCAGGTAGACCATTTTTATGTAGAGATCTTTTACAACCTCAGGTTCAATACCACCCAGGGCATGAGAGGATTTGAGGATGATGAAACCCTTGAACCTTATCTTGACTCTATAGATATTTCCTGCCTCGTGCATTGAGAGGTCCATGGACCATGGACTCGTAAAACCCACAAGTATCATTACGATTGGGTGGCGTAAGTCACAAGCCTACTTTTGTTGCACTCCTAACCAGACAAAGCAACCAAACTAAATGGCACAAAAGATTAAGGTCTTGATCGCCCACCACGACCTCACTGTACTTTCAAGGATATACCTTGCACTACTGCACCGCAACTACAAAGTTGAGGCAACAGATAATGCTGCTGAAATGAAGGAAAGGATCGCAAGACTGAAGCCGGCCCTTGTGATTTTAGGTGAAGAAGAATTTTTGGCCACTTATGACTGGCTCAAATTGCCATTGTTGCTTTTAACTGACAAAACTAATTTTCCGGAGCAACCAATGGTTTTGCAGGGAATGAAGGCAGAGGTGCATCTACCGGTAGAAAAATTGCTGGCCCTGATTAATGGAATAGTGCTTTAGAATTTATCAAAAATATTATCAGACAAGATTTCTTTTACCTTTTCCATTGCCTGGGATTCCATCACCTTGTCGATATCACCAGCAAGTTTCAGTTCACCGTCACGAACCAGGATCACAAATACAGGAGCTTCCTTATTCTTAAGAGTAGGTTGAAATGAAAATCTCTGCCGGTCCTTGCCAAACCTGATATAGTACTGGGTGGGAATATTATTCACTGAAAGGGTGAGGATCTCGCGAAGCATATGTTTTGGTACTTAGTAATTTTACGGTAATGATCACGTAAAACTACCAGACGGGCAGAACAAATACAAGTACCCGTACACATATTTATAAAGCTCATACCTCAGCCGTAGGCAGCCTGCAACCTCCAAAAAAAAACATTCTCAATTTACTCCTGGTTTTCAATGATCTGGACATTCCACCTGTTCCTAATAAGAAATGCGGACAGGATCATTTTCATTGATTCCATCTTCATTCCGAGGTAAAGTGCGATCATGGCAAGTACTTCGCTTTCGGTTTCATCTACTTTTCCATCGGCGGTAACCAGCTCGCAGCACATGGCAAATAATGTTTCCCCGAAATCCGGATCAATGAGCGGGGCGCTTTTTTCAATCACAGCCTTGCTCCCATACTGGCTTTGAAGTGAAAGTGCCTGCACCGTGAGTTCGTTCAGCGAAGAGGATTTAAAACGGGAAGATAGTACCAGCATACGTGATAGCTGTTCAATCTGTGACTGGTTGAGCGTATGGCCACCGGACATAGCACTGGCAAATAAAATAGCAACAGCCGCCTGGTCTTCGCTGGTAATGGAAATTTCTTGCATCCTCAAATGTAACTAACCTTAATTGTTTCAATACCTGCATAGACTTAGATCATAAACCGGCGAATAGGTTTTTGATAACTTAGTGACTAAAAAATAGCTTATGCCACAAAGCAGGAAACGTGCCGGCCACCACGAATACAGGAAACCCTCCGATATACCAGCCAGCCAGCGTGTTAAGGGTCGCATAGTATGGGCCATTTTGTTTAGCGTTTTTGGTTTGCTGATCGGCTTCTTCGCATCAGGCAGCACCGCAGCTTTAGTTTCGGGAGCCCTGGCAGGAGCGCTGATTGGTTATGCCCTTGGACTAAAAATGGAAAAAGACGCTAAAGCCTGATCCTGTAACTAATTTTAAGCGGGAAAGCTTAACCAGTAAGAATGAGTTGTTCTTTACTGCTGAATCTTCAGTGTCATTATCATGCGTTTTTTTCTTAGCGCTTTGCGTGAAACCTTTCTCAATCCTCCTAATTTTACCGGAACATGAGCATTCGCATATTTATCACGGGCGGCACTTTCGATAAAGAATACAATGAACTTACCGGGCAGCTTTACTTCAAGGATTCACACCTGCCTGAAATGCTTGAACTGGGCCGCAACCTCGTGGCCGTTGAAACGCGTACGCTCATGATGGTCGACAGCCTCGAGATGACCGATGACGACAGGAACCTGATTGCAGAACACTGTATCAAAAGTCCCGAAGACAAGATCATCATCACCCACGGTACCGATACCATGTCGGAAACTGCAGCCCTGCTGGCCACGCGAATCAGCAACAAAACCATCGTGATTACCGGGGCCATGGTACCCTATAAATTCGGTTCATCAGACGGGCTTTTCAACCTTGGCAGCGCGCTTGCCTTTGTTCAGACCCTGCCCAAAGGAGTATATGTAGTGATGAATGGAAAATATTTTGCTGCAGGCAATGTGAGGAAAAATAAAGAAACAGGTGAATTCGAGGAACTGGCAAATGCCTGAGAACTATTACAACATGACCATCAGCGAATAGTTTTGTTTATTTACATCGTAAAACCTCCGCCATGAAAAAATTAACTGCTTCCTTCCTGGCATTGCTGATCAGCTTTTCAGTTGCCGCCCAATCAACCGTTACTTCTGTTTCCTATAATAAAAAAAACCAGCCTGGCCTGGTGCTGGAACTTCCCTATTCAGAATCAGTGTCTGAGGATTTCATCGTATCCAATCTTAAAAAAACAGGTTATGATGCGGAAACAAAAGGCAAATTATTCTGGAAGCAAAACAAGCTGAATGGATTTTACATTTTCAAGGATGTCAGGCTCCAGGGTCTTGACCATACGGTTGATCTTTATTTTAAGGTTGACCAGAAAGGAAAAAAATCAAAGGAAGAATCTGTGATCTATATGCTGGTTGGCCGTGGCGAAGATTATTTTATTCCTTCTTCTGACGACAAGGTATATGATGCCGCTAAAAGATTCATGAACATGTTCATTGAGGAAGCTGCTGCTTACAAACTTGATCTTGATATTGCAGCCCAGGAAAAAACAGTCAAAAGCGCCGAGAAAAAATTATCAGACCTGTCCGGTGATGAAAAATCAATGATCAAGAAGATTGAACAACTGGAAAAGGACCTGAAAAAAAATAAAGAAGACCAGGAAAGCCAAGCCAGGCTGATAGAAGAAGAAAAAAAGAAACTGGATGAATTGAGGCAGCGAAAATCATAAGTTACTAGGCCATTTTTAAACCGACCCTTCAAATAATTCACTAAATGACAATTGATATAATCCGTAAGAAAGTCAGAGAATTTCAAGCAAGAACACATTTCGGAAGAAATGATGAAGATAATTTCACACCTTGGTGGCTTCAGCAAAAATATAAAATCTCAGATGAAGAAGCCACAATGTTATGCTCCGATGGCAACTTCGATTATGGGATTGACGGTTTTCATATCCAAGAAAAACAAGATAAAACTGTTTTGACACTTGTTCAAAGCAAGTTTACAGAAGATATTCATCAAATTAGAAAGGGTGTCAATGACATCAATCGTTTTATTCCAAGTCTTTCAAAGCTCCTTAAAGGCCTTCACTCTGATAATTTTCAAGAAAACATTTTGATTAAAAGGCTTAGACCAAGGTTAAGCCGAATAGACATACTTGATCACAAACCTTTAGAAATAGAAGCCCATGTAATTAGCCTGAGCGACTTATCCTCTGAAGTAATAGAAAATAAGATAGCCACAAACAGAATAGAACTTTTTAAAACATTCGAAAATGAAATTGACAACCCTAATGTTGCTTTTTCACTTACAATTAAAGGTATTGACAATTTAATTGAAACAGACATAATTGAAGTTCGAAGACCCTCCAGACCTTTTGAAATACATTTTAACGGTTCGGATGAAATTGATATGGACAATTCAACATTTTTATCAGGATTGGGAAAGCTATCAGATTTAGTCAAGTTGTACGAACAAAAAGGGAATCAACTTTTTGACAAAAATGTTCGCTTGTTTCTTTATGGGAAAAAAAATGAAACCAAAGGTCCAGCAGGAAAAATAAAAGAAACCTTAGACTTAATAAACAAAGGAAAATTTTCACCTGAGAAATTTGCTTTTCTACACAATGGTGTAACTATTTATTCTACTAAAGCTACCCCAAATCATAAAACAAAAACGATTGAAATAACTAATCCATCTATTCTCAATGGCTGCCAAACCATTAAATCGTCATTCTTTTTTTACCAAGACATTATTGCGAAGGACAAGTTGAACTCTGAACAGTGGAACAAAATTCCAATATCTATCAGAGTTGTAGCAACTACAGATACGAATCTTTGGAGAGAAGTTGCTGAAGCGAATAACAGACAAAATTCTATGTCGGCGGCAGCATTAAGAGCAAATGATGAAATACAGATTCAACTTGAAAATGAATTCAAAGACCTAAAAATATTCTATGAAAGGCAGGAAGGTGCATTTGAAAACTTTTCAAGGGACAATAGAGAAAAATTTGAAGATGAATACACGAATAGCATTAAGGAACCAATCTATATTGAAACCTTAGCGCAAGTCATTGTTTGTGCTTCAGATTTAGCCCTTTCTTACGCAAACAGAACAAGCGAAGTCTTCGAAAACAGAAAACTGTACGACAAAGTGTTTTCGAAAAGAAACCTTTACAATATTAGATTCTTAGTTTTTGCACATAACGTTAGACGAGTAATCGAATATTCAATAAGGAACTCCATCCCAGGTAATTCAACAAAAATTTATGCAGATTTTAAGTGGAATCGGTATAGAGACCTATTCACAAGATTAGTATTAAAAGTTATCTTAAAGCGAAATTGGGCAGAAAATCTTATTGAAGAATATGGAAACTTTATTTTAACAGGTCAAGGCAAAGCAGCAGCTAATTTGATTGAAAAATTACGGCAAATAATCAAATCAGCAGACAATCCCATTTTGCAAAAGACTACAGAAATTTATCGGACATATAATACTGATCTAGAAAAACATGTTTGGGAAAAACAAGATAATCAGGAACTATTGAATACAATCAGCAATAAATTGCGATTAGCCGATATTGACATTTTTGAAAGGCTAGCAAACGACTTTTAAAAATGACCTAAAGCGTGAAGAAAAACATCCACAGAATAATCAGTTTAGGCTTATGGCATCTTCAAGAAAAAGCATTTTTTATCTACCAGTCTGCTATATGTCCTGCGTTTCATAATGCAATTGGTCAATGGAAGTCCTATTTCTTTTCTCTGGAAATTAACTTCGTACCTAATACTACAACTATATAAACGCCTATTGCCATTGTATTTGACCCGTGATTGATCTTTCCTCCTTAATCACCTAACAGTAAGGAGAATCATTTTCTTTTTCCTTTGTTGATTTTAGCTAAAGGATTTACTTTAAACAACTCCTGGCATACGGGACAGTAAAAAGTCCTTCTTTGTGTTTTACCCAGGTATTCCTTCACAATTTTACCCCCATCCCTTTTGCAGGTTTTTTTGGTGTACGCCAGCCAGTGTTTTTTCAGCACAAAGGCTTTTTTCCATTCAAGAAAATCAAAACTGTAGGTCCTGGCCTGCGCCACCATTTCACGGAGTTTTTTAGGAGGGAGGTCACCTACCTTGTTCCCGGGATGCAGTTTTACGCGGTACAGCACTTCATTCTTAATGATATTTCCCACACCTGAAAAAATCTGCTGGTCCAGCAGCGCATCCACCACAAGTATTTCAGGGTTTTTTTTCAGCTTTTTGATGGCCGCCTTTTCATCCCAATCCGGACTGAGCACATCGGCAGTCCAATCGTACAGGCTCTCGAGCGGCTCCTCGATCATCTTAACAGCAGCCGTATAGAAATTGAGCTCGCCTTTTGCAAATTCAAGGTGAAGCCTGGGTACAGCCTCCTTTTTTTCATTGATCCTGTAAGTTCCAAACATCAGGAAATGAATCCTGATGGTTAATCCTTTAAAGCATAGCAGGAGGTGCTTGCCCCAGGTTTTGATTTCCAGTAATTTCTGGTTCTTAAGCCTTGCCATATCCAGTTTGGCATTACCGGATGCAGCCAGCACCTTGCGTCCTTCAAACCTCCTCATCTCCTCCCGGGCAATCACCAGCGACGGACCTTCAGGCATATGCTCTTTTTATTTGTTTATTCAAATCATACGCCATGTCTAGAAACTGTGGATCACGTAGGTTACCACGCCCCAGATGGAAAACAAAGCACCTTCGCTGATCTCTATTGGCGATAACCGGTTACTGGCAGGCAGGAGTCTTTTTTTATGATTGTGTATCTCAAGCCTGCGGATGATCAATTCCCCGTCGAGCATCACGATCACAATTTTGCCATTTGCAGGCGGAATGGAACGGTCAACGATCACTAAATCGCCTGTGCTGATACCCGCTTCCTTCATGGCATCACTGTTCACCTTCAGAAAAAAGGTTGACTCGCGGTTTCTTACAAGTTTTTCGTTCAGATCCACCACCTGGCCAGGAGAAGTCTTGCCGGTTGATGCCGAAGCAGGCACGGAAAAAATATTGTATTCCATAAGTTGGTTAAACTAATTTATTTAGTAAATTTATGCTAAATAAATTACCAACCTGGTTATGACCGTGACGGCTCCGGAAAAAAAATATGAATGGAACCTGTACAGGCTTGTTGCTATTCCGGATCAGATCCTCCGGAAAAAACTGGAGGCTGAGCAGGTAAAGATCGCGGGTGAATTTGGTATTGCATGCCATACCGGTGTTGGTATTGAACTGGCAAATTTTTTCGCCAGGCCGGAAATGGAATCCACGCTGGGCAGGTGGATCGGTAACATTTGTGCCTTGCAGGAAGCCTGCCGGTTGCAGGTGGTGAACTACCATGCACAGCCTCCGCAATCTTTGTACGCCAGGGTGAAGGACAACGGTGCCTTTACAGGTTTTTTCCGTAGCTTGAAGATGCTGGATGGGTTCATTACTTCATGTGATTGCCCGCCTGTGCAAATTTGCAGTTCAACACATATCTTACTGGCGGGAGGGCTTACACCGGGGTCATTCGAAAATGCATCAGCCTTCTATGCCCGTGAAAACCTGGACGAAAATTTTACGGTTGAAAAAATATTATTACTGCGCGGTGAAGCAGGTAGTGAGGTGGTCAGTTCTTACCAGCTTTCCATGCATGCATGCATTAAATAACTTTCGTTGGTGGCTTAGTTGTACAAAAAAACTCCGGCTGTATGCCGGAGTTTTTATTTAAAATCTATTATCAGCATGAGTGAACTGAGCTGTTGTATCATGCCTGCCTTCATGTAATTCTTCCAGCATTTTTTTATTGAAAGCATCAAGGTCCTCCGGACTCCTGCTGGTAACAAGACCATTATCCACCACTACCTCCTTATCTTCCCAAAGCACACCCGCGTTTACGAGGTCCGTCCTGATAGCAGGATAGGATGTCATTCTTCTTCCATCAAGCATGCCTGTTTCAATTAGGGTTTGTGGTCCATGACAGATGGCCGCTAAAGGTTTGCCCTGCTCCAGGAAATGCTGGGCGAAAGAAACCGCTGATTTATTGGTTCTCAAAGTATCCGGATTCAAAACCCCGCCAGGCAAAAGCAGCATATCATAATCTTCAGGATTAGCATCCTCGAGTTTTTGATCCACATCTATTTCAATACTCCAGTGATCGTGATCCCAGGCTTTCACCTTATCTTTTCCTGGCGCTATCACCTGTACATGCACACCAGCTTCACGAAGCACTTTCACCGGGCTGGTCAGCTCTATTTCCTCGAATCCGTCTGCTGTAAGTACAGCTACCTTTTTATCCTTTACATCCAATTTCATATATATAGTTTACAACAGGTATCACAAAAACCAAACCACCAGTATTATTAGCTGGAGCGATAGTATTTAGACTTTAGCTTTGATGCCATGAAACTTTCATATTTACATTTTCTCCTCGTTTGCTGTAGTTTTCTCCTTGTAAACTGCCAGCCCCGCCCTTATGCTGCCGCCAACAGGTCTTATAAAAAGCAGGCGAAAGCACTGGCCAGGACCATTAGCAGGACACCTGTAACTGATTCGCTCACTACTGCCAACTGGGTAGGCACTACCAATTTCAATTTGCGCAAACCTAATTTTGTTATCATCCATCATACAGCACAAAACAGTTGTGAACAAACACTCAAAACTTTCACATTAACCCGCACACAGGTGAGTGCACACTACGTGATCTGCAAGGATGGAACTGTGCATCATATGCTGAACGATTTCCTGCGGGCCTGGCATGGTGGAATTGGAAGATGGGGCAACCAGACCGATATCAATTCAACATCAATTGGAATCGAGATCGACAATAATGGAACTGAAGCCTTTACTGAAGAACAATTGAATGCCCTGGTCAAAGTGCTTGGCGGTCTCAAAAAAACCTATGGTATACCCACTGCAAATTTTATAGGACATTCAGATATTGCGCCCACACGCAAAGTGGATCCCAATGTAAATTTTCCCTGGAAAAGAATATCGGAAGCTGGCTTCGGCCTGTGGTGGTCAGATACTACCGGTGTGGAATTGCCCGCAAATTTCAACAGCATGGATGCATTGCGTATTATTGGCTATGATACCCGCGACCAGGTTGCAGCTATCAAAGCATTCAAGAGAAAATTTCTGCAGGTGGATAATAGCGGAACCCTGGAAGAGGGAGACATGAAGATACTTTACAGTTTGTATAAAAAGGCTTTGGAGTAGTTGGTAGTCAGTAGTCCAGTTCAAAATTCATAGTTCAAAGTCGGTGGCTGTGGAAGTGATGTGGCTGAAAGATTTCGTAGTTGGTAGTATTCAGTCTGTAGTCAGTAGTCGGCTTTGCCAGCCGAAGCTTTAGCGTAGGCTGGGAGTCAGTAGTCCAGTTCAAAATTCATAGTTCAAAGTCATTGCTGTCCGGTAAAAATAGAATTTCTGCCCCCTCTTGTTGAC
>CAYWSQ010000008.1:0-34868 GCA_964460925.1 uncultured Flavisolibacter sp. | reverse complement strand
AAATCCCATAACATTTCTCCATCTTCATACAGGGTTCAGACATTTAGACTAATTTAATGTTTACCAAAACCCACTGCATGTGGATCAATAAATACAAAACACCCTGCTACCTGGCTGGCTGTTTGTGTCAATCTTTTTATTTTTTTGCTGGAACTCCTAGGGCATTTTGAAGTTGTGCAATCATTTTTGAAAACCCTGATTAAAAGATAAAAGTTGATTAAGAATCTGGTGCGGGGATTATAAGGTTTAATTAGCTTAGTGGAATAATAACATTTTCAAATTTTTGTGTGGAAGTTTCAAATGAAATATTGAACGATCTCGCTCAAAATCTTATATCGGGCCTTAAAACCTATTTGCATAAGGAAACCCTGGAGGTGATGGCTATACCCGACCCTGATCAAATGGATGATCTCAAAGTATACTGGAAAGAGGATCTGAAAAAGATCAGGCAAAATAAGAAGAAGCTAATTGAAATTGAACCCATGCCATCTTATAAAGGTTTCAAAATGATGGAAGATTTTGTTGAATCAATTGATGACAAGATGGTGCGTGGAAGATTATTACAGGCGATTGGGGGGAGGAAACCATTCGCCAATTTCAAAATTGAAATCGATCATTCAGGCGAATACAGGGAGTTGTGGTTTACTTACAAAAACGAGCAAACTCTGAATTGGATACGAGATCAACTTGAATTATTGTAATGAGTAGTATAGCAGCAGTGATTCATGATTTCTGCAGTCCGGCATGGAATAGCCGGTAAGGCGGGAAGACGGTAAGTAGAGGCTGAATAATTGAATTGTACTACTGAAGACTAACTCATCTTTTTAAAATGGTGATTCTTACATTCCTAAAACATCTACTTACCGTCTTCCCGCCTTCCCGGCAAAAAAACATGGAATTAGAAAAGGTTTGAACACCTAAACCCCTTCCAAAACAAAAACATATAATAAAAGATTGCGTTAAGCGGCTTTGTTTCCTTTGCGGTCTGGCGACTTTGCGTGAAAATATTCAAGGTAACAGATTACCGTCTTCGGGCAGGGAATTGCTGAAAGAAAGATCCTGATCAATTGTCTTTTTTCCCCGAAAAAATCTTCCAGAATTTTTTTCCCTTTCCTATCGAACCAACCTTGGTTACGATCTCCGCGAGAGAGCCATCATTGTGCTGCACATCATCCATTTTAATTCCCCTGGAGATCTGCTGCGGGTAGAGCATGATAAAGCTATTGTCTTTGAAATAATTCGTGAGGTAGTAGGGAAGCCTTTCAAGCTGTTGCTGGTAAGAAATATGTCCCTTGCGTGAAGAAACAATGACCAGCAGGTCATTTTTCCTTACTTCCCTCGTAAAGACCAGGAAGTCTTCCCACTGTGAGAATTCCTGGTAGCTGATCTTGGATTGCACCTGCTGCAGCTTCTGCTGGTCCTTCAATTCAACTATGGTCTCCCTGCTGGCATAAAACTCAATGGAAAGTCCTGTTTCCCTGGCAATTGTGTTGATCTTTCCAAACCAGTGCGGAAAACCAGGTTCGAGTTCGGCACGGGCAGTAACCACAACAATCACTCTTTTGAGTGTGTTGAAAGGCTGGATGGATTTATAAATAAAAACCGTTTCATCGGTCTGCCTAAGGATCCGTTCTGCCACAGGCCCCAGGAAATTATGCTGGCTCGCATCATGATGGAGGCCAATCAGCAAATCGGTGATCTTTTGTTCCTTGAGCGTATAAATGATACCGTTGCTGATGTTCATATCATAACGGGTGATGGGGATGATGGACTGTTCCGTAGCCCCGGCATGCGCCACTGCTTTCTCCATCATTTTTTTGGCAACAGACTGGGTCTTGCCGTCCTCGCTTTCATCACTGATCACATTCAGCGCATAAACAGGTATCAGGCTTTTCCTGGGTTTGAGCATCAGCCCGAAATCGATCAGTTCCGTTACGGTTTCGGGGTATGCCAGCGAGATCAGAATCTTTTCGTTGGTTTCTGCATCGCCGGGTGACAGGTTCTCTTCAAGGAGCGCAAGTTTCTGTGAGGCCTTTTCCACGATGAAGGAACTGATGGTACAGGTAATGAGGATCATGATGATGGTACCATTAAGTACATCCTCGTTCAATAACCTGATGGGTTCACCATTAGCGGTTTCACCAATGATGATATTATAACCTACCAGTACAATCGCCAGCGTGGCACCCACTCTTGCTGTACTCAGGCCAAAGATCATTTTTTGTTCCAGTTGGGAAAGCCTGAAGGATTTTTGCGTAAGCACCGCTGCCAGGTACTTGGTTAAGATACCCATGATGGTCATTACGGCTGCTACTTTCAAAGCCCCGAAGCCTTTAAACAATACACTGAAGTCGATAAGCATTCCCACGCTGATGAGGAAAAAGGGAATGAAAAAAGCATTGCCAACAAATTCGATCCGGTTCATCAGTGGTGAAGTATGCGGGATGAACCTGTTGAGCACAAGACCTGCAAGAAAGGCCCCGATGATATGTTCAAGTCCTGCCAGTTCGGCCAGAAAGGCTCCCAGGAAAACCATGGCTAGCACAAAAATGTACTGTGCTACCGGCTCTTCATAATTTTTGAAAAACCATCTTGCGATAATGGGAAATACAAAAAACAGGATGGCCCCGAAACCTGCTGAATACAAAGCAAGCTTTACCCAGAAGGAAGAACTGATGTCTCCCTTGGTCATGCCGGCAATACCGGCGAGTACGAGGAGGGCGAGGATATCGGTGATGATGGTACCGCCAATGGTTAGTGTTACTGACCTGATCCTGGATATGCCGTAACGGCTCGCAATAGGATAGGCCAATAGGGTATGCGTGGCAAACATGGAAGAAACCAGTATGGAAGCGGGCCAACTGAATTGCAAAAGATAATGCACGGCAATGCTGCCCAGCACCATGGGAATCAGAAACGTAAAAAGCCCGAATACCACGCTCATACCGATACTCTTCCTGAATTCTTCCAGGTCTATTTCCAGACCTGCGGTGAACATGATGTAGAGCAGTCCCACCGTTCCGAAGAGCACAATGCTGCTGTCACGCAGCAGGAGGTTGAAGCCATATGGACCAATGATGGTGCCTGCGATGATCAACCCGATGATATGGGGAACCCTGATCTTGTTGAACAGTATCGGCGCGAAAAGTATGATGAAGAGCACCAGTGAAAAAATGATCACGGGATTGGCCAGGGGAAGACTGAAATCAATATCACTCAGAAAATACATGCGCTTGTTTTTATCCTTTCTTTTTTTCCAGGGCCAGGCTATAGACCACTTTGCAGCCTTCTCTTATAATCTCTCTTTGTCCTTCGAGATGGGTATCGTCGATGATGCGCAGGCGCACGATCATGGTAGTTCCAGTGACCGGTTCATTTTCCGGGCGCTGGTCTACCAGTTCAATGGTGTTGCCGGTAAAATGACCGGTATAGACTCTCAGCAGTTCATTGTTCACCATCGCTTTTGCAATAAGAGACCTGGCCTCGTATTGAATCTGCCAGTCTTCCGTTTTGGTATCTCCCACGGCGGAAGTGGCGCAACTTGTTTCAGTGCAGATCATTTTCACAAGCCAGTTACCATTAAGTCTTGGGTCAACGATATAGGTACTGTCGGCCACCACTGTATTACTGTCACTTTGTTCACGGGCATTCAGCTCCTGTTCTTTCAACTGAAGTGCTTTTTCTTTTACAATCAGTTCCTGCTCCTTCTGTTGAAGAGAATCTGCTTTTGCCTGCAGCATATTTTCCCTGGCCTTGTCATTACAGCCGGAGGCCATAAAAAGAAAGCAGGCGATATATAAAATTTTCCAGGTCATGATGGTCTTTTAGTGCAGGTAAAGTTACCAATGTATTTGTCTGGCAGTATTCATCTGCAAATTCTAATCCGTATTTAATATAGGAAGGGTTAACCCAGGTTGAGCCGGTTGATGATATTGGCCATTTCCACTGTTTGCGCAATATAATCAACCTCCATGCTATCAATTGCCTGTTGCGGCATATAGGGCACCGCCGCCTCTGCTGGATCCTGAACGATGGTAAGTCCACCTGCCTGTTTGATCTCTTTCAACCCTGCCACGCCATCTGCATTGGCTCCAGACAGGAGCACCGCCACAACTGATGCGCCGTAAGCTGCCGCCGCGGTTTCAAAACTGATGTCAATGGCCGGCCGGCTGTAATGAATTTTTTCGGAAACGTCAAGGGATAGGGTTTTATCCATTTCAATGAGAAGATGGTAATCAGGAGGAGCGAGGTAAATATTGCCAGGCTCTATGCGATCTTTTTCCTCTGCTTCCATTACCGGCCAGTCAGATTTTTCATTCAGGATTTGTGTGAGCAGTGATTCACCTGCTTTACGGTGAAGAATGATGACTATGGCAAGTCCCAGGTCGGTTCTTAAGGAGGGTAGTAATTTCAACAACACCTCCAGGCTCCCGGCAGAACCGCCGATCAGTAGTATTTCGTAAGAATTATTTATGCTCCTTTGCGCCATATTTTATCCCTGCCAAGCTGTTTGTATGAATGGGCAATGGTAGAGAACCTTAATGTTTCCTTGGTACCCAGCGCCAGGAAACCAAGCTGCTCCAGGCTCTGGTCGAACAACTGCAAGGCTCTTTCCTGCAGTTCCTTGTCAAAATAGATCATCACGTTACGGCAGATCACCAGTTGAAATTCATTGAAAGAACCATCTGATACCAGGTTGTGCGTGGCAAAGATCATTTTCTCCGACAACTCCGCGGAGAACTTTGCCACATTATACCTTGTTGTATAATAAGATGAAAAATCTTCCTTGCCTCCTGAAAGTATATAGTTCTCCGAATAAGCTTTCATCTGTGCAAGCGGAAAAATTCCTTTGCGTGCTTTTTCCAGTACATCAGGATTGATATCAGTTGCATAGAGTAAAGATTTATGCAGCAGACCGGCTTCCTTCAGCAGAATGGCCATGGAATAAACTTCTTCACCTGTTGAGCACCCGGCATGCCAGATCCTGATCAGGGGGTAGGTGGCCAGCACCGGCAGCACTTCCTTCCGCATGGTGAAATAGAAAGAAGGATCGCGGAACATTTCCGTTACGTTCACTGTGATCTCTTCTACGAATCTTTTCAGGTAATGTTCATCTTTTCTTACCCGGTAGCGCAATTCCGCAAAACTTGGAAAATGATCAATGCTGATCAAACGCTGTATCCTGCGCTTCAGTGAAGCCCTTGAATAATCATTGAAATCATAGCCATAGACTTCCAGGAGGTCAGATAATAATATGTCCACTTCCTCATCCCTGATCATCATCATTTACGTTAAATCCTTTAAGTATGGCCAGGAGCTGGTCTGTATTGATTGGCTTGGATATATACCCGTCGGCTCCCGCCGCCAGGCATTTTTCCCGGTCACCTGTCATAGCCTGCGCCGTTACAGCTATCACGGGCAGATCAGTTATCCCTTCCTGCTTTTTTATGACCGACAGCGTTTCATACCCGTCCATTTCCGGCATCATCATGTCCAGTAACACAATCTTTATGCCCCTGTCGATTTTCAGCATGTTGATCCCTTCAGAAGCGGATGATGCCGATACCACTTCAAACTTTTTTGATCTCAACACCGCCGTGAGCGCAAAAGTGTTGCGGTTGTCATCATCAATGATTAAAATTTTCCCCTTCATTTAAATGCTTTTGTCGTAAAGCCAAACCCTCAGCAGAGACATGAGCTGGTCAATGTCCACAGGTTTGGAGATATAATCCGATGCTCCTGCCTTGATGCATTTTTCCCGGTCGCCCGACATGGCCTTGGCTGTTACGGCAATGATGGGAAGTTTTTTGAAAGCTTTCTGCTTCCTGATGTTCTGCATGGCTTCATAGCCGTCCATTTCCGGCATCATGATGTCCATCAGCACCACCGCGGTATCCTGGTTGGCTTCCAGTTGCTTCAATGCTTCTTTTCCATCAACAGCGGTAATCACCTGCATGTTGTGTAGTTCAAGCGCCTTGGTGAGTGAAAATATGTTGCGGACATCATCATCCGTTACCAGTACTTTTTTCCCTGCCAGCACTTCATTCATGGCACCCAGTCTTTTATAGCCATTTGACTGGTTTTGTTTTGATTTGTTTTCTTCCACCAGGTGAAGGAAGAGCGAAACTTCATCAAGGATGCGCTGGTACGACTGCGCGGTTTTGATCACGATCGAGTCAGCATATTGCCGGATGCGCATCTCTTCATTTTTGGAAAGACTTTTCCCGGTGAAAATGATGATGGGCAATTGTTCCATTCCCGGCAATTTCTTAATGCCTTCCAGGGTTTCATAGGCATGCGCGTCAGGTATACCCATGTCGAGGATCACGCAATCCGCTTCGTTCTTATTCAGCAGCGATACACCTTTGTCAACGGAATGGGAGATCTCGGTATTCACCTGGAAACTCTCAAGGAAGTAAGCCAGTGCTTTGGCATGTTTTGGATTTTCTTCAACAATCAATACCTTCTTCGATTCTTTGGAAAGCACATGTTCGATCTTTTTGAACACTTCCTGCATCTGTTCAAAGGCTACGGGTTTATTGATGAAATCGACAGCACCTTTTAAACGGCTTTCTTTTTTGGCTTCAATGGATGACATCATATGCACGGGAATATGCCTGATGGATGGATCTGATTTGATCTCCTCCATCACTTCCCATCCATCCTTTACAGGCAGCATGATATCGAGCAGGATGCCTGATGGTCTGAATTGTTTGGCAAGCGAAATGCCTTCATCGCCACGAACCGCAACCAGTCCTTTATAACCCTTGGTGCGGGTATAGTCAAGCAAAGCTTTTGCAAAGGAGGTGTCATCTTCTATTACCAGGATGGTCTTATCACCCGGCTGGATATTAGCCCTGTCATCGGGCACCTCCTGTGGTATGTCCTCCGAACGGTAATACCGCGGGGGAAGGGGAGCAGGAACTACTTCTTCTTCCCCCTGGATTTTTTCCGGCGCAGACTCTTTTACTTCCTGTGCAATTTTTTTTGAGACAGGAATTTCAATACGGAAAATGCTTCCTTTACCTGGTTCACTTTCTACATAGATCTGTCCACCCAGCAACCTGGTGAGTTCACGGCTGATGGAAAGTCCCAGTCCCGTACCACCATACTTGCGGCGTGTGGATCCGTCTTCCTGCTGAAAGGCTTCAAATATGAGGGCCTGTTTTTCTTTGGCGATGCCGATGCCGGTATCCGTGACCGTAAAACCTATCAGGTTTGGATTGGTTTCATGGGGTTTTACCTCCAGTTTCACCGAACCTTTCGAGGTAAACTTCAGGGCGTTGGACAGTAAATTCTTCAACACCTGCTCCAGTCTCATTTTATCGGTTTCGATCTGTGATGGCAATTGGGCATCAGTATGGATCACCAGTTCCAGTCCTTTTTCTTTGGCCATTGGCTGGAAGAGTGAACTCATGTCATTCATAATTTCCTGGAGCAGTACAGGATGGTATTCGAGTTCCATTTTTCCAGCTTCGATCTTGGAAAGATCCAGGATCTCATCGATGAGTGAAAGCAGGGCCTGGCCGGACCCCTGTATCACTTTGGCGTACTCCACCTGGTCGTTGTTCAGATTTTTATCATTGTTCTCTGCCAGCAGTCTTGACAACAACAGAACAGAATTCAGGGGCGTGCGGAGTTCATGCGACATGTTGGCAAGAAACTCTGATTTATATTTTGTGCTCTGGGCAAGTTCTTCAGCCTTCTGCTGGATCTGGAGATTCTGTTCAACGATCATCTGGTTGCGTTCTTCGAGTAGCCTTGACCGTTCTTCCATTTCCTGGTTGGCCTGCATCAGTTCTTCCTGCTGCACTTTCAGCTCTTCTTCGGATGCCTGCAGTTTTTCTGTCTGGGCTTCCAGTTCAGCATTGATATTTTCCAGTTCACTATGCTGTGCCTGGAGTTCCTCTGCCTGGGCCTGGGTTTGTTCGAACAGCTCCTGCAATTTCTGCCGGTTGCGTGCGGTTTGCAAAGCAATGGCGATGGCCGGTGTTACCTGCGATATGAAAGACAATACCTGTGGCTCGAAAGTGTCGAGCGTTCCGATCTCCATCACGCCTTCTGTAGTGCCATCATGCACCAGGGGGATCACCAATACATTGCGGGGCACAGCACTTCCTGTGGCTGTTCTTATCTTAATAAAATCATCGGGAATATTTTTGAGGTGCATGAGTTTTTTCTGCTGTGCAGCCTGCCCCAGCAGGGTTTCTCCAAACATCAGCTTTTCAGTCAGCAGGTGCCCATCTTCAATGGCAAACCGTCCTTTCAGCTCCAGGAATTGTCCCGTTGCAGTGTACAATAAACCTACCTGGCCCCCGGTATATTCAACAAAGGCGGTGAGGGCATCGTTGCTGAGGCGGCCGATCTCTTTTTCACCACGAAGGCTATCATTGATCTTTTCAATGCCGGAATGGATCCAGAGCTTTTCTTCATTCTCCCTGTTAAAAACTTCCAGGTCGGTTTTCATCTTCACCACCGCATTTCCCAGTTCATCATCTGCGCTCCTGGGAACCACTTCCACATCAAACTGGCCGCTGCCAATGGCGCTTGCCGCGGAGGACAAAGATTTATTGTTACTGTCAATTTCAAGTATGGACCCTGTGAGCTGCCCGATGGCATCATTAGATTCAATAGCTATGTCGATATTCGATTCCCCCCGGGCCAGCCTTCTTGCAGCCTGGGTAAGATTGGAAAGAGATTTAGTGATGGAGCTGACCACCAGCAGCATGATGCCAAGAACCGCAACTAGGCTAAGGATCAAAAACAGGAGGCTGCGGTCCCTCACTTTTTTTTCTGCCTCGAAAATATGAAGCACACCTGTTCTTGTTTTTTGCAGCAGGGACCTTTGCATCTTTCTCAATTCATCTACCGCGTTGGCAGACATGCTCCACCATGTCTCTGCATCATAAGTGCTATCGAGGCTTCTCCTGTTCACCACCTGGTCGATATAGGTAAGCGTATGCTTGAGCGAAGTGGAATCAGCAAGATTTTTTAAACCAACTATGGCATCAATGGAGCCTTTCTGAAAAAATTCGCGTTCATAGCTCCTGAAGATGTCATAGTTCTGTTTTACATTATCCATGGCCCTGCTCAGTTCCTGACCAGGGTGCATGGCCAGGTAGATATCACCCCTGATAATGCCCAGGTGGGTAACCATTTCCGATAGCAGTTTCTGACCTACCAGTTCACCTCTTACAGGCTCCAGGTAACTGGTGCTTCCCGCCGAAACAATATTCTGTGAATTGATACGGAACAATGCATTGGTGAAATAATTCATTACCTGGGCGGGTACCAGTTTTTTCTGGTCTACCAGGTTGCGGAAACTGGGCAGGCTGTCCAGGAAAGTATACCGCCTGATATCTTTCAACTGTTCCATTTGGTTGAGGCTTGCAAGTGTGCTGTCAGTTCTTGCCCTCTGCAATAGCAGTTCTGTTTTAAACTGGTTGTTGATCACATATCCGAAACTGTATCTTCTTTCCCCCTGCAAATCATCAGTGGCATTGCTGATGACTGCAGAAAGTTCAATCCTTTGCAGGTAGGAATTTAACACACCGATCTTTTCGGATTTTTCCCTGTAGATCTGGATAGCAAAAAACACCAGCAGGGCCAGGGGTATCAATGCCATCAGCATCAGTTTGGCAGTAAGGGGCAATCGTCTGAATAATTTATCCATATCCGGGATTTAGGGAAGCTGGGTAGCTGTGAAATGATTTTCTTCTTTTGCTTTGTGTAAGGGATCCTGAACCAGGGGAAGAATGAGATAAAAGACCGCACCATCACCCTGGCGGCTGCGCGCGAAGATCAGTCCATTATGACGGTCTACTATCTTTTTGGCAATAGCCAGCCCGATTCCGGTTCCTTCATACTCGGCCCGTGCATTCAGCCTTTGAAAGATGGTAAAGATCTTGTCGGCATACACTTCATCAAAACCAATCCCGTTATCACTGATGGCAATGCGGCAGTAATTTCCATCTTCCACAGCCGGTGCATCAACAGCAGGAATTTCAGTTCTTATGGAGCTGATGCGGATCAGCGGGTGAACGCCGGGTTTGGAAAATTTAAGTGCATTGCTGATCAGGTTCTGGAACAACTGCCTGGCAAGTGCGGGTATCACTTCCAGCCGCGGCAGGGTTTCAACAGTGATGTCGGCTTTTTTTTCTTCGATGGTCAGTTCAAGATCGGTCAGTATATCTGAAATGATCAGGTTGATGTCTGTTGATTCAAATAAATGCGGACTGGAAAGAGAAGCGAAAGAAAGGAGGTCATCAATGAGATTGCTCATGCGGTTGGAGGAAAGAATGATCTTTTCCAGGAGAACTGTATGTTCCTTGCTCAGTGAAGCTCTTTCATGCAGCAGGTTCCCAAAGAACTGGATCTTTCTCAGGGGTTCTTTCAGATCATGCGAAGTAACAGATGTAAACTGCTGCAGGTCATTATTGCTGATCTCAAGTTCGCGGTTGGCCTCCAGTAATTCGCGTGTTCTTTCTGCTACTTTTTTCTCCAGTAGTTCGCGTGTCAGTTTCTGGTCATGTATGGAAGTGAAGGTTCCTACCCAGCGCCTGGTAAATCCATTGGTTTTAATGGGAGTAGCTCTCAGCAGGTGATGGTAAAAATTTCCATCACTGATTTTCCTGATCGCGATCTCTTTCTCCACAGGCTGGCCTTTGGAAATGAGCGAGAGCCATGTTTCCTGGAACGTGGAAGCGTCACTGGTTTCCGGAAATGCTTTATTGGACACTGAATAATCCAGCCAGTGCTGGTTTACATATTCCACTTCGCCTGCGTGGTTGGCGGTAAAAGCTAGCTGCGGGAGGGCTTCCAGTGTGCTGTATAATTCATTAACGGTTTGTTTCAGTGCTTTTTCCGCCTCACGCAGTTCTGCATTCTTTTCATAGAGCCTGTAAAAATTCCGCACTTTCAGGATCAGTATATCCGGGTCTACGGGTTTGGTGAGATATTCCACCGCGCCGGATTCAAGACCCTTGGTCACATATTTTTTATGCGTGTTGATAGCCGATAAAAAGATGATGGGACTGTCGCGGGTTTTGTTGAGACCGGTCAGTGCTTCTGCCACTTCAAATCCATCCATATCGGGCATTTGCACATCCAGGATGATAAGGGCGTAGTCATGCCTGAGCACTTTTTTCAGCGCTTCTTCACCTGAAAGAGCAGTGTCGGCCTGGAAGCCATGCTGCTCCAGTACGGTTTTTAAAGAAAAAACGTTTTCACGCTTATCATCAACGATCAGGATCATTTCTTGGGTTATGTGTTAAGAGGCCGATCAAATGTAAGGAAAGGAAGCCATTAGCCCAGCCGTCCACAAAGCCAATACACTATTATATTAATGATAATCCCTTAGCACCCCGGGAAATTGACCGTTGAATTTCCCTGTTTTGCCGATAATAGACCGTGGGTAATACCTAAGTTCTAATTTTGATATGTCCGGATGAAAAACCAAAGCCTGATCAAGAAACTATTGTTGCCGCTGGTTCTCATAACCATGTTGCTGGCCTGCGGAAGTCCTTCGCCTTCCGAGCAGGAAACAACCTCAGACTGGAACAACCGTTTTATTGATTCGGCTTACCGGCTGCTCTACGCACAACAAGATACCAGCGAAGCGCTCCGTTATTTCGACAAAATATCCGCAAAAGAAAAAGACTTACCCTTTCTTTCAGCCGCCCGTTACGGGATCAAGGCGAATTATTTTTATTTCTTTGGTAACAGTAATGATTCCACAGCGGCCATGATCGATTCGGCCCTGGCCCGCTATGCATCTGTAGATATGCAGAACCGCTATCCCCGTGCTTACGTTGGGCTTTTGTTGTTTGGCGGACATATCGCTTACCGGCTTCATCATTACACTAAGGCCAATAATTATTATTTCCGCGCCAAAAAAACCGGTGATGCCTATCTCAGTCCCTGTGAAAGAACAGCATTCAATTATAATATCGCCATGGTACTTTACCGTCAGCAGAATTATATTGAATCACTCAATTATTTCAAGACTGCCTATGCACTGCAAAATTCCTGCACGCCGCAAACAACCGCGATTATCCTGCAGCAGCAGGAGATCCAAAGTAATATTGGGCTTTGTTTTACCCACCTTAAACAATATGACAGCGCGATGGTGCATTTTAACAATGCGCTTGCCATTTCCAACCAATACCGTGATTCGCTTGGCCCGGTGGTGCTTGATAAGATCTATGGAGTGGTTTATGGCAACCAGGCACGAGTTGCGGCTGCTTTGGAACAGTATGATAAGGCGGTTGAATTATCCAGGAAAAGCATAGCGCTGAACGACAGGGAAGGATATGAGCAGGGCAATGCCAACTGGGTGAAATTATACCTGGCAGATGTGTACCTGAAAAAAAATGACCTTAATTCTGTAAATCGTTTACTGGGTGAAGTGGATTCAACTACCAGGAAGGATAATGTGCTGATGCAGCAGCGCTGGTACCAGTTGCAGGGAATGTACCATGAAAAAACGGGTCAGCTCAGGGAGGGTCTTGAATATTTCAAAAAATTTGAGACCCTCAGGGATTCCACGGAAAAACAGCAGGCTATTTTATCAGAAGCTGATGTGAACCGTCAGCTCATTGAAAAGGAAAAAGAACTGGAGATCGTAGTTCTGAAACGTGAAAAGCACCTGGCCCTTGT
Organism: uncultured Flavisolibacter sp.; assembly: GCA_964460925.1. Classification (GTDB taxonomy): domain Bacteria; phylum Bacteroidota; class Bacteroidia; order Chitinophagales; family Chitinophagaceae; genus Flavisolibacter. The sequence continues at coordinate 22,211 of CAYWSQ010000008.1, read as the reverse complement.
GTATTTATGGGTGACTATTGTATTTGTAGGCATGGCCATTTCTATTGTATTCCTGGTATGGAACAACTACAGGCGCAGCAAACAGAACCTGGCCATTTCACTGGAGCTTAACAAGGAAATCAACCGCCAGAAAGCTGCAAGGGAAGAAGAGGAGCGCCGCCGGCATAAAATGATTACAGAAGCGGTGATACAGGCGCAGGAGAAAGAAAGGTCCATTATCGGGCTGGAACTTCACGATAATATCAACCAGGTGCTCACTACTGTAAAGCTGCATAATGAAATGATCATGGAAGGCCTGGGCGACCCCAAGGTATTACTGACGAGAGCTTCGGGTTACCTGCAGAATTGTATAAATGAGATCCGCAGTTTATCCAAACGTTTGTCGGCTCCCACTCTTGGCAAGATCAGGCTCGAAGATTCAGTTAAGGACCTTGTTGATTCCATCAACAGCACCAGCAAGATAAGGATCACCCACGAGGTGAGTGGTTTCAGTGAGCAGCCACTCAAACAGGAACTACATATAGGCCTGTACCGCATCCTCCAGGAGCAATTGAACAATGTACTCAAGCACGCGGAAGCGCAGCATGTATCCGTTGCCCTCAGGCAGGAAGCCGGAAAGATCAGGCTTACAATCATCGATGATGGCAAGGGATTTTCCCTGGGCAAAGACAGCCAGGGAATTGGTTTGATGAACATGCAGACCCGTGCCGAAAGTCTCAATGGCAGTTTTGCACTCACTACCAATCCCGGTAAAGGATGCAGGGTGGAAGTGGTGCTGCCGGATGAAGTATCCCAATCATAAGATATTGTCAATGCATTTCAAATGCAGACCCAAACAATGGCGGCGTAGCAATTTATTAAAAGTGCCCGGCTCATCTCACCAGTAAAATTTTTTCGATCAATAGTTTTTCTTTTCCTGTTGCACGCAGGTAATAGATCCCTTCCGACAAATGCCGGAGATTGATATCATAAAGCAAAACCTGGCCTGTAACGGGCAGGGTGGTGACGGATACTTTTTGACCCGCTGAATTGAAAATTTCCACCATCATTTTTTCTGAACTGCGATACCTGATCTGGATAGGTCCCGGGCTTGGGTTTGGAAAGACCTGGAGAAAATCTGCCAGCACCGGCGGCGGCAATGGCGGAGGAGGTGGCGTGGTAATTCTGCAAACTTTTGCATCACAGGCATGATCGAGATTGGTGTCTTCATTTGTTAATGCTTTAAAAGCATCCACTTTGCCCCAGCCGGCTTTGTTATTAGGGACAATACCTGTAAATGAATCTGCACGGGCTGTTGCTTTAATCCGGTAAATGATAGAGTCTCTTGTATAATGCGGGAATCGCTGCCAGAGCAGGGCGGCAATGCCTGCGGTAATGGGACTGGAAGCGCTCGTTCCGCTGAACATCTGCTGGTCCTGGCTGATTTCGAAATAATGCCCGATATAATCCGACCAGCGGCTTCTTGCCGCTAATACATTTTCACCCGGGGTAATCACATCGGGTTTGATCCTGCCATCGAAAGTAGGTCCGCGGCTGGTGAAGTAGGTAAGCCTGCAGGGCTCATAGGCATTTACCACCTGGTTCACCCTTTCATTCAAATAACAGCTCCTGATATTGTAAGCGCCTGATGATAGGATGGTGAATGCATTGGTTGGGATGCCGGTTGAAAATTCATTGTCAGTAGAAACATAGGTGGGATCATTAGGGTAAGGGTTATTTCCAAAATGATAGAGGGGATGAAGATTTAAAAAAGGAAAATAACCATGCACTAAACCTGAACCTTTGAAAATAAAACGGTTGATATGACCTGTAAGCGGTCCATTGGGAATTGATGTGAATTCTTTGATATGAACGATCACTTCATCATAATCTTCATTGTAGTGAGATCCGGTAAAACTGATTGTTGCCGCTAGCTGTCCGTTTTTCAGGTAGCTGTTGAAACTAAACGGAGTAGCCGATTGTGCCAGGGTGTTGATATTCAGGAATGGAGTCTGGTAAAGTATAGAGTCGCGATGGATTACCGGGTTATTGAGATCATATGTCCGGCTGTCGGTGAGAGATATGCTCAACTGGCTGCTATGAACCCTTGGTATGCTGAAGTAGAGTGAACCTTCATGATGCACCCTGGCAAAACCAAAACTGGAATCAGCATGAATAGGAAAACCGCCCCAGTGTTTCCAGTTGTTGCCATCATTACCCGCTGATGTGCAGACGAGGAGGTCGGATTTTTCCTGGCTCAGGTAGTCAATAGCTCTTTCAACAAGAGTTTTTCCATCATGTGGTCCGCCCCACTGGGTTCCCAGGCTAATATTCACCACACATTTTTTCTGTAGTTGCTGCGCTGTTGCATAGATATAGGCAATACCATCTATGATGCGGTCACTTCGCAGGAGCGTGTCAAGAAATGCGATAAGGGAAACACCAACGATGGTTGCCCCAGGCGCTACACCAGTATTGCCTGCTGCCAGGGAAGCAACCGGGGTGCCATGTCCTGCTGATCCGAAATTATTTCGCCATGTATAAACACTTCCGAAATTGTAATTGCCTAAATAACTATTTAGTGAGTCATTGGAGTAAACAGTTCCGTAATCAAAATCTGCTGGTGGATTCCCTTCTTTTTCCATGTTCCAGATAGAATGAATTCTTGTGCGTCCGGCAGCATCGCGGAATTCCAGGTGTCCGAATTCAATGCCGTCATCTATGATCCCGATCACCACATTGTCGCCTTTGTAGGGACTATTCAAAGGCGCATCCCCGTTCAGCACCCGGTTCACGGTAGTAAGCCTTCGCATCACTGTATCATGATTGCGGTGAAAAAGAAGGGGAAGTTCAATCCTTTTCACCTGCGGAAGCATGGCCAGTTCGCGGAGCCTGGCATAGGGAACATCGGCTGTAAGAACTGCTCCGGCTACAGTCCGGACATTGATATCAAGAGATGAAAAAATGCCGTGATCAGAGCTGGCGCTTTCCAGTTCAATAAATACCGGTGTGTATTGGATGCCATTCCGGAATTCTACAAAACGTTTTTCCTTGGTTTCACTGCTGATGAACTGTTTCAATGTGGCACTGAACTTAAGTTCCGGAAGACTTCGTGCATCCTGCGCGCTGGTGACCAGGCATTGGCAAAACAGGAACAAAAAGAAAATAATTCTCATATGCTTTGTTTGGACAAAGTAATGAGGTGTTGGAACATGAAAACGCTGCATTGCCAGTAAGGTATGATTATCGGGGAAGTTACTGCTATGAAAAAACACTGAACAAATCACAGCATTGCAAAAAATGCTAATCATAACGCATCGCAGGATATCCCAGCAATCTTCTCCAGAGGGCAAGCTGCCCTATGATACTTGCCTCACGGTAAATGGTAAAACAGGTCAGGTCATAATAGGTCATCTTCATGCCGCCCATGTCGAAAAGGCTGTCCAGTTTCTGGTCATCTATTTCCAGCAAGGCCTTACGGGCAAACGGGGTTATTTGCTGCCAGTCGGAAAGATAGGTTTCCCTGGAAGGGTAGGAGGCACCTGCCTGTATGCCTTTATTGTTTATAAACAGCTCACTGCCCGACATCTTCAGGCCATGCTTCATTTCCGAAGCCACCAGGAAACGCTGGTTCACAAGGGAACCGGCCAGCCAGGACGGATGATTGGCTTCAGTGTTCAGCCGGTTGTACATGTCCTCTTCGGAAATGCCCTCCAACACGCGGGGAAAAAAATCTGTCTGGAAGTCAAACAGGGATAAAAGACCCTGCATTCTTGAGCTTTTTGTCTGCATATCCATTTGAATTAGTTCAGGATGTTAAAATTAAGACCGGCATAAGCCGCAGCAGAGGGTAAATCGCGACAATTATGGGGTGAACTATTGCAGGAATCAAAAAATCTACTTTACTTTGTAATGCAAAGTGCTTTTTAAATCAATAATCAAATTTATTCAAATCAAATTCCATTAAAATGAACCAGCAACCCGAGGCTGTCCTTCGCACCAGGACCCGTTTTGGAAATTTTGTCAGCATCATCTTTGGCGTTCTTTTTTTCGCCATTGGCATCGTCAACACTTTCTGGGGGAATGACCCTCAATATGGCATCTTCATCATACTTCTTTCCTTTTTATTTTTTCCACCTGCAGGCAGGCTGGTTAAAAGAATCACCGGTTATTCCTTTACACCTTTGTTGAAATTGCTGGTCGGGGCATTTATCATCTGGTCGGCTATGGGAGTAGGAGAACTCTTTGATAAGATCGATATGATGCTGGCAGATTTCAATCTTTAATTCAAAAATTTAAAATGCAGTCTTTGCTGCACAATTTGTTATGCAACAAAAAATCAACGCTGCAACCGCTATCAGTTGGTTCCTCGGTTTCATCGTATTTATTATTGGAGTGCTCAACCTGGTGATGGTGCACCCGGTCCCGGGCATCGCTGCGCTCTTTCTTTCCTTTGTTTTTTTCCCGGTGAGCAATGAACTGCTCCGGATCTTTTTTGGATTCACCATTCCCCTTACGGTCAAGATCATCCTTGGAATCATCATCATCTGGTTCACTCTTGGTGTAAGTGACCTGGGTGATATCCTGGATTCATATACTGGATCCTTCTAAATTATTTCCTCTAAGGACATTGCTTTTATACCTGCTCTTTTTACCAATAAAAAACGCCTCCATGCTGCGATCCTTTCTCCTGCTCTCCATTTGTATTTTGCTTTTTTCCTGTTCGGGTAGCAATGAATCCCCTGAAGCAAAACCCATCAAATTCGACAAGGTCAAATGGGATGCGAAGACTGGTGGAAAATATACCTACCGTAACCAGATGATCTATGACCTGCTGAACCATCATAGTTGGAAGGGTTTGTCTACAGACTCGTTGTACCGCAAACTTGGCTGGCCGGATGAGCGTGAAGGAGCTGAACTTTTTTATCTCTACGATTCCAAACCTTTTTTAGGGGGCCTGGCTACCACTATAGAAACTTTTGTGATTGAATTGTCGGCAGACAGCACCGTCAAAGAAGCAAGACTGAATGACGGGGGTTGGGATTAATGCAGGAATCAATGCACTGACCCCAATGTGCCTTCCGCGGCAATAATGAGCGACATGGCCACAATATAACTGTCATGCTTCACAGCCTGCTTGTCCTGGATAATTTTATGTAGCATGTTTACATGGTTGAGGAGGTCGGTTTTGGTTACTGTACGGGGTAGTACAAAAGGCTTATGGATCTCAAATTCATCCTTCAGCAAATCTGCAATGGGAACTTCAAGAATGCGGGATAGCTCTTTTACATGATGTACCGTCAGTCCCGTGATATTATTCTCGATCTTACTGTAGGCGTTCTGGGATAATCCCATTTTAGAGGCTACATACTTCTGGGAATAATTCCTCATCTCCCTGTATTTTTTAATAACAAGTCCCGGCATAATATTTCAAAAGAAAAAAATTGTTTTCAAAATCGGAAATCATTTTATACTTCGGTCATTCCTAACTAATTGTTAAGAGAAGGCTCGATTAACAACCTACAGCTATTTTTTTACAACCTGCTGCTATACCAGGTACTTCATCCGGATATTCTCCCGGAACTTGCACCCGGTTTGAAAAAATTCATTGCCATACTGATCATTCTCCTGCTGGCAGGGCATACCTGTGGGTATTTTATAGCCCTGGCAGATTCGGTGAGTTATGTGCTGGGCACGGAAGAGCGGGTGGAAACCGGCATCGAAGAAAAAAAGGAAAAGGAATGTAACCATACTTCCTGCCCTGTTCCCGCTGAAATGGCGTACAAGCAACGCTTCAATGTCTATGCTGAACATCCTGGTCTTTTGCATGTAAAGGATCTCATTACACCTCCTCCTGACCAGGCCACAGCAGCCTGATCAGATTTATTACTCTTTCGTTCACCCAATTAATTTTTCATGGTACAATCTACAAATCCTGTTGCCAGGTTATGGAACCTTGTGCGGGAAGAAAAAACAGAGATCTCTGCCATTTATTTTTTCGCGATACTCAGTGGCCTGATCCAGTTGACCATACCGGTGGGTATCCAGTCCATCATAGGTTTTGTGCTGGGCGGCACACTTTCAGCTTCGCTCACCATGCTCATTATTGTACTGGTGCTGGCTGTATTATTCACAGGTATCATCCAGATCAACCAGATGAAGGTGATCGAGAAGATACAGCAGCGCATATTTGTACGGTATTCATTTGCTTTTGCGGACCGCATCCCCAGGCTTGACCTGAAAAAAGTGGATGGTTTCTATTTGCCCGAACTGGTTAACAGGTTTTTTGATACGGTTTCGCTGCAGAAAGGCTTTGCCAAACTGCTGCTGGAACTTCCCATAGCGGTGATCCAGATTTTTTTTGGTTTGCTGCTGCTTTCCTTTTACCATCCCTTCTTTATTTTTTTCGGCATCCTCATCATCATGCTCTTATGGTTGATCTTAAGAACCACGGGTAACAGGGGATTAAAAAGCAGCCTTGCAGAAAGCGCTTTTAAATACGGCTTGGTAGGATGGCTGGAGGAACTGGCACGTATGGTCAAATCATTTAAATTTTCCAGCGCCGGTCTGCACCTTTCCAAGGCAGATGAAAAGACCGGCCATTACCTCGCGGCAAGAACCAATCATTTCAAGGTGCTGGAATTCCAGTACAAGATCCTGGTTGCTTTCAAGGTATTGATTACAGCGGCTATGCTGGTAGGTGGTGTGTTGCTGTTGCTGAACCAGCAGATCAACATCGGGCAGTTCGTGGCAGCCGAGATCATTATCCTTACCATTATCGCTTCCATTGAAAGGATCATTACCAATCTTGACAGCGTGTATGATATCATGACCGCGGTGGAAAAGATCGGGAAGCTCACCGATAAACCTGTTGAATCCGGGGGACAGTATGTGATGGACTCTTTCAATCCGCCATCCATTGATGCCGAAGGTTTGGGTTTCAGTTATGAAAGCAGGCGGGTGCTGCATGATCTGAATTTTAATATCCGTGCCGGTGAAAAGGTATGTATCATGGGAAGGGCAGGTTCCGGGAAATCAACATTGCTCAAACTCCTGTCAGGCATCTACAGGGATTTTGATGGAAAGCTGCTCATTGATAAGATCCCGGTTGGGAATTACGACCTCGTAAGCCTGCGCGAAAGGATCGGGATTCTTTTTCAGCAGGAATATGTTTTTCACGGCACCCTTTGGGAAAACCTGACCATGGGTAAGCCGGTGCCCGACAGGAACTATATCCACCAGCTCTGTGAAAAAGCGGGTTTGCTTCCTTTCCTCTCAGGCCTACCCGATGGCTATGATGCCGAACTGGATCCGGATGGAAAAAGATTGCCCCGCAGTGTAGTGCAAAAAATACTGCTCGTTAGAGCCCTGGCACATAAGCCATGCCTTTTGATTATGGAGGAACCCTGGCAGGGAGTGGAAGAGGAGGACCGGCGTAATATCCAGGAGCTGATTCTCAATCATCAAACTTCAACCATTATTGTTGCCACTACCGATGAATCCTTTTCCACGCGATGCAACCAGGTAATTTATATGGATAAATAAAAAATCAGATTATGAATTCGTATTCATCATACAACAAAATATACAGGCATAACCGGCAGAGTAATATCCGGAAATGGTTTTATTTTTTACTGGTAGTCGTTGCCGTTATATTATTCCTGCCATGGACACAGAATATACGGGCAACAGGGAAGATCACTGCGCTGCGGCAGGAACAAAGGCCGCAACAGATCAATACCATCATTGGAGGGAGCATCATCAAATGGTACGTCAAGGAAGGCGATTTTGTGAAAGCGGGTGATACCATCGTGCAGCTTTCAGAGATCAATACCGGCTTCCTGGATCCCAACCTGGTTGAAAGAACAGGGGAAGAATTATCTGCCAAAGAATCTTCCGTAAAATATTACCAGGGTAAGATCGAAGCAGCTAATGATCAGATCAATGCCCTGCGCGCTTCTCTTGAAGCACGCTTGAGCCAGGTGGAGGATAAACTGATGCAGGCGGAAGCCAGGATCAGGTCTGACAGTGCAGAAATGAAAGCGGCGGAAAACGAATGGAAGATCGCATCATTCCAGTTCAACCGCCAGAAGACCATGTTTGACAGCGGTCTCGTATCCTTAACGCAGTTAGAGATCAGGAACCAGGCCTACCAGACTTCCCTTGCCAAAAAAATCAGTACCGAAAATAAATATCTTGCTTCCAGGCAGGACCGGTCCATTTTAAAAATGGAATTGAATTCACTACGCCAGGAATTCTCTGAAAAAGTTTCCAAAGCAGAAGGTGAACGGTATGGTTCCCTTTCCCTGGTAGCAGATGGCCAGGGAGATATTGCGAGGTTAAAGAACCAGTATGCTTCCTACAAGATCCGCAATGATATGTATTACGTGATTGCTCCCCAGAGCGGACAGGTGATCAAAGCACGCAATGCCGGAATTGGTGAAGTAGTTAAGGAAGGTGAAATGCTTGTGCATATTGTTCCCGACCAGGTGGATTACGCGGTTGAACTTTATATAAGGCCCGTTGACCTTCCCCTGGTTTCTCCCGGCCAGCAAGTGCGCTTCCTCTTCGACGGTTTTCCTGCCATTGTCTTCAGCGGATGGCCTGAAGCTTCTTATGGAACTTATTCCGGTATTGTATCAGCAGTGGAAAATGAAGTAAGCACCAATGGAAAGTTTAAAGTAATTGTAAAGGAAGATTCTACTTACCGCAAATGGCCGAAAGAATTAAGAATGGGCACCGGGGCAAACGGCATCGCCTTACTGAAGAATGTACCGGTATGGTATGAACTGTGGCGGAATATCAATTCTTTCCCGCCGGATTATTATCGAACTCCAAACACGATTAAGAAAAAGTGAAAAAGATTATCCTCATATTATTGCTGGCAGGTGTTGTTGAAGCAGGAGCGCAACAGCAGTATTTTACTGAAAAGGAAATGCTGGGTGTTATCACCAGGTTTCATCCGGTTGCCCTGCAGGCTACCATTGATATTGAGAGGGCAGAGGCCGGACTGCTTGCTGCCCGTGGTGGATTTGATCCTTTGTTGAAAGGAGAAACTTCACGCAAAGTATTTGGCGGTACGGATTACTACAATTACAGGAGCGCTGAACTAAGTATTCCTACCTGGTACGGCATCGAACTTTATGCGGGCCAGGAAAGGATTTCAGGAGCAAGGTTAAACCCCGAAAAAACCACCGGATCGGTCATGTACATGGGCATTTCGGTTCAGCCTTTGCAAAACCTGCTGATGGATAAAAGAAGAGCAACATTGCTGCAGGCGAAGAATATGCAGTTGTTATCAGAAGTACAGCAACGCATCATGCTCAATAACCTGTTGAAGGATGGTCTTCATGCCTATTGGGACTGGTGGCAGCAATACCATATACTGCAAATTGTAAACAATGCCCTGGAGAATGCTATCAAAAGGTTTGACCTGGTGAAATCTGCCAGCCTGCTTGGAGAACGGCCGGCCATTGATACGCTGGAAGCGTACACACAGGTTCAGTCTTTTGGGATCAAACGTTCGGAGGCCGTGCAGGAATTGTACAGGGCGCGGCTGGAACTCACAGCGTTTTTATGGACCAAAGAAGGAGCGCAGGCGCTCCTTCCTGAAAATGTTATTCCCGCAGGGGAGGATATAGGGGGGGCGGTCGAATTGCAGGAAGTATTAACCCTTGCTGCTAACCATCCAGAATTGGCCCAGTATGATTTCAGATTGAGAAACCTGGAGATTGAAAAAAAGTATGCATTCCAGGCGCTGCTGCCAGATCTGAAGATCAGGTATAACCAGTCAGGTTATGACCTTCGAAAAACAATTGATGGTCCCTGGTTCCGCAACAACTACCGTTTTGGAATTGACCTGGCCATTCCGCTGCGTTTGTCAGAAGCAAGGGGCAATTATCAAAGAACAAAGCTTGGAATTGAAAGAACCATCCTTGACCAGAAACAAAAACAGCTTGAAGTGCTGAACAAGGTGAGGTTGTATTACCAGGAAAACATGCAGGTTTTGACTCAGCTCAGCATACAGGAACAGTTACTTGTCAACGTAACTGCATTGCAGCGTGGTGAAGAAATCAAATTCAGAAATGGTGAGAGCTCCTTATTCCTGCTCAATGCCAGGGAATTGAAACGAATTGAAACGGAGCAGAAATTGCAGGAACTGAAAGCAAAAGCAAAAAAAGCTGAAGTCGCTTTAAGGTGGGCAGCGGGCATCCTGGGATGATAAGGCAACCTGACAAAACTCAGGTTTTTAATAAAAGTATCGTAATACTTTTATTCCCTAAACCTAATACATCATGGATAGTTTATTTGTTCCAGACCTCCAGCCCGCGCTCAAGCATCCCACCATCCTTAAAAAATTTGATGAACTCCCCAGCGGTGAATCTTTCCTGCTAATCAACGATCATGATCCCATCCCGCTTTATTATGAAATGAAAGCAGAAAAGGGAGAGATCTTTGAATGGAAGAAGATTGAGAATGGCCCGGAAGTATGGAAGGTCGAGATCAAAAAGACCGGCAGCAATGTGCAGGCAATACCTCTTGAAAGAACCAACAGTGCTCCTTCGGCCGATATTTTCGTACTGAATGTAACACTCATAGAGCCCCGTTTAAAACATCCAACTATCTTCAAACATTTTGACGCGCTGGCCGGTGGCCAGGCATTCCAGATCCTGAACGACCATGATCCCAAGCCTCTTTACTACCAGCTACTGGGTGAGAGAGGGAATATATTCTCCTGGTCATATATTGAACAGGGACCACAATGGTGGCGTGTTGAGATTAGGAAGAACGAGGATTCGAAAGAAACCATTGGACAGATCGCGGCCAGTGACCTGCGCAAAGCAGAAGTATTTAAAAAATATGGCATCGATTTTTGCTGTGGTGGTAAAAAATCACTCAGGCAGGTATGTGATGAAAAAGGCCTGGATATGGAAGTGATTGAAGCTGAACTTGAGAATCCAACCGTTACCGTATCATCCACCAATGACTATAACAGGTGGGGCGCTGATTTCCTTGCTGATTATATCTACAACCAGCACCATCTTTATTATTATAATGAACTGCCGGGACTCATGGGTCTTATTACCAAGGTCACCGAACACCATGGCAGTACACATGCCGGGCTGAAACCTTTGTATGTGATGTTCACGCACCTCGTAAAGGAACTCGATGAGCATTTCAAAGTGGAGGAAGAAGTGGTATTCCCTTATATCAAAGCGCTGGTTTATGCCAAACGCACCGGGAATCTTTCCGTTCTGAATGATAAGGTGGGTATCACTGATCCCATTAAAATAATGGAAGCAGATCATGAAGCGGCCGGAGAAATCCTTGACGAGATGCGTAAACTCACCAATGATTATACACCACCCGCTAATGCCTGCAACAGCTACCAGTTTCTTTTCCAGAAATTGAATGAGCTTGATGAGGACATGCACCAGCATATTCATTTGGAAAACAACATTCTTTTCCCTAAAGCCTTAAAGCTTGATAAGGAGTTAAGAGGATAAATCTTTTTTAACCGCTAAGAATGAAAGGCGCCAAAGAGTGCGAAAATTCTTTGCGTAATCTTAGCGTCCTTTGCGCTCTTAGCGGTTAACCAGTAACCATGATCATTAACCAGCATACAAAAATATCTGCGATACTAAAGCACCACCCACAGGCTTTGGAAACCATCATTTCCATCAATAAAAAATTTGAAAAACTAAAAAATCCGATCCTTAGAAAGCTGATGGCTGGCCGCACCTCGCTCTCTACGGCAGCCAGCATGGGTGGCTGCTCCGTAGAAGCGTTTTTTGAAAAACTTGAACCACTTGGTTTTGAAATTGAAAGGCATACTAAAGGGGAGCAAACTGAAAAAAAACTGCCAGTGTTTATGGAGTCCATACATTCAAAGCAGGTGAATGTTTTGGATGTGCGGCCTATTCTCGACAGTGGTGAAGACCCGCTCTACATGATCATGGAAAAAATCAAAGGACTGGACCAGGGTGCAGTTCTGAAGATCATCAACAGTTTTGAACCCACACCCCTGATCCTGCTGCTGGAAAAGAAAGGATTCCAGACTTACGTGGATGCCATGGCTGATGATCTTTTTGAAACCTATTTTTATAAACCAGGTCCTGTGCAAGATTCTGTTGTAAAGGAAAATAAAGAAGCGGTTGACTGGGACACCATTATAAAATCATTTGGTACAAACATTCAACAAATCGATGTTCGTCACCTTGAAATGCCCCAGCCCATGTTTACCATACTGGAAGCGCTGGAAAAATTACCTGTTAATACCTTACTGCTGGTAGATCACAAGCGCGTACCGGTTTATCTTTTTCCCGAGCTGTCCGACCGTAAATTTTCTTACCGCGTAAAGGAAGTTCCGGGTAAGGTGCAGCTTCTTATATTTAGAGAACATGTTACCCGCCAATAACCTGGTTCAGCATACCCATCACAGGCTCGTGATACCGTTTTATGTGTACGCGGCCCTGTCTTTTCTTGCAGCAACCCTTTTGGTTTTTTTTTCAGGTGATGCATTTACGCAGCATCATTTTCATCCCCGCACACTTGCCATTACCCATACCATGGCCCTGGGCTGGGGCACTATGATCATTTTGGGTGCGAGTCACCAGCTATTGCCTGTCCTCACTGGTTCTCCTCTCTACAGCGCAACACTGGCGCATGCATCTTTTTTCCTGGCTGCCGCCGGCATACCCATACTTGTATATTGTTTTTTTCACTTCCGTATGGACTGGCTCGCGCAGACAGGCTCCATACTGATTAACGCGGCAGTTGCCTGTTATGTGATCAATTTATATGGCTGCATGCAAAAAACCAACAAGGTGAATGTCCAGGCAGTTTTTGTATTAACAGCTTCTCTCTGGCTGCTCGTCACCACCCTCATTGGCCTGCTGCTGGTGTTCAATTTTACTGCAAGCATTCTGCCTGCTGATTCTTTGAGTTATCTCTCCTTACATGCACACCTGGGTATTGCCGGCTGGTTTTTATTGATGGTGATGGGAGTGGGGTCAAGGCTCATACCCATGTTCCTGATCTCCAAATATGAAAACCCAGGAAAGCTGTGGATCATTTACGCGCTGGTGAATGGAGCGATTGTCATTTTCATTTTTATTTTTTTAATGAACCTGCACCGTTCTGCAAACCTGGTGCCCTTAGCAGCAATATTTTCTGCGCTGGTCCTGTTCGCGGCATTTTGCCGGAAGGCTTACCAGCAACGCATCCGCCGGCAGGTAGATGAACAGGTGAAGATTTCTTTACTATCAGTGGCCATGATGTTATTACCTATGGTTTTTCTGATCGTGATCATTGTGCTGCTTGTATTTTCATTTGCCAATGAAAAACTGGTGCTGGCCTATGGCTTTTCCATATTTTTTGGCTGGCTGACTGCCATTATTTTGGGCATGACCTTCAAGACCCTGCCTTTTATTGTATGGAATAAGATTTATCATCCAAAGACAGGAATGGGGAAAATGCCCAACCCGAAAGATCTATTTGATCACAAAGTTTTCAATGCCATGGGCATACTGTACCTCGCTGGATTCAGCTTGTTTTTAGGTGGTATCTTATCCGGCCTAGTGCCACTCATCCAGTTGGCAAGTTCCTTGCTGATCATTACGGCGGTTCTGTACAATTTTAATATTTTGAAAATGCTGAGGCAAAAAGCATGAAAGAAGTGATCACCAATGATGAAAATAAATGCCGGGAGGCACTGAAGGCACTCGAAGCAGTGCTGGACCCCGAGATTGGTCTGAACATAGTTGACCTTGGCCTGGTGTACCAGTTGGATTTCGATGAAACCAGCAAGTTTGTGTTTATGTCTATGACCCTTACCACGCAATTTTGTCCTATGGGTGAGAGCATCCGCGACCAGGCCCTTGCGGTAATGCAAAATCATTTACCTGGTTATACCATCAATATTGATATCGTATTTGATCCCCCATGGAATCCTTCGATGATCTCTGATAAAGGACATGAATTCTTAAACCGCGAACAATGATCAGTTATACCTGCAAGACTGCCATCAAAGCCACTGTGTTTTTGGCAACAAAACTTGAATTTGGAAATCGTTCCGGTTTGAAAGAGATCGCGGATTATATTGAAGCAAGCGAGCATACGGTGGGTAAGATGTTGCAGGTGCTGGTGAAAGCGGATGTGATTAAAAGTATGAAAGGTCCTACTGGCGGATTTTATATTACAAAGGAACAAACATTGCAGCCCCTCATTCAAATTGTAGCGGCAATAGATGGACAAACTCTTTTCCAGGAATGTGGACTGGGCCTCAGCCGCTGCTCCTCCCTTCATCCATGCCCGATACATGATGAGTACAAAAAGTCAAGAGATATTCTTGAAGACATTTACAAAACAAGAACGATTGCTGACCTGTGTGAGCCGGTGAACAGGGGTAAGGCGTATTTATATGGATAGGTCGCAGTTTATTTCCAAATCAACCTTGAATGATTTCTATCTCTAAAAATACAAGGCCGGGAAGGCGGAAAGGCGGTAAGTAGCGTTTGATAGTTGAAACTTGATTGTAAATATCAGTGAATCACTTCAAACCTTAATGACTTTACTTACCGTCTTCCCGCCTTACCGGCCTTCTTCTTTGTACAGTGAACTTACATTGATCTAATTTCTGAAAACATCTTTTCCAGGGAATAGTTCCGAGTTTCAACCACGCATCCCTTTGTATCTTTAATACATGGAACCGAAGAACGAGGATCTGAAGATCGAGCTGAGAACCCTTACCAAAGATGATTATGTTGGCCTCAAATCATCCATGGTGGAAGCCTATTCCGACTGGGAAGGCGCTTCTTTCTGGAGCGAAGTTAATATCAGCAAACTGCTTGAAATATTTCCTGAAGGACAGATCTGCATCGTGGTAAACGATGCCATTGCGGGCTGTGCCCTCTCACTGATCGTGGATTATTCCAAATTCGGTGACAAGCATACCTACGCGGAGATCACAGGCAATTATACATTCAGCACGCATGATCCCAAGGGAGATGTGTTGTATGGTATCGATTTTTTTGTGCACCCTGATTTCCGGGGCATGCGTATCGGCAGGAGACTGTATGATGCAAGAAAAGAGATCTGTGAGCGCCTGAACCTGCGCGCTATTATTGCCGGCGGCCGGATTCCACAGTATAAAAATTACGCGGACCAGTTGAGTCCGAAAGAATACCTGGAAAAAGTAAAAAGCAGGGAGATACATGATCCAACCCTGTCGTTCCAGTTGGCAAATGATTTTCACGTGCGCAAAATATTGACCGGTTACCTGAGAGGCGATACAGAATCATTGGAATATGCTTCGCTGCTCGAATGGAACAATATCTACTATAACGAGGAGGCCGCACATATCAATTCCAAAAAATCAACTGTCAGGCTGGGGCTGGTGCAGTGGCAGATGCGGCCCTTTCCCAACCTGGAATCGCTTTGCGAGCAGATTGAATTTTTTGTAGATGTGGTGAGTGATTACCAGAGTGATTTTATTCTTTTCCCGGAGTTGTTCAATGCCCCGCTGATGACCACCTACAATCACCTTGATGGTGCACAGGCCATGCGGCAGATAGCCGAGTACACCATTCCGCTGCGTGATAAATTCATGAGTTATGCCATCAGCTATAATATCAATATCATTACAGGTAGCATGCCTTACCTGGTGGATGGCAAACTGAAGAATGTAGGTTTCCTCTGCAGGCGAGATGGAAGTTTTGAAATGTATGAAAAGATCCACCTCACACCCGGCGAGATCGCGGCCTGGGGAATGGTAGGAGGGAATACACTCAAGGCTTATGAGACGGATTGTGGCAAGATCGGCATCCTCATCTGTTATGATGTGGAGTTCCCGGAATTACCCAGGCTGCTGGCGGAGCAGGGCGTGCAGATCCTGTTTGTTCCTTTCATGACAGATACACAGAATGGTTATACCCGTGTACGCAGTTGCGCGCAGGCAAGGGCTATCGAAAATGAATGTTACGTGGCCATCGCGGGAAGTGTAGGCAACCTGCCCAAGGTGCATAATATGGATATTCAGTTTGCCCAATCAGCGGTCTTTACACCTTCTGATTTCTCCTTTCCCAGCAATGGCATCAAGGCTGAAGCCACCCCTAATACCGAAATGACACTGATTGCTGACGTGAATGTGGATCTTTTAAAAGAGCTGCACAGTTTCGGTGCGGTTCGGAATCTGAAAGACAGGAGGACGGATATTTATGGTATTGAAATGAAGCGGAAGGATTGAAGTAATGTAATGGGAGAAAGATTGTAACGATAAGATGGAATTCTAAGACTTAGCCTTGTTGATGTTCTTCAAATGAGCAAGACATTTCATACGCCGTAAGCGCAAAGGTCCAAGCTGGATGCAGAGATTCTTAGTATGACCCGACAAATTGATCTTCATGTTTGATATACTTAATAAATATAAAATCAACGATCATTTGCTTTAGCTGAAGGAAATATTGAACTGGTGTACATAGGAAAGTCAGGTCAAAAGAGCCTTGATGGTAAGATCAAAAACACAAAGGCGGGTTGTGGTGGATTGAAGGATAGGATTATTAATGGCAAAAATTCAGATAAGGTTTCAAGAAGAAAATCATGGATAGCATTAATGGAATTCGAGAACATCGAAGCTTTGGATATTTATTGGTATGTTACTTATGATGGCATTAATAAAGATTTTCCGGAGGACGTAGAAAGGGTTTTGTTGCAACAATACATTAGCCTCTATGGCACACTGCCCAGGTGGAACAGACGATAATAAGTTGTAAAACTAGTCAGGGAAGGCCATTTAGTTCAACAAGAGAAAGAGAAAGAAAAGTAATAGGGAGTGGGAACTTCAGGCACTGTTGAATTTTGTAATACTTCAGGCGTTCATTTTTTTTTAATTATGTAGTTGAAACGCATCACCTCTAGATGCCATAATGTTATAACCTGTTCTGCGGACAAACCGTTTTCTTCTGGTCTCACAGTCAACCTGTCCCGGAAGGATTTGATGTATTGCGACCAGTATTTTCCTTTTGAGTCTTTCAGTAGAAAATAAAATCCGGCATCACCAAATTTATTTCCGCTCGATTCCAGGATAAGTTCACCCTTTTCTCCTGCAGTAGATGAGAGGAGCACCGTGGCATTTCCATTAGGCAAGGGAAATATGGCTTTCACACAGGTTTGCCCTGATGGAAGTGATGTGCTTCCATAAATACCGGTATAAATGGTCTTGCCAGCAGGCTTGATAGACCGGGTCCAGAAGGTGTATTTCGGCACATTGGAAACCGGGTCTGTCAAAACAGTGAGTTCG
Organism: uncultured Flavisolibacter sp.; assembly: GCA_964460925.1. Taxonomy (GTDB): domain Bacteria; phylum Bacteroidota; class Bacteroidia; order Chitinophagales; family Chitinophagaceae; genus Flavisolibacter. The sequence goes on along the minus strand of CAYWSQ010000008.1, from coordinate 4,933 downwards.
CTTTTGAGCGATTGAAGTGTTTTTGAATTTTTTAATGGAATGTTCAACTGGTTCAACCTCTCACTAAATAAACGGATGACCAGGAAACCGAAAACCTGGAAGAATGGATTCCATTTCACAGTAAAATGCAGATCGTAGTTGGAAGTATTCTCATAAAAATCTATCACCTCTGGAGAAACCCGGGAAAGATCCGCTTCTGAAAGGTTGAGGTTTTGTATGGCCGGGAGTAAACCTTTTGTTTTAAATTCTTTTTCAATGACCAGGTGTTCCTTCGCGGCCAATTGATGAATGTATGCTTCACGCACGGCTTCCAGATTACCAAAGGGGCCGTACAACCAGCTATGTTCCAGGGGATCAATTTTTCTTCCCATAATAATCACCCATTGCTGGGAGAGCCAGTCCTGTAGTTTCTGCATCGGGTACGCGAAGGCCATTTCAATTTTTATTATTAAGTCCCGGAATCATATTCTTTCTTCCTTTCCATTCACCGGATTCCGAGATGGCGCGGAATCTTAATGTTGTAAATTCGAAATGAAAATCTTTTCTTTCCCTTTCTTTCATGGCATCTGAATGCCGTTTCGGTTGTGGAAGAGGGCTATGTCCATGTACCATAGCTTTCATTTCTTCCAGGGATTTCCATATGGAAAAGGTGGATACTGTCCTGGGCAGCCTGATAGAGGCTAATGAAAAAGTTGCACCTGGATGATCACGGACCAGTTTTTCTACCGGCCTTCCCCAGCGAATGAACCTGGGAACTTCAGGCAGTTTCATGCGGGCAATGGTAACTGCTACAACAGGAGCATCTGTATCATTTTTTTCCGCAGTTGCCGTTGGAATTTTAAAACCGCTTATGCTGCCCCACTGGCGCATAAAAACGAGGCGGGCATACCATCCTTTTTTTAGCCTGGCTCCGAATTTATCATGCGCCAAAAAATGGTCAAGCGCCGCTTCATTTTCCCATTGGGCAAAAACTACCAATTGCCCGAGAAGCATTCGTGAAGGTGAAAAAATAGGAGCACCCAGGGTCATGATGGTCATGTATTCGGCATGAATCAATCCCGGAACCTTTGACTTCCCCGGAGGAAATAAGATCATCTTAAGAGTTGTAGCAGGAGAAGTTTTAATGATGTGATAACTGAAAATGCTCATGCCTGGCAAAAATGCACATTTTAGCTGATGGACCTATTGTATAAATTTATTGAGTTGGAATTTTGATTCCTAAAACTGGGCAAATCCAGAAGAAAACAATCTCACTTATTTGCAAAAGAAATTGCTGAAGATTCTGCAGGTGATTAACCTGTAGAAAATTTGACGATCATTGATATCGTATAAGTGTTTGAGATGTGATAAATGGTTCAAAAATAAAGATTGCTGAAATAATAATAAAGAGCAAGGGTGTACAAGGCCTTGTTCCTTAGCTTAAATTTTAGTCACATAGAGACATTTGAGTATTCGTTAACTTCTTTACCTCTATAGCAGTTCTCTTCCACTTCCATTTCACAGCTTCTAGTTCTAATACAGCAGAACCAAACGGGACTAATGTATGAAAACCTGTAATAGACTCGGGAAGATCTTTTGTAGCCCAAATCTTAAATATCAAATCACCCTTTGAATTATATGCCATGAATTCTCTGCACTTATATTTCAAAATTTCCTTAACTCCGGGACCTTCTTTTATTGTCAAATACATCGGAGTTATGGTTGTAGTATCATCTTTCATTGAATATCGGCCATCCCTGAAATAATAATATACTGTTTTCATCTGAAATCCCGCATTGGAAGATCCAAATTTTGAGCAATAGTTTCCCTTGTTATCAATCAGCATTTCATACCTAATCAAAGATTTAGCTTGTAAAATTTGGGCAACAGAAATTGAGTCGCCCAAAATTTTATTGAATTTCTCCGGAACTGATATTGAGGTGTTTGAAAAATTTGCATATTCATGGTTGAATCTGACATAAATACTCGTATCCGAAACAGATGTTGTACAATGAAATATAATGGCCAAGCAAATTAAATTCATATATAATTATATAATTGAAAAATATCCTGAAAGTGATACCATTATTTATCTAAAGTTCTGCAAGTATTAATGCATTTAGATCTGATATTATTTGATCTTTATTTGATTCGAAAAGCTCATCGATATCCGGTTCGCCTGAGGTGCTAGTTTGAATCATATCAGTAATACCATATTCATCATGACTAATAGAGAATCCAGCGCCTAACGTTGACAGAACTGGACAATCAAGATAAAAACCACCATTGATTACTTCAATATTTGTAAGTTCGAGCGTATTATCATCATATTCTACCAATACGTTTACAAACATTCTAACTGCGCACCCCTCAAAATATCCTAAAGGGTCAGATGCTAATAAACCGTAAACCTTCCGAATAATTGGTTATTTTCTTTTTCATTAGATGCGGTGGAGGAGCTACTAATTGAGTTCAAACTCAAAAGCATTAAAGGCAATGATTGGCAAAAGTTTCATGATTAAAGGTTTTAATAAATATACAAAAAATATATAAAACATTTATTTCATAAGTAACTTCGCTCTCGCTCTGTTTCTCCGCTCTTTCTCTTCTGCCAGGACTGGAACTCCCTTCGGGTATGCAGGCCTGCCTGCCGGCAGGCAGGTTCGAACCAGCATCCCGGATATGATGTGGGCATTATATGAATGGATACAATTTTAGAAACAGAAACAGAAACAGAAAGAGAAAGAGAGCGGGAACGGAGGGAAAAATCAAAAGCGGAGAAAACTTCGCTCTCGCTCTGTTTCTCCGCTCTTCTTTTGTGCCCAGGACTGGATTCGAACCAGCACACCTCGCGGCGCTGCCACCTGAAGACAGTGCGTCTACCAATTTCGCCACCTGGGCAGGAACAGTGCGGAGAGCGGGAAACAGAGCGAAGGCCCTGCATTTCTAGCTTTTCGCATTGATCGGGGCGGCAAATATAAGGAGAGAAGGGAATTAAATCCTTCAAATCTTCCGAAAGAATTATAAAAGCCTGGTAACACCTTATAAACAACCGGGGGGAGTTTTACCGCGGTGCTTCAGCAATTGCTGGTAGGACTTCATCACTTCCACTGCCGCGCATTCGATCTCCTTGTTGGGTATTGTATCCGGCCTGGGATTATTGGTCGCATTTGAACGGATCGTGTATTCCTTCTCCAGGCACCTCACAGGCTTTTGATCAATTAAATATACCCGCTGCTCAGTGATGTTGTCCTTAGTAGATCCCTGTGGCCCGGAGTCGAAGGACCATAATAGTTCCTTGTTGTAAATAAAAAACAGGGTGGAGTCTTTTATATAATAATATTCCTCCGCCTCATGATGGTCATATTCATTGTAACGGTGGATGACCAGGCGTAGCTGGCCTTTTTCAGTGAAATAGCTGACCGTGCCGCTTATTTCATTATTGCAATTGTATTTGAAACCTGTGGAATCAAACAGGCCCTGGTCTTTTTGAGTGGTGATCTGTTCGTAGCTTTTTTGTATGGCCTCGATGCTGTTGGGAGCAGATACCTGATGGGAGGAAGGCTTTATTACAGAATCCTGATTTTGTTCATTTGCAGGGGTGTTGGGACTGGTATTATTACAGGCTGCAGATAGCAAGGCAAGGATCAATAAAGAATATACGGGATGTTTCATGGTATTGAGTTTTATTAACCGCAGAGAACGCGGAGTCATAGATGCGTTATAGAACAAAACGGCTAGACGCAAAGGGCGCAGAGATTATGCCAAATTGGAACTAAAAGTTCATTTAGTGCTTTAGGTCTTGCAGCTTGAAGCTTGTAGCTTGCCGCTATACCGAAACATTGAACTCACGGAGTGCATCGTTCAGGCTTGTCTTCAGGTCTGTGCTTGGCTTTCTCTGGCCAATGATCAACGCGCAGCTTACGCCATATTCACCTGCAGGGAATTTTTTATTGTAAGTGCCGGGGATTACCACGCTTCTTGCCGGTACCACACCTTTCATTTCTTTGGGCTCACTGCCGCTCACATCAATGATCTTGGTCGATTGGGTAAGTACCACATTGGCCCCGAGCACTGCTTCTTTCTCCACTCTCACACCTTCAACCACTATACACCTTGAGCCGATAAAACATCCATCTTCAATAATGACCGGCGCTGCCTGCAGTGGTTCCAGCACACCACCAATTCCTACACCGCCACTAAGGTGTACACCTTTCCCGATCTGCGCGCAACTGCCAACTGTTGCCCAGGTATCTACCATGGTGCCTTCATCTACATAGGCACCGATATTGACATAGGAAGGCATGAGCACTACGTTCCTGGCAATGAAAGCGCCGTAACGGGCAACCGCATGGGGTACCGCTCTTACTCCTAATTCCTTGTAATTTTTTTTGAGCAGCATCTTATCATAAAACTCGAATGGCTCCACATTCCAGGTCTGCATGGGCTGCAAACCAAAATACAGCAGGATGGCCTGCTTCACCCATTCATTCACCCTCCATTCATCTGTATGGTTATCACCGGTGCCGGGTGGATCTGCTATCCGAAGTCTTCCTTTATCTACTTCTTCTATCACTGCTTTTACATCTGACTGTATGCCCTGGTAGGTGAGCATTTCCCTGTTTTGCCATGCTTGTTCAACAGACTCTCTTAACTTCATCGCGGATTTTTTTGGAAGACAAATGTAGGGGAGTTTTTACTGTTAGGGAAGGAAGGCTATTGGCTATTAGCTTTTGGCTGTTGGCTTGAGTTTATCAGAGAACAGTTAGTTTTTATTACAATAGCAGGAAGAACAGTTAGTTTTTTAATAAAATAGCCGTTTAGGCGGTAAGGGCGGTAAGTAAAGTCATTAAAGGATGAAGTACTTTTGGATACGAGCTATTGGCTATTAGCCATAGGCCATTGGCTTGAGTTGACCAAGAATCGTTAGTTTTTTAATACAATAGCCGGGAAG